>NZ_CP050152.1:1598766-1918520 GCF_011617245.1 Brevibacterium atlanticum | reverse complement strand
AAGCCGCCCGGACCATCAGGTCCGGACGGCTTCGTCATTCGCTCACGCCTCGGGTATCGAGGGCCGCGCAACGTCGACTAAGCTCCCTCCCCGAGTCACGAAACGATGCGGTATCCACGTCCGGCTCGCTCCTGCCAGGTGAGATAGACCAGTCCCACGAGGCCCAGAGGAATGGCGAGCAGCCACGTGTAGATGAATGCGGCGAACCGCACGATGAGGAGGAGGAGTCCGAAAGTCATCCATAACGGACTGCCGCCCCACGCGATGACTCGCGGGATGAAAGCCGTCGCCCGGAAGTAGATCTCGCGCGAGAATGGATAAAGCAGGGCGTTGGCAACGCCGAATCCCGCCAGCAGGATCAACTCCGATGGCGGCGCACTCCCGAGAATCACGGGCGGCCACGTGCACTCGAAGACCGTGAGCCAAAACCACAGGGCCGTAAGCCCGGCGTCCAGCACGAGGGTTGCAGTCAGGCTGGTGCACTTCCGATTGGCAAAGGTCCTGAGAAACAACGGAGTCTCAGAGGGCCCAAAGTCATCGCTCATGGCCAGAATCCTACCTGGTGTTCGCGAACGATCAGGGGCTCAGACCGCATCGTGACTGAGTCTGTCCGGGCCGAACGATACACAGCCGGGAAGTCAGTGCACCGCCTCACACCTGCTGACTGACCCACGACCAGCACAGCACCTCCGCCGCAGGCGTGCTGCCATCCGCACTTACGTCCGTATGATCCATGAGCACAGACCTCACCGTCGAGGTCGTACTCTGCAAACACCTCTCTGCAGTGTTGGGAACAGAGGGTCGCAGGTTCAAATCCTGTCATCCCGACGCACCGAAGCCGCCCGGACCATCAGGTCCGGGCGGCTTCGTCATTCGCTCACGCCTCGAAGTCGATGATCTGTCGCACGACCCGACCGTCGGACAGGG
Organism: Brevibacterium atlanticum; assembly: GCF_011617245.1. Lineage (NCBI taxonomy): Bacteria > Bacillati > Actinomycetota > Actinomycetes > Micrococcales > Brevibacteriaceae > Brevibacterium > Brevibacterium atlanticum. The sequence continues at coordinate 1,917,593 of NZ_CP050152.1, read as the reverse complement.
CGTCGAAGGCCGAATTGAGATCGTTCAGACCGATGGTGTCGGAGATGAGTTCCTCGACCGGCAGCCGGCCTGCCCTCCACAGATCGGCGTAGACGGGGATGTCCCGGCTCGGCACCGCCGAACCGAGGTAGGAGCCGATCACCGTGCGCGCCTCGGCCGTCAGCGTCACCGGGGTGATGTGCGACTGCGCATCCGGGGCGGGCAGCCCCACCGTCACCGTCGTCCCGCCCACGGCCGTCGCTGCGAACGCGGTCTCGAATGCGCGGGCATGTCCGACGCATTCGATGACGATCGGAGCCTTCCGGTCTCCGAGCTGCTCCGGGGTGTAGACCTCGTCGGCTCCGAGCTCCTTCGCTCGCACGAGTTTGTCCGGGTTCGCGTCGACCCCGATGACTCCCGCGGTGTCGATCGACAGCGCGGTGATGAGCGCGGCCATGCCGACACCGCCGAGGCCGACGATCATCACCTCGTCATCGGGGCCGGGACGGCCGGCGTTGAGCACCGCTCCCCCGCCGGTGAGCACCGCACAGCCGAGCACCGCGGCGATCGGCGCTGGAATGTCATCATCGATCGGCACGAGTGAGGCACGGTTGAGCACCGCATGGGTGGCGAACACGGACGCGCCGAGGTGGTGGAGCACCTCGGTGCCGGTGTGATCGTGCAGTCGCACCTTGTGTTCGTCGAAGGGCAGGGTCCCTGCGCCGTTCGTCGCGCTGCCCGGAGAGCACGGGAGTTTGCCGTCGGTGCGGCAGTTCGCGCATTCCCCGCAACGGGGCAGGAACACCGTGACGACCTGCTGTCCGATCTCGAGGTCGTCCACCCCCTCCCCGAGCGCCTCGACCACGCCGGCGCCCTCGTGGCCGAGCAGCATCGGCAGAGGTCGGGGCCGGTTGCCGTCGACGACGGAGAGGTCCGAGTGGCAGACGCCGGCGGCGCGCATCCGGATGAGCACTTCACCGGGGCCGGGCGAGTCGAGTTCGAGGGCCTCGATCGTCATCGGCTGCGAGGTGGCGAACGGACGGGGCCGCCCCATCTCACGCAGCACTGCGCCTCGGATCCTCACAGCGCTCCTCCGTCCGCAGCGTTTCCCGTTGCCATCGCGACCATCTCGGTTCTCGCGCGTCCCCCAGTCATGGCGGCCTGTCTGTCACAGGGCCTGCTGGCCCTGCTCCTCGTAGTCGGCCATGATGGCGATGCGGCGTGAGTGACGGTCGTCGCCGGAGAAGGGTTCGGCCAGGAACGCGTCGACGATCGCGATCGCTTCGGCCTCCGGGTGCTGGCGGGCACCGACCGCTACGATCTGCGCGTCGTTGTGCTGGCGGGCCAACTTCGAGATCTCCGGGTTCCAGGCCAAGGCCGTACGTGCACCCTTGACGAGGTTGGCCGCCATCTGCTCGCCGTTGCCGGAGCCGCCGATGACGACGCCGAGTGCGTCGATGCCGGCAGCCCGGTCGTCGACGACGCCCTGGGCGGCGGCGATGCAGAACGCCGGGTAGTCATCGAGGGCGTCGTATTCGAGGGCGCCGTGGTCGACGATCTCGTGCCCCGCCTCGTCGAGGTGGGCCTTGAGGACCTCTTTGAATTCGAATCCGGCATGGTCGGTGCCGAGGTGAACCTTCATCTGTGTGCCTTTCGGTGTCTGAGCGGTCGGGTCGGTGTCTGAGCGGTCGATGTCTGAGCGATCGAGAGGGTGGGTCTTCAGTCGAAGATCGGTCCCACGTCGCGAGTGCGCTTGAGCTCGAAGAAGCCGGGTGTCGAGGCGACCGCGAGGACACCGTCGAAGAGACGGCCCGCGGCTTCACCCTTCGGCGCCGGAGTCACGACGGGTCCGAAGAACGCGGTGCCCGCGACGCGACAGATCGGGGTTCCGACATCGTCGCCGACGAGCGACAGAGCCTCATCGTGGGAGGTCTGCAGCGCCGCATCGTAGTCGTCGGTCTCGCCGTACTTCATGAGATCTGCCGGCAGCCCCACCTCTTTCAGGGCCTCGGAGACGGCCTTCTCGAAGTCCTTCTCTCCGCCCGGGTGGATGCGGGTGCCGATGGCGGTGTAGAGCGGTTCGGCCACCTCGTCGCCGTGTTCGGCGATGGCGGCGGTGACGATCCGCATCGGAGCCAGCGCACGATTCATCAGCGCTCGGTAGTCACCGGGAATGTCCTTGTCGCGGTTGAGGAAGTTGAGGCTCATCGGCCGGAACTTCACCTCGACGTCGCGCACCTTCGCCACTTCGAGCCCCCAGCGGGAGGTCATCCAGGCCCACGGGCACGCAGTGTCGAACCACAGATCGAGTGTTTCCTTGCTCACTGTCTCTCCTCATTCTCGGGTTGTGCACGTGCCGCGGAGGGCACCCGCTGTTCTGATGCTCAATCTACCAACAAGGTCCGAACGCATTGAAAGCGGTCGGATCGCGGTCGAGTCATGCCGGGGAGAGGAATTCGGCCGCCGTGTCGGTCGTCCATGAAAGAATGGCCGAGTACACCCGGTTCCCGAAGCGAAGGTCACCTCACTGTGCCGCAATACAACCTCACCCGCGACGAAGCACGCGAACGGTCAGCCCTGGTGGACGTCTCGAGCTACGAGCACACCCTGATCCTCACAGGGGAGGGTGAGAGCTTCCGCGTGCGCTCCCGGATCCGGTTCACCGCCGCACCGGAGTCGACGACCTTCATCGATGCCATCACCGCCAGCGTCGAACGCGTGCGTCTCAACGGTCTCGACCTGGAACTCGCCGAGGTGGTCTCCCCCGCCCGCATCAGCCTGCCCGGTCTCGCCGCCGAGAACGAGCTCGTCATCGACGCGCACTTCTGGTATATGAACACTGGAGAGGGCCTGCACCGCTTCGTCGACCCGGTCGATGACGAGGTCTATCTCTATTCGCAGTTCGAGGTGCCCGATGCCCGGCGCGTGTTCCCCGTCTTCGAGCAGCCGGACATCAAATCCCCCTTCTCCTTCACCGTCGTCGCCCCCGAGAAGTGGACGGTCGTCTCGAACTCCCCGACTCCGACCCCGGGCGACCCGAAAGAGACGTTCACCGACCTCGGCGAGGTGCCGATCGAGGGAATGGCCGTGTGGCAGTTCGCTCCCACCACCCCGATCTCGTCCTACATCACCGCGATCATCGCCGGACCCTACCGGTCGGTCCATTCGGAGCTCACCTCCTCGGACGGGTCTCCGGTCCCGCTGGGCCTGTACTGCCGGTCCTCGCTGTTCGACTACCTCGACGCCGACGAACTCTTCGCCGTCACGAAGGCCGGCTTCGAGTTCTTCGAACGCGAGTTCGGAGTCTCCTACCCCTTCGAGAAGTACGATCAGCTCTTCGTACCCGAGTTCAATGCCGGGGCGATGGAGAACGCGGGCGCCGTGACGATCCTCGAGAACTATGTGTTCCGATCCCGTCCGACCGGGGCGCTCGTCGAGCGGCGAACCGTCACCGTCCTCCACGAACTCGCCCATATGTGGTTCGGCGACCTCGTGACCATGCGCTGGTGGAACGATCTGTGGCTCAACGAGTCCTTCGCCGAGTTCATGTCGACGCTGGCCACGGCGGAGGCGACGAAGTTCGCCGATGCATGGACGACCTTCGCCACGATCGAGAAGTCCTGGGCCTACCGTCAGGATCAGCTGCCGAGCACCCACCCGATCGTCGCAGCGATCGAGGACCTCGCGGATGTCGAGGTCAACTTCGACGGCATCACCTACGCGAAGGGTGCCTCGGTGCTCAAACAGCTCGTGGCCTGGGTCGGTCGCGACGAGTTCTTCACCGGGCTCAAGCGCTACTTCGACAAGCACGCCTGGTCGAACACGGAGCTTGTCGATCTGCTCGATGAGCTCGCCGCCACCTCGGGTCGAGATCTGACCAGCTGGTCGAAACTGTGGCTCGAGGAGTCCGGTGTCAATCTCATCGAAGCCGACCTCGAGACCACGGGTGAAGCCGACGCCGAGGTGATCGAGAGCCTGCGCGTCACCCAGGCTCCGTGGTCGCTCGAAGGGCAGCCGACCCCGTCCCTGCGTCCGCATCGACTCGCAATCGGCTTCTACTCCGATTCCGGCGACGGACGCCTGACCCGCACCCATTCGTTCCCCATCGACATCGACTCCGCCGCCGTCACCGTCGACGAGGCGAGGGGACTGCCCCGCCCGGACGTCATCGTCGTCAACGATGCCGACCTCAGCTACACCAAGGTGCGGTTCGACGATCGCAGCATGGCCACCGCTGCCCGCCGGCTGAGCGACTTCGACGATTCGCTCACCCAGCTGCTCGTGCTGGCCACCCTGTGGGACGAGGTCCGCGACGGACAGCGTCCGGTCCAGGACTACCTCGACACCGTCATCACCCATCTGGGTGCGATCACCCATTCGTCGGGACTGCTCACCCAGATGCGCCAGCTCGACACCGCAGTCTCGTCCTATCTGCCGCCCGAGCAGCGCACCGCGACGCATGCGCGACTCGCCGACCGGTTCATCGAGCTGCTCGGAACCATCGAGGAGGGCACCGATCAGGCCTTCCAGTTCGTCCGTGGGTTCATCAGGCACGCCGTCACCGAGGAACAGCTGCACCGGCTGAGATCATGGTTCGACCCCGCACGCGAAACGGTCTCCGGGATCGCCCTCGACACCGATCTCACCTGGGAGATCCTCATCGGCCTGTGTGCCAACGACGCCGTCGACGATTCGGCCGTCGAGGAGATGAGCCGCCGTGATCCCACCGCCACCGGCGCCCGCCAGGCCGCGACCGCCAGGGCCTCCCGCCCTACCTCGGCAGCGAAGTCCGAGACCTTCACCCGCCTCGTCGACGATCTGGACCTGCCGAACTCCGAACTCGGGGCCCTCGCGCTCGGCTTCGGCTCCGGGCTGCAGCGACCCGATGGCGGGATCATCGCCCCGCAGTCGCCGCTGCGGCCGTTCGCCGATGAGTACTTCGACCGCGTCGCCGGCTGGTGGGAGACCAGAACCCTCGAGACCGCGCAGACGATGACTCTGCGACTGTTCCCACCGGTGAGTTCCGTCACGGTCTCGGCCGCCCAGAAGTGGCTGGCTGATCATCCCGCGGCACCGAAGGGCCTGCTGAGGCTGATGAGGGAGAACCTCGCCGAGGTCGAACGAGCGCTGGAGGTTCAGCGAGTGTCCAGCGCTTCCAAGGGATCATTGAACCTCGAGGGCTAGTCTCGAGAGATCATGACTTCTGACGCAATGGATACCACTGTTCAAGCCGCAAGTGACTTCGATTGGTCGTTCCTCCTCGGTGCTCCGCTGCAGATCACGGTCATCGTCATCTTGGCCTTCGTCGTCAACCTCATCGTCCGGTACTTCATCCGCCGCTTCACCACCGCGGTCGCGAAAGGCACTGTCGGCAGCGAGAAGGCTGACGGAGCAGGGCTGACGAAGTTCTCCGCCACCGCGCTCGAAGCACAGCGGACGGGCATCGATCAGCAGACGATCAAGGAACGGCGCGCGCAGCGGGCGAAGACCGTCGGACGCATGCTGTCCTCGGTGACGACGATCCTCATCAGCGTCATCGCCGCGCTCATGATCCTCGACGCATTGAACTTCAACATCGCGCCGATCCTCGCATCGGCCGGTATCGCCGGTGTCGCCATCGCCTTCGGTGCGCAGGAGCTCGTCCGCGACTACCTGTCGGGATTCTTCATCGTCATCGAGGATCAGTACGGAATCGGCGACACCGTCGATCTGGGCGAAGCCGTCGGCGAGGTCGAGGACGTCGGTCTGCGCCGGACCCAGGTCCGCGACCTCACCGGCACCCTGTGGCATGTGCGCAACGGCGAGATCCTGCGAGTGGGCAACCTCTCCCAGGGCTGGGCCCGCGCCGTCCTCGACATCCCCATCGACTACCGGACCTCGATGGACGACTACCGTGAGATGACCGCGAACGTCACCCGCACACTGAAGAAGGACCCCGAGATCGCTCGGGCCATGCTCGAGGATCCGGAGATCGCCGGCGTGCAGTCCCTGTCCGGGTCGTACCGGGTCATCCGCACGATGGTCAAGACGAAACCGAACCAGCAGTGGATGGTCGAACGCGCTTTCCGAGCCGAGCTGATGACGGAGCTGGCCGAGCGCGGAGGACAGATCGGAATGGTCCAGGAGACCGTTCTGCGCACACTGCCGGCCACAGACGAGGAGTCTTCCGAGGAGGGCTCCGCAGAGAGCTCCGTGACCGGATCCGTCGTCACCACCTCGGTGCGGGACGAGCGTGGCCGGGACGAGCGTCGGGGGCAGAGGTCCTCGACCGCGAACAGCGACGAATCCCCCTCCCCTCTGCCCAGCGAGCAGGAGATCCGTGCCACCGCGCAGGAGGACTCACCGAGCGAAGGGTCGAGCGATGACGCAGACGAGTGACGATTCGATCTTCGCGGCCGTCGGCGGACACGGGACATTCACCCGCCTCGTCGATGTCTTCTATGAGCATGTCGACAAGGATGCTCAGCTCATTGCCATGTACCCCGACGGACATGAGCTCACCGGGGCGAAGCACCGCCTGCAGACCTTCCTCGAGCAGTACTTCGGCGGACCGTCGACCTATCAGGAGCAGCGCGGACATCCGCGCTTGCGGATGCGTCACTTCGACTACCCCATCGACTTCGACGCACGGGACCGTTGGCTGCGTTGCATGCGCGCGGCCCTCGACGACGTCGCTCTGCCTCCGCTCTACGACGAGATGTTCTGGGACTACTTTCAGCGGGCGGCGACCGCGATGGTCAACTCCGCGAACCCCAACATCCGCTGATCAGGTGAGCACGGGTGCGTCACCCGCGGGCGCGGGTGAGCAGATGGCCTCCCGGTGCGGCGATGCGCAGCCAACCCGAGGCTTCCATGACGCTCAGCTCCCGGTCATCGTCGCGCCCGGCTGTCGGGATGAAGCGCAGCGCTGCGGCCGCGAAAGCCAGGCCGCCGGGCAGTCCGGTGCCGGCGGCACCCGTCATTCGGCGTGACCACACCCGGGAACGCAGCGCTTTGACCGCATGACCTCCCGAACCCTGAGGCGCACCGGCGCTGATCTCTTCGATGCCCTCGGCCGCGGCGCTATGAAGGTCGCCCACCGTGATCGTGTCGCGCATCTGCCATCCGGTGCGCGGCGGCGCGATGCCGGTCCAGGACACAAGCACCGAATTCGGAGGCACAGGCAGCGAGGCGCCGTTCTCCTCCCGGGCGAAGCGATCGAGCAGGTTGGACAGGGGCACCGCCTCGTCGAGTCCGTCGAGTTCCGATCCGCGCAGCCGCAGCATCCGCATGCCGAGGACGAGCGGGGTCGGGTCGCCGATCCCATGCGGAAACAGCGGTGCCACCGAAGCGGCGAGGACATCGGAGAAGACCTGCAGGCGCATCACCCCGTCGGAGTCGGCGCGGTGGGCCAGCGAGGTGAAGGCGGACAGGTCGCGCATGGCCAGCGGGTCGGCGATCTCGAGCATAGTCACCGGCGCGTCCTCCGCAGCGGAACCGGGCCGCCGAGCACGGATTCCATGGCTTCGGTCTCGCCTTCGCTGAGCCGCCTCGGTCGACCGGAGGCCTTGTCGATGAAGACGACGACCGTCTCGGCGACGGTGTACGCGCGGGAACCGTCGGGTTCGCAGATGACGTAGCCGACCGTCACCGAGGCCGGGCTGACGGCACTGATGACCAGATCGACGGCGATCGGTCCGGAACGGTACGGAATCGGGGTACGGTATTCGATCGCATGAGAGGCCACGAGCAGCTCGGTCGTCGCCGAGGCGGCCGCGAAGACGTCAGGGATCTCCACCCCGCTGATCGTTTCAGAGACGCCGAACCGGCCGGGTGTGGTCGGTGCATCCGTGCTGTGTGTCGGGGACCCGATGGTGCGAACGCGTGCCTCCTCGAGCAGCCGCAGCTGGGTGACGTTGTTGACGTGCCCATAGACATCCATGTCACCCCATCTCAGGTCCAGCAATACGCGGGTGAAATCGTCGAGCAGGGGGTCGGTGGCGCCTGAGTGCATGCGTCCCATCATGCCACCTACCACCCCGTGGTGTCGCACGCGATAGGATCGTGACTCGTACGTACGAAACGGCACTGCCGTCCGAGGGAGAGAACCTATGACCGAAGAAGCACCCACCGAGGCTGAGGCGAATGTTGCACGCTTGCACGAGATCCTCGACCTGCGGCGGCTCGACTTCACCGCAGCGTCGAGCGAATCGGATTTCTTCATCGGCCACAGCCAGTACAAGCCGGACGGACGCGTCTACGGCGGCCAGGTGCTCGCTCAGTGCGTCGTCGCGGCTGCCGCAACGCTGCCCGAGGATCGACTGATCCATTCCCTGCACGGCTACTTCCTCCGCGCCGGAGACGTCAGCGAGCCGATCGAGTTCGGCGTCGAACGGCTCCGTGACGGCCGTTCCTTCTCCGCCCGCCGTGTGCATGCCTATCAGAAGGGCGCACCGATCCTCTCCCTCATCGCCTCCTTCCAGGACGAACAGCCGGGCCTCGAACACGCCGAAGAGATGCCGGCCGGGCTGCCGGCACCTGAGGACTGCCCCGAGGTGCTCGACCTCATCGGCGACGACGATTCCCCGGTGACGACGGAGTGGCTGGCCAAACGTCCTTTCGAGATCCGACCCGTCGAGACGTCCCTGCACGCTCCTCAGACGGCAGGAGCCGCGTCACGCGAGCAGCATTCCTGGATCCGCACCAGCGCCCCGTTCGGTGACGACCCGGTGCTCAATGCCGCCGCTTTGGCCTATGCCAGCGATTTCAACCTGCTCGAGCCCGTGCTTCTGCAGCACGATCTGACCTGGCGGACTCCCGGTCTGCGGGTGGCCAGCCTCGATCACGCGATGTGGTGGCACCGGCGAGTCCGTGTCGACGAGTGGATGCTCTACGTCCAGGAGTCCCCGGCATCACAGGGCGGTCGAGGCCTCGGCTATGGACGCATCTTCGCCCAAGACGGAACCCTGCTCGCCACGGTGGCCCAGGAGGGCATGGTCCGAGTCAAGGAGTCACGATGAGCGACGAAACCACGATGATGGACATCATCGGCACCATCCTCCTCCGACTCGTCACTGTGGCTCTCTTCATCGTCATCGCGATCCTCGCGCTGCTGTTCATGCGGTCGAACACCGACATGCACATGGGACTCGTCGCGGTTCTGTCCATCGTGGTCGGCGTCGTCGGCGCGGTGCTCCTCCGGCTGCTGTTCGCCGGTCTCTCCCGCCTCGGACGGCGAAGCAGTGGCTGACCACACTCGGTTGCCGGTGCGGGTCGACTGCAGAGCCGCTGATCGCGGGTGAGCGGATCGATGCCGACTTCGGAAGTTGCATCTGCCCCAGAGCCTGACACAGCGATGCCCCGGTCATGGTGACCGGGGCATCGCTGTGTCAGGCTCTGGGGCAGTCGATCAGTCGCGGGTGAGGCGACGATGCGTGACGCGATGCGGCCTGGCCGCATCCTCGCCGAGGCGCTCGACCTTGTTCTTCTCGTAGGCTTCGAAGTTGCCCTCGAACCAGTACCACTTCGCCGGGTTCTCCTCTGTGCCTTCCCACGCAAGGATGTGAGTGGCCACGCGGTCGAGGAACCAGCGGTCGTGCGAGACGACCACAGCACAGCCCGGGAAGTCGAGGAGAGCGTTCTCCAGAGAACCGAGCGTTTCGACGTCGAGGTCGTTGGTCGGCTCGTCGAGCAGGAGCAGGTTGCCGCCCTGTTTGAGCGTCAGCGCCAGGTTGAGACGATTGCGCTCACCGCCGGAGAGGACACCGGCCTTCTTCTGCTGGTCCGGGCCTTTGAATCCGAACGCCGAGACGTACGCACGCGAGGGCATCTCGACGGCACCGACCTGGATGAAGTCTAGTCCGTCCGAGACGACCTCCCACAGGGTCTTATCCGGGTCGATGCCGCCGCGGGACTGGTCGACATAGGAGATCTTCACGGTTTCGCCGATCTTGAGATCTCCGCCGTCGAGCTCTTCGAGGCCGACGATCGTCTTGAACAGGGTCGACTTGCCGACGCCGTTGGGGCCGATGACACCGACGATGCCGTTGCGCGGCAGTGAGAAGCTCAGACCGTCGATGAGCTGACGTCCGTCGAAGCCCTTCTCGATCTTGTCAGCTTCGATGACGACATCACCGAGGCGGGGCCCGGCCGGGATCTGGATCTCTTCGAAGTCGAGCTTGCGGGTCTTCTCGGCCTCCGCGGCCATCTCCTCATAGCGGGCCAGACGGGCCTTCGACTTCGTCTGCTTCGCCTTCGGGTTCGACCGCACCCATTCGAGTTCGTCCTTGAGACGTTTGGCCAGCTTCGCGTCCTTCTTGCCCTGCACCTGGAGCCGTTCGCGCTTCTTCTCCAGGTACGTGGAGTAGTTGCCTTCGTAGGGGTAGAGGTGGCCACGGTCGACCTCGGCGATCCATTCGGCGACGTGGTCGAGGAAGTACCTATCGTGCGTGATGGCGATGACGGCACCGGGGTACGACTTGAGATGCTGCTCGAGCCACAGCACAGACTCCGCGTCGAGGTGGTTCGTCGGCTCGTCGAGGAGCAGCAGGTCCGGTTTCTCGAGCAGCAGCTTGCACAGGGCCACGCGGCGACGCTCACCACCCGAGAGCACGGAGACGTCGGCGTCAGGCGGTGGGCAGCGCAGGGCGTCCATCGCCTGTTCGAGCTGAGAGTCGAGGTCCCATGCGTCGGCGGCGTCGATGGCTTCCTGCAGCTTGCCCATCTCTTCCATCAGAGCGTCGAAGTCCGCATCGGGATCCGACATCTCCTCAGAGATCGCATTGAAGCGGTCGACCTTCGCCTTGATCTCGCCGACGCCTTCCTGAACATTGCCGAGGACGGTCTTCTCCTCGTTCAGCGGGGGTTCCTGCATGAGGATGCCCACGGTGTATCCGGGGCTGAGCCGAGCCTCACCATTCGATGGCTGCTCCAGGCCCGCCATGATCTTGAGGATCGTTGATTTGCCGGCGCCGTTGGGGCCGACCATACCGATCTTCGCTCCGGGATAGAACGACATCGATACATCGTCGAGGATGACTTTGTCACCGTGCGCCTTACGCGCCTTATGCATGGTGTAGATGAATTCGGCCATAGTGGTCTCAGGCTATCGTTTTCGCACACCCCAGCGCGAATTGACGATCACCGTGAGACCGGTGCCCGGCGTGACGCTGCGGCGATACCACCGGCGGTCAACTGCACTGGCGCCTCCGGTGGATGCTCATCCCCCGCCGAGAGACGGAGCCTCACCGTCGCTGTCTCCGCCCTCTGCCGACCCCGAGGTGGAACCGCCGTCGTCTGACGATCCCTGCGAACCCGTCGATCCCTGCGAACCCGTTCCGTCATTCGATCCGGACGAGTCATCGCTGGGCTGAGGAGACTCCGTCGGGCCATCCTCCCCGTTGATGTCTTCGCCCGGCAGGTGACCGGCACCGTTCGAGTCGCCGTCCTCATCGCGCTTCTCCCCCTTGGGCGCCTTGACGCCTTCGGGCCTGTCGACTTCGCCGAACAGGCACGAGCCCGTCGATTCTGTGGGCTGCATGAGTTCAGCCGTGGCTTTGCCCGCGCGGATCTCTCCGACGACGCAGCCCTTGTCGGTCTTGACGCCGAACATCTTCGACGGCACATCGTTGCCGAGGGGCGACTCATCGAGGGTGGCTTCGAGTTGTTCGGGCTTGTACCCGGCTTCGAGCATGGTGCTGAAGAACTTCTTCGTCGACGGTACCGAGTCCTTATCGCCGGTGATCGGCTTGACTGCCTTGAGCACCTTGTCCACTTCCGCGACCGGTGTCGGATGGGTCTTCTTCGGCTCCGGCTGGGAATCATCTGAGCCGAAGCCCAACAGCGAGCAGCCCGACAGTGCCAGTGTCAGTGCTGCGGCACCCAGCACAGGAACGAGACGCATCTGAGACCTCGGCGGGAGGGGACGATTGACAGTCTCACTCTAACCGATCGGATCGATCTCTGCGGGCAGCGAATCGGTCAGAACGGCGCGGCGGCCGCCGCGGTTTCTCGCGCGATCGCATCATCACTTGACTCCGACTCCGGATTCGTCTCCGACGATCCGCTCTCCCCGGCACCCGTCTCGACGTCGGCGTCGTCGCTGGCAGCTGACGATTGCCTGCGATCATCGTCGTTCGCCTCGTCGGCCGAATAGGCACCGGGAACAGCGTTCGAGTAGCCGCCTCGCACGCCGTCCGATCCGGCAGATGCGGTCACGGGCGACGAGTCGAGTCCGTCCCAACCCTCGCCCTGAGTCGTTTCGGCATCAGTCGACGCCTGCTTTCCCGGATTCTGGGCGCGATCGGGGGTCTTCGACCTCCGGTAGTGGGCGGTGCCGTAGCGCAGATCGGGTCCGATGTGCTCGGCGACGACGGTCGGGGCGATCCCGCTGCGTTCGCCGTTGTCCCACTGACGGATCTTCAGGCTGCCGGTGACGATCACCGCAGTACCCGGCTGCAGTGACATCGAAGAATTGCTGGCCAGGTCGCCATAGCAGTCGACGCTGAACCACGAAGTGCCGTCGTCGATGAACTCGCCGGTGTCTTTGTCGATGCGCCAGTGGTTGACTGCCAGCCGGAAGGACGCACAGGCTCGCCCGGACGGCAGTGTCCGGGCAGCGGCGGCGGTGGCGATGGTGCCGGTCAGTGTGATCGGAATGGCGGACATCGGAGACTCCTTCGGGTTGTCGAGTGCACTCGCCCGTCGGTGGACGCGTGCATCATCAGTCAGCCCGGGACTTCGTCATCGTGTCCAGAGACACCGAATGCCCTGTGGACAGACGATCTCTGTCCACAGGGCATCGACGCGCGAGTCAATTCACCCGTGTGTGCAAGTCTCAGCTGAGCATCTCGAACGCCTGCCGGTGTTCGCCGATGACGCGTTTGACCGGATCGAGGTAGGAGCTCCGGGCGACCTGCCCCACAGCATCGCGCAGCTTTCCGTCGACATCGGCAGCCGCTTCCTTCGCGCCTCTGCTGCGGGCGGACTTCGACATCAGCGAGGTGACGAGCGAGCCGATGAGTCCGATCACGAGGATGCCGATGCTGAGAATCCAGCACCACGTCGGAAGCGGTCCCGAGCCGAGAGCCGCAACCAGAGCGGACACGATGACTCCGATGATGCCGACGATCGTGGCCACGAAGAAGATGATCTGCAGGGCGTTGGCCACTGACCACCAGCCCGGACTCTGCCGCGTGATATCCACAGCGGTGACGGCCGAGTCGAGGTTCTCCGAGAGTTCGGCTGTGCTCGTCTTCTCGGCCTCGGCGGCGTCGTTCTGCCACGCCTGCGGCATCGTCGCCACCGATTCGCTGATGAGTTCGTGCGCCATCAGTCTCACATGCGAGTTCTGGGCTTTCGTCGTGGCCGGAACCGAGGCCCGCACAAGCTCGTCGCGGCCCTGTCCGTGCTTGGCCCCGAGCGGGTCGGGGGCGTTGCGCTGCATCCAGGCGAGCACCGGGTAGCCGGTCCTGCGGTACGCGCGGCGGATGTAGTCATCGTGGACAGTCTGCGCCACTGCCTCGACTCCCGCGGCGTCCGACATCGTCTCCACCAGACGCGATGCTCCCGGCAGCTCGTCCGGCGGTGCCACCGGCTCCCCGAGCTCGGTGCGGATCCGTTTGGCCATCGCCTGCATGTCGGCGAGCAGACGCTCGGCCGCTGCGTCCTTCGAATCGACCGTGTCGGCGAGAATGCTGCGCAGTTCCGGAATCCCGTCGCGAGTCACTGCCGAGGACACACGGACATTCGTCTCGCTCAACCCGTCTTCATTGAGCAGATGCCGCAGGTGATCGACCGCCGCATTCTGCTCCTCGGGACTGAGTTTGTCGATCTGGTTGAGGACCACGACCATGTTCGAACTGTTCTCGGCGAGCTTGGCCAGGTAATCCGAATGCAATGAGAAATCCGCATACTTCTGTGGGTCGACCACCCAGAAGACGACGTCGACGAGCCCGACGAGGCGGTCGGACTCGACCCGGTGCTCGACGGCAGTCGAGTCGTGGTCGGGCAGGTCGAGGAGGATGAGTCCGTGCAGTCGCCGCTGGTCGTCGCCGTCGAGTGCCGATTCACGCCACGTTCGACTGCGCTCGGGCACGCGCAGCCAGTCCAGAACATCGTTGCCGCCCTCGCCCCAGACGCAGGCGGTCGGCCGCGACGTCGTCGGGCGGCGGACTCCCACACGAGCGATCTCGAGGCCGGCGACCGCGTTGAACAGAGAGGATTTGCCCGATCCGGTCGACCCGGCGAACGCGACCACGGTGAAGTCCTCCCCCAGTCCGAGGCGGTCTTCGGCACGGTCGAGCAGATTCTGAGCATCTGCACGCACGTCACCGGCGAGCTTGTCCTGACTCAGCGACAGCGAGTGCCGGATGCCTTCGGCCAGACGTCGGATCTCGGTCTGTGCGGAACTGTTCACAATGCCACCTCAAGTCGTTCACCGGACGAACGCAGCGCGTCCGCTTGCCGCGCCGGTACCGCGGATAGTCTCAGTGCGTTGTCGAAAGGCGCCCGGCAGTCGGCGACGATTCCCGCAGCGGCAGAATGGAAGCGCTGCCGGATCGAGGCGATGAGATCATGTGCCTCCGCCTCGCCGAAGATCGTCTCCGCCAGGCTCAATGCCACACCTGCGCCGTGGCGGGCGGCCGGCTCGGCGGTACCTGAACGCTGCGGATCCCAGAAGGCTGCGTATTCGAGAACCGCGCAGACGCCGGCGACGCCGAAGGAGAGGATACGCGCCTTGGACTTCTTGCCCTGGCCGAGATCGCGCACGAGCGCGTTCACATCGTCCGACCACCCGCTTACGGCCGATTTGACGGCCTCTTCGAGGCCGGAACCGACATGTCGCAGCTCCGGCTGCTCATCGATGAGCGCGGCTCCTGCCGCTGTATTGCGCCATTCGGCGTTGACGTCATCGACCACACGGATCGCCTGCTCGCGCAGAGACACGGCCGCACTGCGCAGAATGGCGATGTGCAGCGGGGTGGCGGCATCGTGCTTACCGGTCACCGCCGCAGAGATCCGGTCGCGCATGCGGGCCATGGTCGGTTCGAGTCCGCGGAACAGCTGCCCCGTTCCGACGAAGTCCTGCCACCTGGCATTCACCTCACCGTGCAGCACTCGGCCATCGGAGAACACCTCGGCGAGCCGGGAGTCGGCTGTGCGGAAGACCTCGTCCACGGAGGAGGCCAATGCGGCGTGAGCCTGTTCCTGAGCCTCGGCGTGGTCGGCGAGCGAGCGCACCCTTCCGGGCAGCGCGGCGACCGCCCCGCTCAGGGTTCGCGATCGAATGCGCTGGAGCGATCCCCCCTCTGCTCCCACCTGCGCGACCCACGAGCGGATCGGATAGATCGCCGCATGCGGAAGCAGACCGTCTTCGAGCTCGAGTTCGGCCACGGAGAAGATGGGAGAGTTGGCCAGCCCCGCCTCGGCGAGCAGACTAGAGAGGTGGTGTCTGACCTCGCGGTTGGCCTCGGGCGGAACCCTGTCCAGAACGATGGCCACCGAGGTGCTGCGCGCTGCCGCCGTCTTCAGCAGCGCCCACGGTGCGGCGTCCGCGTACCGGTTGGCTGTGGTGACGAAAAGCCACAGGTCCGCACTGAGCAGCGTCCGGCGCGAGAGTTCGCGGTTGGTCGCAGAGATCGAATCGATGTCGGGGCAGTCGAGGATCGCGGATCCCGCCTCGACGCTGTCATCGGGAATGAGGACGACGCCCGGCTGAGTGGACTCGGGGTCCGTGCTGCGCGGCAGATCCGGCAGGAAGTGCTCGGGGTCGAAGAACTTCGCATCGGCCGGATTGTGGACCACGACCGGATTGCCGGTCGTCGGTCGACGGACGCCAGCGGGGCTGACGTTCCGACCCACCAGTGAGTTCACGAGGGTCGATTTGCCCGCTCCGGTGGATCCTCCCACGGCGATGAGGAAGGGGGTGCGTGCACGGTTGATGCGCGGCAGCACATAGTCGCCCAGTTCCACGGTCAGCGCCGAGTGCGCAGCGCGACCGTCTTCGAAGTCATCGGTGCGCAGGGTGAAGCGCGTCTCGGATACGCGCTTGACGATATCGTTCAACGCTTGGCCGACCGGCGGCGTCACGGCACTCTTGCTCTCTGTCATCACGCATCCACTCTCTATGGTTTCCCAGCTCGGCACCAATTGCCACGCCGTATCCGCGCAGAATTGCCGGTACCGACCTGAGACGTCGGGAGCAGAACGATTGAGAAATTCCACGCATGAGAAGCGCCCCCGGCGGGGCTCGAACCCGCGACCTACCGCTTAGAAGGCGGTTGCTCTATCCGACTGAGCTACGGAGGCTCACACATCGTAACCGATGGCCGCGGAAGAACAGAAAGCGGCCCCGGACGGAGCGGGACTCTCTGAGTCCGCGCTCACGAACCGGGGCTCAACGCTGAAATCGGTCGGTCAGTAGCGGCGCGCCGCCTGCTCGAGGGCTTTGCGCACAGTCACGAAGGACACCACTGCGACACCGGTCAGAGCGAGGATCACTGCGACGGCTTCGATGCCGAACGCGAAGTCGACGATGATCGGAAAGAATCCTGCGAGCATGAAGCCCAGCAGAGCCAACAGGGTCAGGCCCGTAGCGATCGAGAAGCACTTGGCACCGTTCATAGTTCATCTCCTTTGTCCCGTTGGAAAAAAGGGTAGTCCTCAGCGTGAGCCTCGTCACTGTGAAAAGCCTGAAAATCAGGCTCAGTCCTCGCCGCGGGCCTCGATCGCCTTCTCAAGGCGTTCGAGCTTGCCGTCGAGCTCCCCGGTGTATCCCGGCCTGATATCCGCCTTGACCACGAGCGACACCCTCGTGCCGAATTCCCCGACGGCATCGGTCGCCGCTTTGATGACGGCGAAGACTTCGTCCCATTCGCCTTCGATCGTCGTGAACATCGCATCGGTGCGGTGCGGCAGCCCGGAACGGCGGACGATGTCCACGGCCGCTGCCACGGCGTCGTGGACCGATGCATCCGAACCCTCTCCCCCGCTGGGGGCGACTGAGAATGCTGCGAGCATGGTGTCTCTCCTTCTTCTGTGGAGTCGGGGAACCAGAACGGTCCCCCGCGGTGCCGACCCCGGTCACCTCGGGAGGACGATGCCGACGGCACCGTCCTCCCGAGGTGAGCCTCAGGCCTGCGGCGGAACGGCGACGATGAGCGAGTCGCCCTGACCTCCGCCTCCGCACAGGGCGGCGATTCCAGAGCCTCCACCTCGGCGCTGGAGTTCGAGCGCAAGGGTGAGCACGATCCTCGCCCCGGAGGCGCCGATGGGGTGGCCGAGGGCCACCGCGCCGCCGTTGACGTTGACCTTCTCCTCGTCGACGCCGAGGTCCTTCGAACTGGCCAGGCCGACGGCGGCGAACGCTTCGTTGATCTCGTAGAGGTCGAAGGAGTCCGCGGCCACGCCTTCGCGCTCGGCGGCGGCCTTGATCGCCTGCGAGGGCTGGTGCTGCAGGGTCGAATTGGGTCCCGCCGTCCAGGCGTGGGACCGGATCTCCGCGAGGATCGGCGCGCCGAGCTCCTCGGCCTTCTCACGAGACATCACCACGACGGCGCACGCACCGTCGGAGATCTGCGAGGCATTGCCGGCGGTGATCGTTCCGTCCTTGCGGAACGATGGGCGCAGCTTGGACAGTGATTCGACGGTCGTCTCCGCTCGCACCCCCTCATCGGCCGAGACCGTGACGTCTCCCTTGCGCGAGGCGATGGTGACGGGGACGATCTCGTCATCGAAGGCACCGGCTTGCTGCGCCCGGGCCGCACGCTGGTGTGAACGAGCGGAGAACGCGTCCTGTTCCTCGCGGGAGAACTCACGGTCTCCGGCATTGGCGTCTTCGGTCAGACCGCCCATCGCCTGATCGGTGAACGCATCCCAGAGTCCGTCGTAGTCCATATGGTCCTTGGCGACGACATCGCCGTACTTATACCCCGAACGCGACTTCATGAGCATGTGCGGGGCCTGGCTCATCGATTCCTGTCCGCCCGCAACGACGACGTCGTACTCACCGGCGCGGATGAGCTGGGCAGCCTGGGTGATCGTGTTGATGCCCGACAGGCAGAGTTTGTTGACGGTCACGGCAGGCACCGACATGGGGATGCCGCCGGCAACGGCCGCCTGCCGTGCCGGTCCCTGGCTGTTTCCGGCCTGGAGCACCTGGCCCATGATGACGTAGTCGACGTCGTCGCCCTTGATGCCGGCACGCTCCAGCGCCCCGGCGATGGCGTTTCCGCCGAGCTCGACAGCGCTGAGTTTCGACAGCTCTCCCTGCAGCCGTCCGAATGGTGTGCGCGCTCCGGCGACGATCACTGCGTCTGCCATTGTTCCTCCTCGGATCCGCGCGCCGGAAACCTGATCCCGGCACGTGTGGTCATCGATACCACCCAGCGTAGTCGAGGAGACTGTGGCCTCGGTCACGGGGTCCCGTCTTACGCCTTCGATCGCTTCTGACCACTGTCGAGCATTCGCACCCAACACTCATGGAGTCTCCGTTAGAGTAGGACGAGGACAGCCCAGATCACCCCTCCCAGACGACAGGAGTTCGCTTCAGTGACGCCCACCGAAGAATTCCGCACAGCGATGCGCGGCTACGAAAAGAGTGAAGTCGATTCGCGCCTGCAGCAGCTGCGCACCGAGGTCGAATCGGTCCGCAAAGCGCTGGCGGATGCGCGGAGTCAGGTCATCAATGCCGACCGGGCGAAGCTGCAGATCGCCGGTGAGCTTTCGGAGGCGAAGGCCCAGCTGAAGAAGGCCGCGAACGACAATGCCGAGGCCTCGGGTCCTCCCGGCAGCCGCATCGACCACCTGCTCAAGATCGCCGAATCCCAGGCCCGTGAGACCTTGGCCCAGGCCAACTCCGATGCCGAGACCATTCGCAACAAGGCCCGCGCCGAGGCGGCGTCCGCTCGCGCTCGGATGCACACCGAGAGCAATGACACCCTGTCGAATGCGCGGTCCGAGGCCGATGCGATCATCTCCTCGGCCGAGCTGCGTGCCGAGGAGACCGTCAAGGCCGCAGAGAAGCGCGCCGCCGAGCTCAAGGCGACGACCGAGCGGGAGACCAACCAGGCCCGGGAGGCCAACGCCGCTTCGGCCAAGGAGGCCCGCGAGAGCCTCGACCTCGAACTCTCCGAGCTGCGTGCGACCGCCGAGAAGGAAGGCGCCGATCTGCGTGCCGCGGCGAAAGCCGAGGCCGAAGAGACCGTGGCGACCGCGCAGGCTCAGGCCGATGAACTCCTCGCCACCGCGAAGGCCCGCGATGAGGCTTCGAAGAAGGCCAGCAACGACTTCGACGTCGAGCTCGCGGCCAAGCGCAAGGACGCCGAATCCGAACGTAAGAAGCGCTACGAAGAAGCACAGGCCGAGAACAAGAAGCTCATCGATGATGCCCAGGCACGCGCCGCGAAGGCCGATGCCGAGGCCAAGGAGGCGGCGGAGCGCGCGGAGGCCACGCGCACGGACGCCGTGAAGAAGGCCGACGAGATCATCGCCGACGGAAAGTCGCGCGCCCAGACTCTCATCGCCGAGGCTCGCGCCACCGCAGAGGCCACCATCGAGGAGTCGGCCGCCGAAGCCAAGCGCAATGTGGCTTCCGCTCAGTCTCAGGTGGATCTGCTCACGAAGCAGCGCAAGACCATCACGGCACAGCTCGATCAGCTGCGTTCGCTGTTCGCCATGCCAGGTGTCATGGGTGGCGACAGCATCGATCCGGCGAAAGCCGAGTCGGCCGCCCACGCAACCGAACAGATCGCCGATGGTCAGGAGCTCGAGGACCTGCTGGCCGACGACCCCGCCGAGTCCGACGGAGGAGACTCCGAATCGACCGCTGCCTCATCGGGCGACTCCGCTGCGAAGAGCGACGCGTCCGCCGAGTCCGCTGCCGTCGGCACCGAGTCCGCGGGTTCGCAGAACGCTCAGACCGGCACGACCGGTCAGAACGTCGCGAAGTCACAGGGACACCAGGACAAGAGCACCAAGGACTCGAAGGACTCCGCCGGCGCGACGGCCGGCGAAGCCGATGCGAAGACGGCAGGTGCCAAGGCGCAGGCCTCCGGCGCCCAGTCGACCGATTCGGTGGCCTCGTCCGATTCCGCAACCGCGGACTCGACGTCCGCTGAGGCGAACGGTGAGTCCGCTGAAGCCTCTGATGAATCCGCTGACAAGAGCGGGAAGGGCGAGAACCTGCCCAATGGAGCCACCGACGAGGACACCATCTCGATCGATGCCCAGGTGTCAGGTTCGAAGAACGGCAGCTCGAAGACGACACGATCACGCAACTCGCTGCGCTGAGCGCCGGGCGATCGCATCGCCGGCGCTCGCATCGCTGAGGGTTGAATAGTCCGAAGGGACCCGTTCGCGGGTCCCTTCGTCATTGCGCTGAGTCGTACGTCGGCCCACTCGGTCCTTCGGGAAATCATCGCGCCGTTCGTGAACTCGTGGGCCCACCTCGTCACTCACGAACTCGCTGCGTCGCGGTCAGGCCCCGTCGGCCGTGCTCATCACCTGAAACGATCGAAACAACGCGAATGCCAGTGCCGCCGGCTGTCGACTCCGATCTCCACTCCGTGCCTGGCTTCCTCCCGCCACGCGACGATGTGAGTCGAAGCCGCACTGACCTCACGTCCGCAACCGGGGCAGACGTAGACCTTGCCGGAATCGCTGCCTCGCACCGTCTGCACCGACCATGTCCCGTCCGAGAGCGAGCGGCTCGTGCGCATCCCGGACACCGCATCGGAGAGGTCTCTGGGACTCCGCTGCCATTTGTTCGTGCGACGCGAGGATGAAGATCGTGGCATTGGCCCATTGTCTCACGTAGGCTGAAGCGCGTGCGTCTTGTCATTGCCGAATGCTCCGTTGATTATGCCGGTCGTCTGACCGCCCACCTTCCGATGGCTACCCGCCTCATCATGCTCAAGGCAGACGGGTCGATCCTCATCCATTCCGACGGCGGTTCGTACAAACCGCTCAACTGGATGACTCCCCCGTGCACGATCCGGCACCTCGAGCCGGACGCCGAGCAGACGGCCGCGGGTCTGACCGAGTTGTGGGAGGTCTCCCAGACGAAGACCGGGGACCGTCTCATCATCTCCATCGCCGAAGTGATCTCCGATGACAGCTACGAGTTCGGTGTCGATCCCGGACTGGTCAAAGACGGCGTCGAGGCGCATCTGCAGGAGCTGTTGGCCGAGCATATCGAGACACTCGGCACCGGTTACAGCCTCGTGCGTCGCGAATACATGACGGCGATCGGTCCCGTCGACATCCTGGCCAAGGATCATGTCCAGAGATCGGTAGCGATCGAGATCAAGCGTCGCGGAGACATCGACGGAGTCGAACAGCTCACGCGCTACCTCGAGCTGATGAACCGCGATCCCCTGCTCAGCCCTGTCGAAGGGGTCTTCGCAGCTCAGGAGATCAAACCCCAGGCACGTACGCTCGCCGAGGACCGGGGCATCCGCTGCGTCGTCCTCGACTACGACGCGCTGCGGGGTATGGACGACCCGGACTCGCGCCTGTTCTGACCGGATAGTTCGCCCCGCCTCGGTGGGGTTTCTGCCGTCGTTCAAGGCCACGCGCATCCGTCGCCTGTACGCGCACGTCTCTGCGGTCGTTCAAGGCGGAACACCTCTGTCGAGTCGCGCTCCGGTCCACAGGTGCTGTCCGCCTTGAGCGAGACCGGGGATCACACTTCCCGCTGCCGTCGTTCGTCGACGACCATGCGCCGCCGCACAGCTTCTTTGATGCGCAGGAAGACACCGGCGGAGAACAGCTCGCTCCAGCGAATGCGAAAGACCATCCACCCTTCGTTGCGGAGTGCATACTCGCGACTCCTCTCGCGTTCGAACGACTGCTGTGGATCGGCTCCGTCGAGGTGATACTTCGCCGCTCCGTCGACCTCCGCGATCACTTTCGCGTGGACATCGGCGAAATCGGTCCGTGCCAGATGTCTGCCGCTCTCGTCGAAGATGTCGACCTGCGGTTCGAATCCGGACATCGAATGCTCGACGAAGCGCACCGCGCAGATCGATTCCGCCACGCTCTCCCGGCGACCGTCGACGTTGTCGAGGGCGGTGAGCATCTTCCGAGTGCCGGTGCGAACCGGGTGAGACTCGAAATGGGTCCGGATCTCGCCGAGCGTCAGGACCGACTCACGCACCGCCGAATCGAGCACTGCCACGGAGAATGCCAGCGGGCAGTCGCGAGCGATGTCGTGCACCGTCTGAAGCACGGTCGTGACCGGAATCCCATTGACGATCTCATGTGTACCGGAGTCCAGCGCTCGGCGCCTGACCAGCATGTTCGCCAGTCGCACGCCGTAGCGAGGGTTGACGGATTCGGCGAACACCTCACCCTTTTCGAGATACGGAATCGGAAGGCCGTGGACGACGAGTGCGCTGCGATGGGAGAACACCGAGTCCTGAGGAATGCGATCGACATATGACCTGAGCAGGATCCTCAGATCCTCTGCGCGCTTGCGCTGGCCCCTCGTCTCCTTGGGCAGAGTGGTCGTCGCCGCCTCGGCGATCGCAGCGACGAAACTGTGTTCCGGCTTGTCACACACCGACGCGACGAGGTATCGCCCACGCTCCAGACGCCGCAGACAGCATCGCTCAGCCGTTTTGATTCGATGACAGTCCCACCCCGCGGCGTTGAGAGCGGCCGTCGTCAGACATCCATACATGCCACCAAGCATGAGCGACCAGACCTTGTCGAGGCCACCCCGAGATTCCGTCCTGTGGATAACCGTCGACTCGTGCGCACAGATGGCGAATTCTCCGGCCCGCGAGCAGATGAGACGGCGCTTGAAGGCAGTCTGCAGGTTCAGATGTGGCCGTCGTCAAACCTCATTCAAGGCCGAGCGCACTTGACGAGCCGTCCACCGTTCCACAGACGCGGTACGTCTTGAACGAGCAAAAGAAGTCTAGACAGAAGAGCGCCGGCTTGAACGAGCGCTGCGTGGACGATCGCGCCGGTGCCGGGAAAGTTGGCTGCGGGCCGACGCCGTCGGGCAGGTTCGGTTCGAGACGGATCGTAGGTTGCCGGGGCGAAAATGGTGGGCTATTCGAAGCTGAGGACGTCGCGCTTCTCCACGCGTTCGATATCGACGCCGAGGCTGCGCAGGTTGGGCACGAAGTTCTCGTAACCGCGTTCGATGTGGTCGATGCCCGACACCTCGGTCACTCCCCCGGCGCGCAGAGCCGCCATGACGAGTCCGGCACCGGCGCGGATGTCCGAGGCTTCGACTTCGGCACCGGAGAGGCTCTCACTGCCGGTCACGAGCGCGTGGTTGCCGTCGATGCGCACCTTCGCACCGAGGCGGGCGATCTCCTGGACGAACCGCCACCGTGCCTCGAACAGGTTCTCCGACAGCAGTCCGATGCCGTCGGAGACCGAGTTGAGAGCGATGACGAATGGCTGGAGATCGGTGGGGAATCCAGGGAACGGCATGGTCGCGACCCTGATCGCGTGCGGGCGTTCGGCTCCGACGACGCGGAATCCCTGTCCGATGGTGCCATCGCCGAGGCTGATCTCCCCGAGGTCGTCGACGCTCGCCCCGGAATCCCTGAGCTTGAGTCCGATGTTCGGCATGAGATCGAGTCCGACTCCGCGGACGGTGACGTCGCCGCCGCTGAGAGCGGCGCCGAAGGCGAATGTCCCCGCAACGATGCGGTCGCCGACCGTGCGGTGCGTCACCGGTCGCAGATCCGAGACACCGGTGATCGTGAGTTCAGAGGTTCCGATGCCGTCGATGTCCGCGCCCATCTCGACGAGCATCGTGCAGATGTCGACGATCTCGGGTTCGCGGGCCGCATTCGAGATCGTCGTCGAACCGTGCGCCAGCGTGGCGGCCATGACGAGGTTCTCGGTGGCTCCCACCGAGGGAAATTCAAGGACGATCTCGGTTCCGCACAGACCGTCGGGAGCTTCGGCGACGAAGTAGCCGTGATCGAGATGCACCTCGGCGCCGAGGGCCTCGAGCCCGGCCTGGTGCATGTCGAGGCCGCGCGAACCGATGGCGTCGCCGCCGGGGAGGGCAACGTGAGCTGCGCGCATCCGTGCGGTCAGCGGACCGAGCACGGAGATCGACGCCCGCATTGCGCGGACCAGTTCGTAATCCGCCTGGATCCCGACCTCTTCGGGCACATCGATGCTCACGACACCAGCATCGGAATCGTAGTCGACTTCGCACCCGAGCCGCACGAGGAGTTCGACCATGATCCTCACATCGAGGATCGCCGGAACATTCGTGATCGTGCTCCGACCGACTGCCAGCAGGCTGGCCGCCATGAGCTTGAGGACACTGTTCTTCGCGCCCCTGACGTCGATGACACCGCGCAGACGCGTCGGACCTGTCAAACGGAAGACATCCATTAGGTGAAACGTCCCATCGTCGGGTTGAAACCTGGAGGTGAGGACTCCAGCCACGAGGCCATCGTGGACAGCGACTCGGTATCCATCGCCAACGACACCGAGCGAGGACGACCGTCTGCTTTGCCGTAGGAGCAGTCAACGACGACGGCATCGGGCAGAACGGAATACTGCTCCCCCGAGGTCGGCTTGCGACGCACGAGGATGTCGAGGTCGGCCCGCGGCAGCCGGAATGCCGCCCGGCGTGTCAGGGCGAAGACCGGGTACCAGTCCAGGGACGCCACCGAGAACACTGCGACGCCCAAACGCCAACGTGGGCGAGAAGAATACTCCTCGCCCACGTTGATGGAACAGTCGAAAGCACCCGAGAGCTTCGAGATCGACCTACGTCGGATCGTCACGACGACGATCAGAGCAAGCGCGAGTCCTACCAATGAGAGCAGAACGATCAGCAGGACAGAAGGGTTCACGGTTGCCAGTGTAACGTGCAGATCAGAGAAGTTCGGCCTGATCAGCGGCAATGATCACGCGATTGTTCTCCACCGAGAGGAAACCCCCATCGGCCTTGACCCTGATGGTCTCCTCACCGGTGGTGAGAATCCGCGCCTCGCCATCGGCGACGACACCCAGGACAGGCTCATGACCTGCCAGGATGCCGATCTCGCCATCGAGAGTGCGGGCGATGACGCGCTTGGCCTCACCGACCCACACCTCGCGATCGGCAGCCACGACATTCACTTCGAGTGTCGCCATGGCTTACTTCTGCATCTCTTCGTAGTTGCGCATCACATCGTCCAGGCCGCCGACGTTGAAGAACGCCTGCTCCGGGATGTGGTCGACCTCGCCGGAGCAGATCTTCGAGAATCCTTCGATCGTGTCGGCCAGCGGCACGGTCGAACCGGGAACCTGAGTGAACTTCTCAGCCATGTAGGTGTTCTGCGAGAGGAACTGCTCGATGCGGCGGGCACGGTGGACGACGAGCTTGTCCTCTTCACCGAGTTCGTCGACACCGAGGATGGCGATGATGTCCTGCAGCTCCTTGTTCTTCTGCAGGATCGCCTTGACCTCGTTGGCCACGCGGTAGTGCTCGTCACCGACGATCATCGGATCGAGGATGCGCGAGGACGATGCCAGCGGGTCGATCGCCGGATACAGACCGCGTGAAGCGATGTCACGGCTGAGCTCGGTGGTCGCATCGAGGTGCGCGAACGTCGTGGCCGGAGCGGGGTCGGTGTAGTCATCGGCGGGAACGTAGATCGCCTGCATCGAGGTGATCGAGTGACCACGCGTCGAAGTGATCCGTTCCTGCAGCAGACCCATCTCGTCAGCCAGATTGGGCTGGTAGCCCACGGCGGAGGGCATGCGACCCAGCAGGGTCGAGACCTCGGAGCCGGCCTGGGTGAAGCGGAAGATGTTGTCGATGAACAGCAGCACGTCCTGGTTCTGCACATCGCGGAAGTACTCCGCCATGGTCAGGGCCGCCAGGGCCACGCGCAGACGGGTGCCTGGAGGCTCGTCCATCTGTCCGAAGACCAGTGCGGTGTCCTTGAACACGCCCGCCTCGTCCATCTCCACGATGAGGTCGTTGCCCTCACGGGTACGCTCACCCACACCGGCGAACACCGAGGTGCCCGAGTGGTTGTGAGCGATGCGGAAGATCATCTCCTGGATGAGCACGGTCTTGCCGACGCCGGCGCCGCCGAACAGACCGATCTTTCCACCCTGGACATAGGGGGTCAGGAGGTCGATGCTCTTGATGCCGACCTCGAGCATCTCGGTCTTCGACTCGAGCTCGTCGAAGGCCGGTGCCGGACGGTGGATGGGCCAGCGCTCGGAGATCTCGAGCTCCTCGCCGTCGGCGAGGTTGAGGCAGTCACCGGTGGTGTTCCACACGTGGTGCTTGGTGACGTCACCGACGGGCACCGAGATCGGTGCACCGGTGTCGACGACTTCCTGACCACGGACGAGGCCGTCGGTCGGCTGCAGCGACACGGCTCGGACGAGTCCGTTGCCCAACTGGAGGCCGACCTCGAAGGTCAGCTTGCGCGTGCCTTCGGACAGCTCCACCGAGGTGGTCAGTGCGTTGTAGATCTCAGGCACGGAGTCGAGCGGGAACTCGATGTCGACAACCGGGCCGATGACTCGGGAAATCCGACCGAGGGCGGTGCCCTGTGCCGGAGAGGTTTCCGTTGCTGTGGCAGTCATGGTCTCTTTCTCTCTGCTCTCGCCGGTCAGTCGCCGGCTGCCGATGCCGCGAGGGCATCCGCCCCACCGACGATCTCGGTGAGTTCCTGGGTGATTTCCGCCTGGCGGGCCGTATTGGCCAACCGGGTGTAGGTCTTGATGAGATCGTCCGCATTGTCCGTGGCCGTCTTCATCGCGGCCTGGCGCGAAGCCTGCTCGGATGCCGATGCGCTCAGCAGAGCCGAAAGGATGCGCGAATCGATGTACCGCGGCAGCAATGCGTCGAGGACGGCCTCAGCGCTGGGTTCGAACTCATAGAGAGGGAATGCAGCAGCATCATCGGTCGACTCGGCCGCTCCACCCGTGGCCGCCTCGTCGGCGTCGACGACCTCGAGCGGCAGAAGGCGCCGGTACTCGGGATCGTGATTGACGCTCGAGACGAACTTCGTGAAGACGATGTAGATCTCGTCGAGACCTGCGTCAGGATTCTCCGGATCGAAGTCCTCCAACAGTGCCTCACCGATCTCCCTGGCCACCTCGGCGGTCGGGTTCTCGGAGAAGCCGGTCCAGGCGCGTTCGATCGGACGATCGCGGAAGGTGTAGTAGTTCTTCGCCTTGCCGCCGACCGTGAACAGCCTCACGTCCTTGCCTTCTTCATGCAGAAGCCGGACAAGCTCTTCGGCCTCGCGCAGGAGGTTCGCGGAATAGGCTCCTGCGAACCCACGGTCGGGTCCCATGACGAGCACTGCGGCCCGTTGCACGTTCTCCGATTCCGTGGTGAGCACGTGATCGACGTTCGACTCGCTTGCGACCGCCGAGACCGCGCGGGTCAGGGCGTTCGCATACGGGCTCGCCGCCTGCGAGCGGGCGATGGCCTTCTGAATCCGCGAAGCAGCGATGAGCTCCATCGCCTTGAAGATCTTCCTCAAGGACTGAGTCGAGCGGATCTTCTGTTTGAAGACCCTCTGCTGGGCTCCCATCAGTTCTTCCTTTCGCCGTTACGGAACAGGTTCAACGCTTCTGCCGAACGATCTGCTCCTGCTCGACATCATCCGCGGAGGCAGCGGCGGTGTCTTCGCTGCCGGCCTTCGATCCACCCTGGTCCGAACTGACGAACTCCTCGGAGAATCCGGCCAGAGCCGACTTGAGCTCTTCGGTGGTGTCGTCATCGAGCTTGAGGGTCTCACGAATGGTCGTGAAGATACCGGTCTTGCGTTCGATGTAGTCGTGCAGCTCGGATTCGTAGCGCAGCACATCGTCCACGGGGATCTCGTCGAGGTACCCGTTGGTACCGGCGAAGATCGACACGGTCTGCTTCTCGAACGGCATCGGAGCGAACTGGCCCTGCTTGAGCAGCTCGGTCAGACGTGCACCGCGAGCGAGATCGCGCTTGGTGGTCTCGTCGAGGTCCGAGGCGAACATGGCGAATGCCTCGAGCGAACGGTACTGGGCCAGCGAGATCTTCAGCGTACCTGAGACGCCCTTGAGCGCCTTCGTCTGTGCGGCGCCACCGACGCGGGAAACGGACACACCGACGTCGACAGCGGGGCGCTGACCGGCGTTGAAGAGGTCCGACTGGAGGAAGATCTGACCGTCGGTGATCGAGATGACGTTGGTCGGAATGAACGCGCCGACGTCGTTGGCCTTGGTCTCGATGATCGGCAGACCGGTCATCGAACCGCCGCCGAGCTCGTCGGAGAGCTTCGCGCAGCGTTCCAGCAGACGCGAGTGCAGGTAGAAGACGTCACCCGGGTAGGCCTCGCGGCCCGGCGGACGACGCAGAAGCAGCGACACTGCACGGTAGGCTTCGGCCTGCTTCGACAGGTCGTCGAACACGATGAGGACGTGCTTGCCGTCGTACATCCAGTGCTGACCGATGGCAGAACCGGCGTAGGGCGCCAGGTACTTGTAGCCAGCGGGGTCGGAAGCGGGCGAGGACACGATCGTCGTGTATTCGAGCGCGCCGGCCTCTTCGAGGGAACGGCGGACTCCAGCGATCGTGGAACCCTTCTGGCCGACCGCGACGTAGATGCAGCGGACCTGCTTCTTCGGGTCGCCGGTCTCCCAGTTGGCCTTCTGATTGATGATCGTATCGATGGCCAGAGCGGTCTTACCGGTCTTGCGGTCGCCGATGATCAGCTGACGCTGTCCGCGTCCGACCGGGATCATCGCGTCGATGCTCTTGTAGCCCGTCTGCATCGGCTCGCGCACTTCCTGGCGATCCATCACGCCTGCGGCCTGGAGCTCGAGCTCACGGCGACCGTCGGCTTCGATGTCGCCGAGACCGTCGACGGGACGACCCAGCGGATCGACGACGCGACCGAGGTATCCCTCGCCGACCGGGATCGAGAGGACCTCGCCGGTGCGGTAGACGTTCTGTTCTTCGGCGATTCCGGAGAATTCACCGAGGATGACGACGCCGATCTCCCGTTCGTCGAGGTTCTGGGCCAGGCCCAGGGTGCCGTCCTCGAAACGGAGGAGTTCGTTGGCCATGGTTCCGGGCAGACCGGAGACGTGGGCGATGCCGTCACCAGCGGTGACGACCTTGCCGACCTCGGTCTTCTCCGAGCTCTCCGGGTTGTACGAATCAACGAACTTCCCGAGAGCGTCCCGGATCTCTTCCGGGCGAATTGTCAGTTCCGCCATCTGGTTTCCCTGCTTCCTTTACTCAAATCTTGCGTCCGACGACCGGTGGGCCGCCTATGCCGGAGGAGCCGGCCACTTGTGTCAACCTGCGAGCTTGCGCTGCACATCGGCCAGTCGATCGGCCACGGTGGAGTTCATCATCTCGTCGCCCACCTGGACCCGGACTCCCCCAAGGACACTCGGGTCGACCTGGACATTGAGCACGAGTTCACGACCGTAGCTCGCCGACAGCGCCGACTGCAGCTTCTCGGTCTGGGCCTCGGTCAGCGGTTTGGCGACGGTGACGTCCGCAACCGAGCGCTGCTGCCGGGCCGCGAGGATGTCGCTGTACTGATCGAGCGCGGTCGCCACGCGGAGGCCGCGCGGATGCAGTGCCGCCTGAACGATCAGGGTGATGGTGTCGGGGCTGGCCTTGCCGGAGAGCAGATCGGAGACAAGGCTCCGCTTGGTCTCCGCCGGCGCGTCCGAATCGAGTGCACGAGCGAGTTCGTGCTCCGATTCGAGCAGGCGCGCAAAGCGGAAGACTTCCTCTTCGACCTGACCGAGTTCGCCATTGGCCTGGGCAGCGGCTGCCACGGCGGTCACGCCTGCGACCTCGAGGCTCGTGACCAGATCCTGGGTACGAGCCCAGCGCTGGCCGACGGCCGCATCCGCGATGCGCAGAACCGCATCGGCTGTCCGAGTCGAGAACAGAGTCCGCAGCAGCTGCTGCTTCTTCTCGGCCGACTCGGACGAGTCCGCCAAGGCCTTGCGCAGACCGACGTTCTCCGCCAGCACTCCCACGACGGCGAGTGTGCCTTCACCGATGCCTCGGGCGTCGCCCGCCGAGATCTCGGAGTTGGCGGTTTCGAGAACGGCCTGCAGGGACAGTCTGCTCGACTGGAGCATCACGCCCCCTTGACCGGCTGTGCGGAGGAGTCGGACTCGAGATCGGCGATGAAGCGATCAACCACGTTGGCCGAGCGCTGATCATCGGTGAGCGACTCTCCGACGATCCGCGAAGCCAGGTCCGTGGCCAAGGCGCCGACCTCGGAACGCAGCTGCACCATGGCAGCCTGACGTTCGGCGTCGATCTGGGTCTGTGCCGTTGCAATGATGCGATCAGCCTCGGTGTGAGCCTGAGCCTTCATATCGGCGATGATCTGAGCGCCCTCTTCCTGAGCCTCGGCGCGCAGTCGTGCAGCCTCTGCACGACCGTCGGCGAGCTGCTTCTGATACTCGGCCAGAGCCTGATCGGCTTCGGCCTGAACCTTCTCGGCCTTCTCAATGCCACCCTGAATGCGCTCGGCGCGCTCGTCGAGGGTCTTGTTGAAGGCCGGCAGGACGTACTTCCAGACAACCAGGAAGACGATCAGCAGGCAGACGGCACTCCAGACGATGTCGTACAGCGCGGGGAGAAGCGGGTTCTCCTCGGACGCGACGATGGTAACCGGAGTCATCTTTCAGTCCTCTTCGAGATCAGGGCAGGAAGAACGGGGTGGCGATACCGATGAGGGCCAGGGCCTCGATCAGAGCGATACCGAGGAACATGTTTCCGCGCAGGGCGCCTGCCATCTCGGGCTGACGAGCGGTTCCCTCGATGGTCTTGCCGATGACGATACCGACACCGATACCGGGACCGATGGCCGCGAGGCCGTAACCGATCGTCGAAACGCTACCTGACACTTCGGCGAGCATATCCATAGGATGCTTTTCCTTTCATAATGGAGTCGGGTGGTTGGCCCGACCGTGCAACTCGTGAGTTACGGTTCTGGGAGCTATCTCAGTGGTCGTCCGAGATAGCGGCATTGATGTAGACGCAGGCGAGCAGGGCGAAGATGTACGCCTGCAGGACGACGACCAGCATCTCGAGAAGGAAGACGAACATTCCTCCAGCGAAGGTGAGGATCGAGAAGAACTGGAACCCGTTCGACGCATCGAAGAGGAAGAAGCTGGTCGCCGAGAAGCAGAGGACGAGCAGCAGGTGGCCGACCATCATGTTCGCGAAGAGTCGGATCGCCAGCGTGAACGGCTGGGTGACGAACTTCGTGATGAACTCGATCGGGATGAGCAGGATGTGCATGGCCGGCGGAACGCCGGGAAGGATCAGAGAATCCTTGAGGTAGCGGCCGAGGCCCTTCTCGGCGATGCCTGCCCAGTGATAGGTCACATAGACGACGAGGGTGAGGACGATCGGCAGTCCGATGACACCAGTGCCGGGCATATTGAGGAACGGAATGAGCTTCGTGACGTTCCAGAACAGGATGCCGAAGAAGATCGCCACGATGAGCGGCATGAACTTCTTCGCCTTGTCCTTGCCCATCGTGTCCTCGGCGATGCCGACGGTGACGAACTCCATGGCGAGTTCCATCGCCGACTGGAAACGGCTCGGGATGAGCTTCATGCGCTTGGCCCACACCGCGAGAAGGATGACGACAGCCACCGTAGCGAGGATGCGGATGGCCATCACGCGGTTCATCTCGAATGGGGTGCCCTCGAAGAGGAAAGCCGCCGGGAAGAATTCCGCCATCGATGGCGCGTGAAAGCCGCCTTCAGCAGCACTGATCGTTGTGTTCGCGGCGTTGAGTGTTCCCACGTTGTTATTTCTCTCCCATGGTCAAGGGCCTTGATGGCCTGGCCTTGGCCGCGCAGTCGACGCACGGCTTTTGGTTCAGGAGCGACAGAGGGCGAACTCGCGCCCTAGCACCGCAACTACTCTACCAATTGTAGAGAGTCACCGACAAATTCATCAGGCTTCTCTGTGCAATTTCTGTCAGCGATTTTATCCAACACGTCACCACTCGGTCGACGAGGGCAGCGGGTGTGTGACCGATGCGTCATCTGATCGGCTGTTCGAGCCCCAACGAGCCCGGTGCCGAACCCTCTACTTCGCCTCCGGATCGACATAGGGCACGCGCCCTTTGACGACGGTGACCGCCTCGACGATGGAGCTGCCGAGCACGGCGACGACGATAGTCAGGAACGCCGTGGTTCCGTCGAGCCACGTCGCGTCCTTGATCCGCCAGATGACGATCATGAAGATGAAGGCCTTGAACAGGAAGCCGACGCCGAGCAGTCCGGCGATCGTCGTCAGTCCCATATTCCGGCCCAGATACATGGTCACCAGGGTGATGACGATGAAGACCGCGGCCAGTCCCCCACCCACGGCTCCCCCGACGAGGCCGGGCGCTCCCGCGGCGAGCCAGCCGATGCCCATACCGAGCGCGGCGACGACGATGACGAGGACGATGCCGCGTACGAGCAGCGTCCTCCAGACCCTGGTCCAAGCGGCTTCGACTTCGGTCTCGGGTCGCGGTGTCGGGTCTGTCACGAGATTTCCTCTCTGGCTTTCTGACGCATTCGCAGGGGGTAGAACGTGAAGATCAGGGTGATCGCAACGAGGCCGCCGATGACGCACGCGACGAAGAACCACCCTTTGAAGAGGAGCAGCACCGAGCCGAAGGCGATGAGCGCGGTCCAGGTGTAGAGGATGAGCACGGCACGGGCGTGTGAGTGACCGAGCCGCAGCATCCTGTGGTGGAGGTGCTTGGCATCGGCGGAGAACGGCGACTGGCCGGCCCGCAGACGGCGCACCACCGCCAGCCCCAGGTCGAGCAGCGGCAGGAACATCACTGCGATCGGGAGAATGATCGGCATGAAGGTGGCGAAAGCCCTCTCCTGTCCGATCAGGGCAGGATCGACCTGACCGGTCACCCGAATCGTCGAGGCGGCAAGCAGCAGGCCGATGAGCATCGACCCCGAATCGCCCATGAAGATCCGCGCGGGGTTGAAGTTGTGCGGCAGGAATCCCAGGCACGCTCCGACGAGGATCGCGATGATGAGCGAGGCGAGGTTGGCATACGACTCCGGTGAGGCGTCGCGGGCGAGCCAGTAGGAGTAGATGAAGAACGCGATGCCGCCGATCGCGACCACGCCGGCGGCCAGTCCGTCGAGTCCGTCGACGAAGTTGACGGCGTTGATCGTCACGAGGACGACGAGGACGGTGATGATCAGCGACATCCGCGGGGAGCCGATGATGACCCCGCCGAAGGGGATGGACAGCAACGCCACGCCCTTGATCGCCATGAAGCCGGCGGCCAGCGCCTGTCCGGCGAGCTTGGCCATCCAATGGAGGTCCCAGATGTCGTCGATGACGCCGAGCAGGCAGAGGAGCCCAGCGGCTCCGGCGATGCCGATGATCGGACCGGGTTCGACGAAGATCCGCTGCAGGAACGGCGTCTGGGAGGCGAAGACGAGGCCGACGATCAGCCCACCGAACATCGCGACTCCGCCCAGCCTCGGCGTGGGGACGGAATGCACGTCGCGGGCACGCAGAGGTGAGAAGATCCGCCCCCGTTCGGCCACCCGCTTGACCATCGGGGTCAGCAGGTACGCCACGAGGGCGGAGACGATGAGGATGAACAGGTAGGCGCGCACTCAGCCGTCCAGGTCGATGAGGTCGGGGACGATCTCGCGCAGCTGATCGACCGTGATCGGTCCGCGTCGGACGATGCGCGGGGTGTCCCCGCTGAGGTCGATGATCGTCGAGGACATGCCCGACTCGCGCACTCCCCCGTCGACGTAGATGTCGACGTCGTCGCCGAGCATGTCCTGCGCGTCGTCGGCGGTCTGGGCGGCCGGCTGGCCGGAGATGTTCGCACTCGAGACGGCCAGAGGTCCGGTCCGGGCGAGCAGGGCCAGGGCGTATTCGTCGTCGGGCATGCGCACGGCCACGGTTCCGTGGGTGTCGCCGAGGTCCCAGTCGAGCGAGGGCTGCGCGTTCGCGATGATCGTCAGCGGACCGGGCCAGAATTCGGCGGTCAGTGCCAGCAGAGTCTCACCGACGCCGTCGACCAGACCGAAGATCGTCTCCGCCCGTGGAACGAGGACCGGTGGAGGCATATCTCGCCCCCGCCCTTTGGCGGCGAGCAGCGCCGCCACTGCGGAGGCGCTGAAGGCATCTGCGGCGATCCCATAGACGGTGTCAGTGGGGATGACGAGCAGACTGCCCGTGTCGGCCACACGCGCACACTCGTCGAAGACGAGGTCGCGGATATCGGCTTGGCTGACGTCGAATCGTCTCGACACGAGTTCTCCGTTTCGAATCTCTGGGCAGTGGTTGAGCGGTCAACAGCCGTCGCTCGCCGCACGGCGAGCGACCGTATAGCGGTCGCGTCCAGTGTAGTCCGGGTAGGTCGCAGCCTGTCTCAGACTGGCCGTGGCATCGAACAGTTCGCGTGTTCCGGGCCCCTGCTCCTCACCGTGCTCCATGAGGAACAGGCCCCCGGGTCGCAGCAGCGCAGCGGCCTCGGCGATGATGAGAGCTGGAATCTCGAGTCCGGTGCTGCCGCCGTAGAGCGCGGCCGCGGGATCGTGTTCGGCGACTTCGGGATCCCTCGGGATCGCCGCATCCGGCACATACGGCGGGTTCGTCACCACGACATCGGCCCGTCCGATGAGCTCGGGATGGCTCTGTGTGATCGTCGTCGCGTCGCCGGGGAGGAATTCGACAGTCGATTCGCCGAGGCTGACCCTCCCCAGGTTCGTCTGCGACCACTCCAGGGCCGCGGGTTCGCGTTCGATGCCGAGGACGTCGACGCCCTCGGACTCGGTGGCCAGTGCCAGCGTGATCGCGCCTGATCCCGAGCACAGGTCGATGACGAACGGCCGGCCGGGTCCGTGATGGTCGGCGAGTTCGTCGAGGACAGCGCCGACGAGGAGTTCGGTCTCCGGTCTGGGAACGAACACTCCCGGTCCGACCTGCAGTTCGAGGTGTCGGAAGTGGGCGATTCCGGTGAGGTGCTGCAGGGGGATCCGCTGCCGCCTGGACTCACAGAGTTCGGCGAAGACTCGAGTGATCTCGGCCGGCACCGCCTCGTCGAAGAGCCGACGGCGGCTCAGCGTCGCTGAATCGATGCCCCATGCGTGAGCGAGCAGTGCGGAAGCGTCGGCCTCCGGTGCGGGGACCTCGGCCTCGCGCAGCAGTGCGACGGCGCCGCGAAGCAGAGCGCTCACGCGTGCAGACTGTCCGGTGTCCAGTTCAGTCCCCCAGGGCGTCGAGGCGCGCGGCCTTGTCGGTGTCGCGGCAGGATCCGATGACAGGATCGAGTTCTCCGGCGAGCACCTGGTCGAGGTTGTAGGCCTTGAACCCGGTGCGGTGGTCGGTGATCCGGTTCTCCGGGAAGTTGTAGGTGCGGATGCGCTCGGACCGGTCGACGGTGCGCACCTGCGAACGGCGGATATCGGCGGCCTCGGCTGCGGCCTCCTCGGCCTGTTTGGCCAGGATCCGGGCGCGCAGCATGCGCATGGCGGCCTCTTTGTTCTGCAGCTGGGACTTCTCGTTCTGGCAGCTCGCCGTGATCCCGGTCGGCAGGTGGGTGATCCGGACGGCCGAATCCGTCGTATTCACCGACTGTCCGCCCGGCCCGGAAGAGCGGTAGACGTCGATGCGCAGATCGTGTTCGTCCAGGTGGACCTCTTCGGGCTCGTCGACTTCGGGGAAGACGAGGACTCCGGCGGCGGAGGTATGGATGCGGCCCTGGGACTCGGTGACAGGTACGCGCTGGACCCGGTGGACGCCGCCTTCGAACTTCAACCAGCCGTACGCTCCCTCATCCTTGGCCTTCACGGCCAGGGTGACGTCCTTGTAGCCGCCGAGGTCGGAGTGAGTGGCGTCGAGGAGCTGACTCGACCAGCCGCGCGAGTCGATCCACCGCTGGTACATCCGCAGCAGATCGCCGGCGAACAGTGCGGACTCCTCGCCGCCCTCACCGGCTTTGATCTCGATGATCGCATCGCGGGCGTCATCGGGGTCGCTCGGGACGAGGAGGTCTCTGAGCTCACCTTCGAGGGCAGACATCTCCGCGGAGAGCCGTTTCGCCTCGGCGGCGAAGTCGGCATCGTCCTCGGCCAGCTCGAGGGCGGCCGAATGGTCGGCCTCGAGCTGGGAGAAGCGCCGGGCGGCCTCGGCGACCCTATTGAGTTCCGCGTACCGCCTGGTCAGCTTCTTGGCCCGGCCGGCGTCAGCGTGGACGGCGGGATCGGAGAGTTCCTCCTGCACCCGCGCATGCTCATCGAGCAGAGCGCTGACGCTGGCCGTGAGGGTGGAATCGGCCATCTCAGTTGTTGTCGGTCGAGGACTTCGGCAGAGGCGTTGTCTTCTGAACCTGCATGAGGAACTCGGCGTTCGAGCCGGTCTCCTTGAGCTTGGACATGAGCAGTTCGACGGCCTGCTGCTGCTCGAGACCCGAGAGGAGTCGACGCAGCTGCCACATCACCTTCGTCTCTTCGCCCGTCATCAGCATCTCTTCGCGGCGGGTGCTCGACGCGTTGACGTCGATGGCCGGGAAGATGCGCTTGTCGGCGAGCTGACGGCTCAGGCGCAGCTCCATATTGCCGGTGCCCTTGAACTCTTCGAAGATGACCTCGTCCATCTTCGAACCGGTCTCGACCAGCGCGGTGGCGAGGATGGTCAGCGAACCGCCGCCCTCGATGTTGCGCGCGGCACCGAAGAACTTCTTCGGCGGGTAGAGTGCGTTCGCGTCGACACCGCCGGAGAGGATGCGGCCCGAAGCCGGCTGCGCGATGTTGTAGGCGCGGCCGAGGCGGGTGATGTTGTCGAGCAGAACGACGACGTCCGAGCCCATCTCGACGAGGCGCTTGGCCCGTTCGATGGCGAGTTCGGCGATCGTCGTGTGGTCGTCGGCGGGTCGATCGAAGGTCGAGGCGATGACCTCACCCTTGACCGCGCGTTGCATGTCGGTGACTTCCTCGGGACGTTCGTCGACGAGGACGACCATGAGGTGCGCTTCGGGGTTGTTCTCGGTGATCGCGTTCGCGACCTGCTGCATGATCGTCGTCTTGCCCGCCTTCGGGGGTGCGACGATGAGTCCGCGCTGTCCCTTGCCGATGGGCGTGATGAGGTCGATGAGACGCGTCGAGTGCAGCTTCGACGTGGTCTCCAGACGCAGTCGCTCCTGCGGGTAGAGCGGGGTGAGCTTGGAGAACTCGACACGCGAGCGAGCGTCGTCGACGCTCAGACCGTTGACGGAGTCGAGGCGGACGAGCGCATCGAACTTCTCACGCTTGTTGCCCCGCTGTTCGTTCTCACGCGGCTGACGGATCGCACCAGCGACGGCGTCGCCCTTGCGCAGGCCGTTCTTGCGCACCATGGAGGCCGAGACGTAGACGTCATTCGGGCCCGGCAGGTAGCCGGAGGTGCGGAGGAAGGCGTAGTTGTCGTGGACGTCGAGGATGCCGCCGACGGGGATGAGCACGTCGTCGTGACGGATGTCCGGCTCGTCGTTGCCGCGGCCGCGACGCTTCCGGTCCCGCCCGCGTCCGCGGCGGTTGCCGCGGTCGTCATCGTCGTTGTTGTTGCGGCCGCGACGATTGTCACGGTCGTTGTTGCCGTTGTTCCGGTTGTCGCGATCGCCGCGGTTGCCGCGATCCTCACGACCGCGGCGGTCGTTGCCACCCCGGTCGTCACGGTCATTTCCGCCGCGATCATTGCGATCGTCCCGGTTGCTGCCGCTGCCGCTGCGGTCATTGCCACTGCGGTCATCGCGGTCGCTGCCGTCGCGGTCGTTCTGCCGGTTGCGGCGATCGGTGTCGCGTCCGTTGCGGTTCTCACGGTCACCGCCTCGATCCTGGCGGCCCGAACGCTCGGACGAGTCATCCTGCTCGCGGGACTCGTTCTGATCGGATCCGCGTGAGCGCGAACGGTTCCGGCGGGAGCGCTGACGGTCCTGGTCGCCGTCCTTGTCCTCGTGAGATTCCGCCGCCGACTTCTCGGGGGCGGCCTCGCCGGCGGCGGGGGCCTCGGTGCGCGGTTCGACGATGAGTGCCGGAGCATCTTCGGACTCGGCGGGCGCGGCCCGACGCGAGGAGCGACGGTTCGCCGGTTCCTGCTTGGCCTCGTCCTTCTTCTCCGCTGACTTTCCGCGAGCGGCGGAAGCGGCGGACTTCTTCTCGGCGGGGGCAGAAGCGCCCGATCCGCCCGAATGGCTGTTGATGGCGTCGATCAGTTCGCTCTTGCGAAGTCGACGGTAACCCTTGATTCCCAGGCCTGCTGCCATTTCCTGGAGCTGGGGCAGCCGAAGCGCAGTGAGGCTGCCGCTGCGCGGCGTGGAATCGTGAGTGGTGGTTTCAGACACGAAGGTCCTTCTCCCTCTTTCGGCCGTGCGGCATGTGCCGTTTGCTCACGGCGACGGAAACACCATTGACGGTGCGTTGTGAAAGAAAACCTGCAAAAGAATGAGCAGGAGATGTTCCGGAATGTATGACATCGGCATCGGACCTGTGAAGAACAGCGGGAAGCCGTGCACGTCGGAACACCGTCAGTCTACTTGTTCGTCGACGATGATGCGAATCGTTTCGTCAACTTTCTCGGAACACCCGATATCCGTCGAGGTCAATCAAGGTCCGCCTGGACACGACGCCGTCGGGTACCGCCGTGTCGGGGACGTTGTTCGCGAGCACGAGCACCGTGGGGCCGGCCCCCGAGATCACCGCCGGCAGACCGTGGGCGCGCAGGGCGTCGACGAGCGCCATGGACTCCGGATAGGCGCTGCGCCGGAATTCCTGGTGGAGCCGTTCGTCGGTGGCCGCGAACAGCGCCGAGGCATCGTTGAGGAGTCCGTGGACGAGCAGCCCCGCGCGGGCGGAGTTCTCCGCCGCGACCTGGTGAGCGATCTCCGCGGGGATGAGGCCCCGGGCGATGTCCGTGTCCAGGCGCACCGACGGCACGAGCACCGTGACCGCGTCGAGCGTGCGCACGGGTACCTGCCAGGACCTGGCCGGACCTGAGAGGGAGATCGTGAATCCGCCGAAGATCGCCGGGGCCGCATTGTCGGGATGGCCCTCGTAGTCCGTGGCGATCTCGAGGATGCGTTCGCGAGTGAGTTCTTCCCCGGTCGCCCAGTTCCCGAGTTCAGCCGCCAATGCGATTCCGGCGACTACCGCTGCCGCCGAGGAGCCCAGGCCGCGTGAGTGCGGGATCCGATTGACGCAGTCGAGGGCGATGCGGTCGAGCAGTCCTGGGTCCGCAGTGGGGAATTCTGCGGCGAAGACCTCGGCGAAGACTCGCATGACGAGATGGGTGCGGTCGCGCGGCAGACCGTCGGCGCTCTCCCCCGTCACGGTGACGCATCCGGCAGGGTCGACGGGGTGGTCGTGGACGCTCAGGGTGAGCGTGTCGACGATGTCGAGCGCGAGGCCGAAGGCGTCGTATCCCGGTCCCAGATTCGCCGAGGTGGCCGGGACCTCGAGTCGCAGGCGCACGCTCAGCTGTCCTCGAGGCCCAGGGCACGGGCGGCGCTGACGGCGTCGACCGAGACCCGTACGGGTTCGATCTCGGATCCGTCGGTGGTGTGCAGGGCCCAGGAGGGATCCTTCAGCCCGTGTCCGGTGACGGTCACGGCGATCGTCGCGCCCGCGGGGATGCTGCCGGCTTCCGCCTTCTTCAGCAGTCCCGCCACCGAGGCGGCCGATCCGGGCTCGACGAAGATGCCCTCTTCGCGGGAGAGGAACTTGTGGGCAGCGAGGATCTCATCGTCGGTGACCGATTCGATGAGTCCGCCGGAGTCCTCACGGGCGGCGACGGCCTGAGTCCAGCTGGCGGGGTTGCCGATGCGGATCGCGGTGGCGATCGTATCGGGTTCGTCGACGGGATGGCCGAGGACGAGCGGCGCGGCGCCGGCGGCCTGGAAGCCCCACATCTGCGGCAGCTTCGTCGCGACGCCGAGCTCGCGGTACTCGTTGTAGCCCTTCCAGTAGGCCGTGATGTTGCCGGCGTTGCCCACGGGCAGGACGTGGATGTCGGGAGCGTCTCCGAGCACGTCGACGACCTCGAAGGACGCGGTCTTCTGGCCCTCGATGCGGTCGGGGTTGACCGAGTTGACGAGGTGGACGGGGTAGGACTCGGAGAGTTTGCGGCACAGGGTCAGGCAATCGTCGAAGTTGCCGTCGACCTCGAGCAGCGTGGCACCGTGGGCGATCGCCTGGCTCATCTTGCCCGGAGCGATCTTGCCCGTGGGCACGAGCACCGCGCACGTCAGTCCTGCCTTCGTCGCGTAGGCCGCGGCCGAGGCCGAAGTGTTGCCCGTCGATGCGCAGATGACGGCCTTGGCCCCGTGGGCCACGGCCTTCGTGATGGCCATCGTCATCCCGCGGTCCTTGAACGATCCCGTCGGGTTGAGCCCTTCGTACTTCACCCACACCTGGGCGCCCGTGACCTCGCTGAGCTTCTCCGCTCGAATCAGTGGGGTGCCGCCCTCACCGAGAGTGACTGCGGGGGTGGTCTCGGAGATGTCGAGAAGGCTGCGGTATTCCTCGACGACGCCCTGCCACTGGTGTCTGGGGTAGTTCATTCTCACTGTCCTTCTACGCGGATCACGGATTTGACGGCGTGGACGACGGGCAGATCGCTGAGTCGATCGACCGTCTTCCTCAGTATCGAGTCGGTGTTCGAATGGGTGGCGAGCACGAGCTTGGCGTGCTGCACGCCCGCATCATCGATCTCACCGACCGTCTGGCGCATGAGCTCGATCGAGGCGCCCTCATCGGCGAAGACCTCGGACACCGCTGCCAGCACACCCGGCCGGTCGACGACGTCGAGCGTGATGTGGTACCGGGTGGTGATCGACGAGATCGGCAGGATGCGCGAGTCCGAGTGGAAGGGCCGCTCGTACTGTCCGCGTCCGCCGAGCACCTTGCGTCGGGCCACGGAGACGAGGTCGCCGAGCACGGCCGAGGCGGTCGGTGCTCCACCGGCCCCCTGTCCGTAGAACATCAGCTCACCGGCGGCTTCGGCCTCGATGAATACCGCGTTGAAGGCTCCGCGGACCGAGGCCAGGGCGTGGCTGCGGTCGAGCAGTGCGGGATAGACACGTGCCGAGAGACCCGCGCCCGTCGGGGAAGAGGCCACGCGCTCGCACACGGCCAGCAGTTTGATGACGAAGCCCTGGTCGCGGGCGGTCTGGACCATCTCCGAGGTGATCCCCTCGATGCCTTCAACGTGGACGTCATCGATCGACACCGGAGCGTGGAATGCCAGCGAGGACAGGATCGCCGCCTTCGCGGCAGCGTCGTGTCCGCCGACGTCGGCGGTCGGGTCGGCCTCGGCGAAGCCGAGCTCCTGAGCAGTCGTGAGCGCCCGGTCGAAGCCCCAGCCCTCGGAGTCCATCTGGTCGAGGATGAAGTTCGTGGTGCCGTTGACGATGCCGATGATGCGTTCGATCCGGTCCCCGGCCAGCGAATCGCCGACGGGACGGATGATCGGGATGGCCCCGGCCACGGCGGCTTCGTGCTCGAGGCGGACCCCGGCGGCGTCGGCCGTGGACATCAATTCGCCGTAGCTGGCGGCCAGCAGTGCCTTGTTCGCGGTCACCACCGACGACCCCTGCTTGAGGGCTGAGAGGATGAGTGATTTGGCCGGTTCGATCCCGCCCATGAGCTCGACGACGATGTCGGCACCGGTGATGGCCGCCTCGGCGTCGGTCGTCAGCAGTGTCGGGTCGACGCCGGGACGGGGCTTCGACGCGTCCCGGACGACGACGGCACTGAGCTCGAGCGGCGCACCGATGCGTTCGGCCAGACCGTCTGCGCGGTCCTGAATCCGTGCGGCGACCTCTGAGCCGACGACACCGCATCCGAGCACGGCAACTTTGAGTGCCTGCATATCCTCACCTTTTCCGCTGTTGAAATCGACGCTCATCTGCCCTCCGCCTCTCCCCCGGACATTCCGGGGTCGGTGGCGAACATCAGCGAGTGGTCTTCGGGCTTGACGATCCACTCAACTCTATCGGCAGCGACCGCGAGGACTCCCGGCCGGGGCAGATGGTTGTAGTTGCTGGCCAGGGAGCGGCAGTAGGCACCGGTGGAGGGCACGGCGACGAGATCGCCGGCGGCGACGTCGGCGCCCATGTATTCGTCGCGGACGATGATGTCGCCGGATTCGCAGTGCTTGCCGACGATGCGCACGATCGCCGGTTCGGCGCTCGAGGCGCGATTGGCCAGGGTGCACGAATAGTCGGCGTCGTAGAGGGCGGTGCGGATGTTGTCGCTCATTCCGCCGTCTACGGCGACATACGTCCTGATCCCGCTGTCGGTGCTCACCTGCTTGACGGTGCCGACCTCGTAGAGGGAGAACACTGCCGGGGAGACGATGGCGCGACCAGGTTCGATCGAGATCCGCGGCACGTTCGTACCCAGACCGCGGCACTCCTTGGCCACGACGGCGGCGAGCTCGGACGCCATCTCCGCCACCGGGATCGGGGTGTCCTGACTGGTGTAGCGGATGCCGAAGCCGCCGCCGAGGTCGATATCGGGCAGGTCGATTCCGTGCTCGGCCATGACCTCGGCGCGGAAGGCGAGGACTCGGGAAGCCGCGACCTGGAAACCGGAGATGTCGAAGATCTGCGAGCCGATGTGCGAGTGCAGTCCGTCGAGACGCAGGTGCGCGGAGTCGGCGACCAGCTGCGCGGCGCGGGCCGCGGTGCCGTCGGAGAGGGACAGGCCGAACTTCTGATCTTCGTGAGCGGTGGCGATGAAGTCATGCGTGTGGGCCTCGACGCCGACGGTCACCCTGAGCATGACCGGTGCGAGCTCTCCCCTGACTGCGGCGATCGCTTCGAGCCTGGCCACCTCGTCGAGGCTGTCGACGAAGATCCGCCCGACTCCGTAGTCGAGGGCGTATTCGAGTTCCGCGACGGATTTGTTGTTCCCGTGCAGACCGACTCGCTCACCGGGGACGCCGGCGGCGCGGGCGATCATCATCTCCCCCATCGAGCAGGTGTCGAGGCCGAGACCTGCTTCGTGGACCCACCGCGCCACGGCGGTGCACAGGAACGCCTTGCCGGCGTAGTAGACATCGGCGCCGGCCAGTCCCTTCTCTGTCGAGAAGGCGGCGGAGAAGGTCGAGACATAGGTCTCTGCGCGGGAGCGGAAGTCCGCAGCGTCCATGACGAGGGTGGGTGTCCCGTATTCGGCGGCAAGGTCGATCACCGAGTGGCCGGCGACTGTGAGCACGCCGTCGGCGCCCTTGTCCACATTGTCCGACCACAGACTCGGCAGCAGGGCGTTGACGTCATCGGGATAGGGCAGCCACACCGGGGCCGGGGTCGCGTGGAGCGTTCCTGCGATATGAGCGGGCATCAGATCCTCTCCGGCGCCGAGGCGCCCAGTTGTCTCAGTCCTGTCGCGAGGACGGTGATGGCGGCACTGACCAGGACGAGCCTGGATGCGTGCCGGACGGTGA
This sequence comes from Brevibacterium atlanticum, assembly GCF_011617245.1. Lineage (NCBI taxonomy): Bacteria > Bacillati > Actinomycetota > Actinomycetes > Micrococcales > Brevibacteriaceae > Brevibacterium > Brevibacterium atlanticum. The sequence continues at coordinate 1,874,200 of NZ_CP050152.1, read as the reverse complement.
TGGGTTCGTCGACCGTCGGTGTGACCGGGCACCGGTGCAGCCAGTCCTCGACGGCGTCCGCGACCTCGCGCAGTGCGGTGACGAAGAGCGCCGGATCGCCGAGGCGCAGCGACCGGTCGAGGCATCCGGGGACGGCAGCGAGACCATTGAGCAGGCGGGTTTCGCTGGGGTCGACGAGGACCGAGGCGTCGCCGGTCTCGACCGTGATGCCGGCGGCATCGGCGCGGCGCCTCTCCCGAGAGGCTGCCGCATGTCCCTGTTGGAGGACGCCGACGATGTCGGCGTCGGCGGGTCGGTGGGACCACCTCGGTGCCGGTGCGACCTCTCCGTGGGCTGTGGCAGAGGTGACCGAGGAGTCTGCGGCGAGGAGGTCGAAGGCGACCCGTGCGCGGGCGGCCGGAGTCAGGGTGATGTTGATGAATCCCGGTCCGGCGACGGCGACGGCGGCCACCTCGGGACAGGTCCGCAGATGTGCGCTGATCTGCGCGGCGAGTTCCAGGCGGTGGTGAGCATCGGAGGCGGCGTACAGTGCGACTGCGCTCGTCCAGTCCCCGAGTTCCGGACGGGGCGGGGAGGTGACGGTGATGTCGGACTCCACCGGGTGAGTCGCCGTGAGATCGGTGTCGGCCAGCACCAGTGCGCGCGCGAGTGCGGTCTGCAGATCTTCCGGGGTCACTCGAACAGAGTACTCGGAGCACCGATGTCGGCACGAATCAACCGTCATCTTCGCTCTCATGACGAGACACGGTCCCGACGAGACCTCGTCGACAGGCTCAGGCATTCCGCCTCGTCGCCGCCTCAGATCGCACCCGGACGGCACGCCGCACGGCTGACGAGGAGCTTCACGACCACCGAGGCGAGCACCACGGCGAAGGCCGGGGCCACGCTGTCGAAGCTCTGGATGAGGAACGCGAAGATCAGCGGACCGGTCGCGGCCAGCAGATAACCGCCGCCCTGAACGAATCCCGACAAGGAGGCCGCCGACTCCGCGTCTCTGGAGCGCAGCGTGATGAGCGTGAGCGCCAGGGGGAATGTCGAGATTCCGATGCCCAGCAGCACCGTCCACAGCACCGGTGCGGCAGTCGGCAGCAGCCAGAGCCCGATATAGCCGACGGCCAGGCTGAGGCAGAAAGCGACGACGATGAGGTAGGCGGAGGTCAGCTTCTGCGCGAGGGCCGGCAGCACGAAGCCGAGGACCAGCGGGATGGCGGTGACGAGCGCGAGCATCGCACCGGCGAAGGCGGCGTCGAAGCCCGACCGAGTCAGCAGGGGCGGCAGCCAGGTGAAGAGGATGAAGTTGTTGAACGAGGTCAGTCCCGTCATCGTCATCAGCGCCCAGGCACGGCGGCTGCGCAGCAGCCGGGCCAGCTCGTTGCCGCCGACGACCGCAGCGGCCACCTCGGCCGACGGCGCCGGGCGGAGGAGCAGGACGACGATCCACACGCACACACCGAGGCCGGCGAAGCCGGCCCAGACGAGAAGAGAACCGCGCCAGCCGACACCGTCGGCCAGCGGCACCGCCACGAGGGGCGGGATGAACGTGCCGAACTGGAGCAGTCCGACGTGGACTGTCGACATGAGTGCCACACGGTCGGGGAAGTACGACTTGACCAGGGGCGGGAGGACGACGTTGCCGATGCCCATGCCCAGCAGCGCGAGCACGCTGAGTCCGAGGAACAGCAGCGGGGAATCGATGAGTGCCCTGACTCCGAGGCCGACCATCACCATGGCCATTGCGGCCGAGGTCAGCCCCAGGCCGGAGAAGCGGGAGTAGAGGCGCGGGGTGAGGAAGCCGCTGAGACCGTAGAGCAGCGGAGGAAGCATGCCGATGACCGCGAGGAACACCGCATCGAGGTGGATCTCTCTGCCCATGACGTCGAGCAGCGGGGAGAGACCGGTGACTCCGGGCCGCAGATTGAATGCGGCGATGACGATTCCGAGGATGATCAGAATACGAGTCCACGCAGAGTTCATGACCTCTTTCCTATCAGACCGGTGGGCCGGGCCTGCCGCGCGGGGTCAGTAGTCGAGTTTGAGACCTTCGACCGGGGACAGCCTGGCCGCGCGGCGCGCCGGGGCCAGAGCCGAGAGGATCCCGGCGACGATCGCGACGCCGAGGATGCCGATGAATGACAGCGGCGAGAAGTCGACGATGAGGTCGGTGGAGTAATCGGTGGTGAGCAGGCGGGTGCCGACGAGTCCCAGCGCACCGCCGAGGGCGAGCCCGATGAGCGCGGCGACCGACGAGATGAGCACGGCTTCGAAGGCGAGCAGGGCACGCAGCTGACCGATGCTCAGTCCCAGGGCGCGCATGAGGGCGTTCTCCCTCCGACGTTCGATGACCGAGAGGCTGACGGTGTTCGAGACGCCGATGAGGGCGATGAGGACGGAGACGAACAGCAGCGCCACGGCACCGGCGAGCATGACGTCGATGAGTTCGGAGTAGGCTCCGCGGGCGACGGCCGAACCGTCGACATCGTCGCTGGGGACATCGAGCGCCTCGGCGACCGATTGCCGGATCCGATCGATCTCGCCGACATCGACGTCATCGTCGAGGCGGATGAGCACGGCCGAGGTGGTGGCCGAGATCCCGAGCGAGTTGCCCACATCGGGCGTGGTGAAGAAGGCGAGACTCGACAGGCCCTCCCGGTGGACCGCAACGCTGCGTTCATTGAGTCCCTTCACCCGCACCGTCGCATCCGGATAGTCCTCGGGTACGACGACCCGACCGGGAACCAGATCGGCAGCGGAGTCGCCGAGGACTGTCGTCGCGGTCGCGGGGTCCAGCACGAAGACCTCCGGACGGTCGCCTTTGAACTCCTCGACCGCCTCGGCGCGGTGGGCCGACACGGCGTGCGCGACTCCGGGAATCTCCCGCACCTTCTCAAGCTGCTCGTCGTCGACGAGGCCGGACAGCGCCACGGACACATCGACGGGATAGCGCTGGTCGAGCCCGTGGCTGAGCGTCGCCTTCGTCGACATGCCGCCCACCAGGATGGTCGCGACGAGGGTCACGCCGATGATCAGCGCGGTCGCGGTGGTGGCGGTGCGGCGCGGATTGCGCAGAGTGTTCAGGGTCGCCAGCTGGCCGGGCACTCCCCACGGGCTGAACAGGACCTCACCGATCCAACCGACCACAGGTGGGATGATCTTCGCCGAGCTGACGATGAGGCCGGTGACGATGAGTCCCCCGCCGACGGCGCCGCCGATGACCCAGGCCTGAGTGGTCGAGATCGCGTAGAGCGAGACGACGATGAGCGCGACGCCGGCGATGATGAGCGCGATGCCGACGATGTGCCGCGGTCTGCTGCGTGTCGACGGCGCGAAGGAGGCGTCGAACGGCTGGAGCGCTGCGAGCGCTGTCACGGCGATCGCGCTGCGAGCGGGGCGGATCGTGGCCAGGATCGTCAGCAGCGCACCGACGGCGACACCGGCGACGAGGGCGGACGCGGGGACGGTGAGGGTGTCGTAGGGGAACTCCTCGGGCCACCACCGCACGGCGGCGGCCATCAGACCGCGGCTGACGCCGATTCCGGCGAGGACACCGACGATCGACCCGATGAGTCCGACGACGAGTCCTTCGGCGACCACCGAGGCGTACAGCTGGGCACGCGAGGCGCCGAGACATCGCAGCAGCGCAAGCTCACGACGTCGACCGGCCACGATGACCGAGAACGTGTTCGACACCACGAGGATGGCGACGACGACCGAGATGCCGGCGAAGATGAGAAGCAGCGCGGTGACCACGGCGTTGCCGCCGGAGAGCCGATCGGTCTTGACGTCCACGGCGTCGGCGACGGTGAGGACCTCGAGGCTGCCGCCGAGGTCCGAGGAGTCGACGACCGACTGCAGTTCGGAGCGCACCCGTTCGGGATCGGCACCGGCGGAGAGCGCGATCTGGATGGCGACGACGTCACCCTGCTGAGCGAAGTACTCCTGGTAGCCCGCTGCGGTCGTGAGTGCACGGTCGGTGCCGGGCAGCGCCGGGTCCTCCCCCATCTCGGCGAGGCCGACGACTGAGAAGGTGACGCTGTTGTGGCTCGGACCGCGGTAGATCGGCATGTCGTCGTCGCCGGACTCCACCGGCACCGCGTCCACGGTGAAGCGGATCTCGTCGCCGATGTCGACGCCGAGGCGCTCGGCGGTGCGGGTGTCGAGGACGAGATCGGTCGTCGAGGCGGGACGGTGGCCGGAGACGAGCGCGAAGGTGTCGAGGTTCTCATCAGCGGGAACCGGGGAGAGCGCGAAGGAGTTCTCGGAGAATTCGGTGGACCGTCCCGTGGTCACGGTCCTCGCGGAGAGGGAGGCAGAGCGGACTCCGTCGATCTCGGACATGGGCGAAAGCAGCGGGGCCGCCGAGTCCCCGCCGACGAACACATCCTGCTCGGGGATGACCGCGAGGTCGGCGTGGGAGAACGACCGCCCGACGGCGCCTTCGAGGCTCGTCTGCAGGGAGGAGTTGATGATGAGCGTTGTGGCGACGAATCCGGCGGCCAGGGCGATGCCCAGGCCGATCGCCAAGAAGCGCGCCCAGTGGATCCGGATCTGCGCCAGAGCGACAGCGATCACAAGGAGCTCAACTCGCTCAGCGCCGTCACGACGCGTTCCCGGGTGGGTTCGCGGACCTCACCGGTGGCGTGTCCGTCCTTGAGCAGAACGACGCGATGGGCGTGCGAGGCCGCCATCGGGTCGTGGGTGACCATGATGATCGTCTGGCCGTAGAGACTCGTAGCGCGGCCGAGCAGGGAGAGCACCTCGGCGCCGGCATGGGAGTCGAGATTTCCGGTGGGTTCGTCGGCGAAGATGACGTCGGGACGGGTCAGCAGCGCACGCGCCACAGCGACTCTCTGCTGCTGACCGCCCGAGAGTTCGTGCGGACGGTGTTTCAGCCTGTCGCCCAGTTCGAGCCGTTCGACGACCTCCGCCTTCCACTCTCTGTCGATCCTCTTCCTGGCCAGCGACACGGGCAGCTCGATGTTCTGCTCCGCGCTCAGCGTCGGGACGAGGTTGAAGGCCTGGAAGATGAATCCGACTCGGTCGCGGCGCAGCTGCGTCAGCTCTCGATCATTGAGGCGGGTGATGTCCTTCCCGCGCATGATGATCGACCCTGAGTCGACGCGGTCGAGTCCGGCCAGGACGTGCATGAACGTCGACTTGCCCGATCCCGAAGGGCCCATGATCGCGGTGAAGCGGCCCATCTCGAAATCGACGCTGATGTCGTCGAGAGCGTCGACAGCGGTGTCTCCGCGCCCGAAGGACTTGCGCAGATTCTTCGCCTGCAGAATCACGTCGGGAGTGGCCGAGACAGGGGTCGGCGATTCGGGCGTGGCCGAGGCGGGAGCCGAGTCGTCGGCAGAGGACGAGTCGACGGCAGGAGCCGTACGGTCGGTCTCATCGGTTCGGTTCGACATCGAGGCCTCACATCGCTTCTCACTGTTCGTCTCCGACCACCTTAGGCCCTGGCGACGTCGTCGACCACTCGATGCGGATATGCAGAACCGCCCACCTCAGCTGGTGAGATGGGCGGCGTGCGTGGTGCCCGCGACAGGATTCGAACCTACGACCTTCTGCTCCGGAGGCAGACGCTCTATCCACTGAGCTACGCGGGCAACGGATGCAATGCTATCACCGAAATGCGGCACCGCCCAAAACGACGCCGCGTGCGATCGACTCTCGATCACACGCGGCGGAAGTCGGTGCCTATCGGCTCTGAGCTCGCAGGTCAGGCGCCTTTCATGGCCTTGCGGCCGGGCACATATTCCCAGTGCCAGAGTTCGTACGAGTTGCGCTTGGCCCAGTCGGGGTTCTCCCAGCCGTACTTCTTCGCATGCGCCACCAGCCACTCATACTGCTCTCCCGAGCCGGTCTGGGTGCCACCGCCGAGGTCGAGGGCCAGGCCCCAGCCGTGATTCGACGTGCCGGGGCGTGCCGCGAAGCCCGGCTTGCGGGCAGCGACGGAGACCTGCGATTCGAGCGAGCGGTAGGAGTCGGTGACGGCGAGGTCCTTGCCGGTGTCCTTCTTGAACGCGGCATTCATCTTCGCAAACGACACGGCGGCGTCGCTGCGCAGCTTGTGGTTGCCCACGCCGATCTCGCACAGCCAGGAATCCGGGAGCTCTCCGTTGCTGACCTCACCCTTCGGGGCTTCGCCGTCGCATCCGGGCAGCACGGTCTTCGTGATCGCTCGGGAAGCGGCCTCGACCTTCGTCTGCTTCGCGCTCGGAGCACCGATCGTCATCGAGGTCTTGTCGTCTTTGTCGACCTTGATGTCGGCGGAGACGGATTCGGCCTTGATCGCCCGCGGCTGCGATTCCGCAGTCGTGTCGTCGACCTTGACTTCCTGGTTGCCGCCGAGGTTGCCGGCGACCATGACCGCCGCGATGGCGGTGCCCGTGACCGAGACGGTGGCCAGTGCGGAGAAAGTCGTGACCTGACGGCGACGAACCGAACGCAGCAGCGAACCGTCGGAACCCCGACTGCCGAGTCGGGCGGCCGCCAGCGTCGAGGTGTGTCCCGCGGGAGTCGTCACCGGCGAACCGGCGGCTTCCTTGGCCATGGCCTGACGTCGAGGCGAACCCGCTGCGGCCCTGGCCTCGGCGGCCATGGCTGCCCGGCGCGGGGACAGAGTGGTGTGAGAATCGGTGACACGTGACGGCGATGTCGCGGTCTGCTTCCTGGAGAAGATCGTCTGCGTCGATGCGTTCTGGTTGCGCAGGTCGCGCCTGCGCACAGGCGGCTCCTCGACGGTCGAGAGCTCACTCGACATAGTGCTCCATACTGTTGGCTGCGATTGTGCGGCGGGCGCCCTCCCCGGAGCGTCCCCAAAAGCTGATGTCACAACACTATAACGACCTCGTTACAGAATGTCACTTCTCCATCATGCACCGAGTGTGACCTGGGCATATGCTGTCCCAGCGATGGTCACCGAGCACTACAGATGGCCTATCTCAGGTGCCGTGGATCCCCAAGTCGTTATCATCCGTTACCAAAGTCGTTGAGGCGGTGCCCCGGCCGAAACCGGTGAACACCGCCTCAAGGCCGCCTGACCTCAGGCCGCGGACGCCGACCGGGTTCAGCTGCGGGAATCGAACCGACCCCGCTGCATGGCGTCCTGCACCTCGCCGACGAGCTCTTCGAGCACATCCTCGAGGAACAGCAGACCGAGCACCTGAGCCTGGGCATCGATGACCCTGGCGACGTGGATGCCGACTTTCTGCATCTGCGCCAGCGCCTCTTCGACCTCGTCATCGGCGGTGACCGTGAACAGCGGCCGGAACCGCTTGCCGGGGACAGGGGCGTCGAACGCGTCGTCGCTGTCGGCGTAGAGGACGTCCTTGATGTGGAGGTAGTCCCGCGGGTACCCGTCGTCGCCGACGACGAAGTAGCGCGAGAAGCCGGTCTTGCCCACGAGCGTGACGAGTTCGTTCGGGGTGACCTTGTCCGAGATCGTCACCAGCTCCGACATCGGGACCATGATGTCGGCGGCGGTCTTGTCGCTGAACTCCAGCGCCCCCTTGAGCAGTCCCGTGTCGTCGCTGAGCAGTCCTTCGCGCTTCGACTCGGCGACGATCGATTCGACCTGCTCGATCGTGTACGCCTCGTTCACCTCGTCGCGGGCCTCGATCTTGAACAGATGGAGGATCCCGTTGGCGAGACCGTTGAGCGGACGGATGACGAAGCCGAAGACACGGGCGAGGAACACCAGCGGAGTCGCCAGCACCATGATCGCCTGCCCGGAGACGGCCAGCGCAATGTTCTTCGGCACCATCTCACCGATGACGACGTGCAGGTAGGTCACGACCCCGAGGGCGAGGACGAAGGAGATGGTCGACGACAGGCCGGCCGGGATCCCGAGGCCCTCCAGCGGTCCCGCGAGCAGATGGTGGATGGCCGGTTCGGCCACATTGCCCAGCAGCAGCGAGCAGACCGTGATGCCGAGCTGACAGATCGCCAGCATCAGCGACACGTGCTCCATGGCGAACAGCGCAGTCTTCGCGGCCGAGGACCCTTCGGCCGCGCGCGGCTCGATCTGCGAGCGTTTGGCGGCGACCACGGCGAATTCGGCCGCGACGAAGAAGGAGTTGCCCAGCAGGAGGACGACCAGCCAGACCAGTCCGAACCAATCGGCGCTCATCGGCCCTCACCTTCTGACTCTGTCTCGTAAGCTGCGGCATCGGTCGCCCGCAGAACCACCCGGAGCCGTTCGATCCGACGGCCGTGCATCCGTTCGACGCGGATGAGCGCCTCATCGGTGCGCACTTGGTCCCCTGGTTCCGGGATCCGACCGAGCTCCTTGAGCACGAAACCGGCCAGGGTCTCGTAGTCGGAGTCCTCGGGGATCGAGATCCCGATCGTCGAGGAGATCTCATCGGGGCGCAGCTGACCGGGAACTATCCAGGACCCGTCCCGCGCGGGACGGGCGGCGACCCGCATCCGATCATGTTCGTCGGCGACCTCGCCGACGAGTTCTTCGACGACGTCTTCCAAGGTCACAACTCCGGCCGTACCACCGAACTCGTCGACGACCACGGCCATCTGCAGTCCGGTGGCGCGCAGTTCCATGAGCAGGGGGTCGAGCCTCTGGGTCTCCGGGATCTCCCTGACCTCGGTCATCAGACCGCCGGCATAGGCGTCGTCTCGGTTGGCCAGGGGCACCGCGAACGCCTGTTTGACGTGGACGACACCGACGATGTGGTCCTTGTCCTCTGCGGCGACGGGAAAGCGGGAGAACCCGGTCTCGCGCGCCTGTTCGATGATCTGGCGGGCAGTCGTGTCCTTCTCGACCGTCGACATGCGGGTACGCGGGGTCATGACGTCCTCGGCGGTGCGTTCGGAGAAGCTCAGCGTCCGCTCGAGCAGGTCAGCGGTCTGTTCGTCGAGCATGCCTTCGTCTGCCGAGTGTCGAACGAGGGAGGTCAGCTCCTCCGGGGACCGTCCGACCGAGCCCTCCTCCTGCGGTTCGATACCCATCGACATGAGGATCTTGTTGGCCGTGCCGTTGAGCACGGCGATGATCGGCTTGAAGACGATCGAGAATACGTACTGGATCGGTGCGGCGATCCGCCCGGTGGCCAGGGGGACCGCGATCGCGAGATTCTTCGGCACCAGCTCGCCGAAGATCATCGATCCCACGGTGGAGATGATGAGGGCGATCGTCAGAGCCAACGGCGCCGCGAGCCCGGGGCCGACGCCCCAGGCCTCGAACACCGGTGCCAGCAGCTTGCCCAGCGACGGCTCCATGAGATAACCGGTGAGCAGAGTCGTGATCGTGATGCCCACCTGAGCTGCGGAGAGCTGGGTGGACAGGTGCGTCATCGACTGCCGCAGCGTCTTCGCGCCGACGACCCCGTCTTCGACGGCCTTGTCCGCAGTGTGCCGATCGAGGGTGAGGAGGGAGAATTCAGCCGCGACGAAGACGCCGGTGCCGAGGATGAGGATCAGCGCGAGAGCGAGGAACAGCCATTCCATCAGCGGCGATCCCCGCCGATCGCGGTGTCGGGAACCAAGTGGGTGAAGGGAGTGACCCTCACGGGGTGAGGGTCGTCATCTGGGGCGCCGGCTTCCCGCCGGCCGGGACTGTCACTGGTCATGAAGAGATCTTACCAACTTCCCGACAGCGGACGGCCCTCTTCGTATCCGGCGGCGCTCTGTACGCCGACTGCGGCGCGCTGGGCGAATTCGCCGAGGTTGCGCGCCCCCGCGTAGGTGAACGAGCTGCGCACGCCCGAAGTGATCCCGTCGAGCAGATCTTCGACGCCGGGAGACTGCGGGTCGATGTACATCGTGGACGAGGAGATTCCCTCCTCGAACAGCCCCTTCCGGGCGCGTGAGAACGCCGATTCGGTGCGGGTGCGGTTGGCCACCGCGCGTGCGGAGGCCATGCCGAAGCTCTCCTTGTACTTACGTCCCTCGCCGTCGACGAGGAGGTCGCCGGGAGACTCATGGGTCCCGGCGAACCACGAACCGACCATCACCTGTGACGCACCTGCGGCCAGCGCCAGTGCGACGTCGCGGGGATAGCGGACCCCGCCGTCGGCCCAGACATGGGCACCGAGCTCACGGGCCGCCTCAGCGCATTCGAGCACCGCGGAGAACTGCGGGCGGCCGACCGCGGTCATCATCCGAGTCGTGCACATCGCACCCGGGCCGACACCGACCTTGACGATCTGCGCGCCCGCGGAGACGAGGTCGCGCACTCCCTCGGCCGTGACGACGTTGCCGGCCACGATCGGCACGCCGAGGTCGGCGTTCGCGATCGTCTGGAGCACGTCGATCATCTTCGCCTGGTGTCCGTGGGCAGTGTCGATGACGAGCACGTCAGCACCGGCTTCGACCAGAGTCTTCGCACGATCGAGAGCGGCGCCGTTGACGCCGATGGCCACGGCGATCTTCAGCCGGCCCTCGGCATCGAGGTTCGGCGTGTAGATCGACGACCGCAGCAGTGCCTTCGGGGTCAGGCTGCCGAGCACGATGCCGTCATCGTCGACGACGGCGGCGAACTCAGCCCTCGCCTCGGTCATCGATTCGAAGAGCGCCTCGAGCCGCTCGTCGTCGGCCCAGTCGATCTCACCGGCGCGGATCACATGCGGCGAGGACACGAGGAGCTCGGAGACCGAGGTGAAGCGATCGACTCCGCGCAGATCGGCGGCGTCGATGATGCCCTCGAGGCGTCCTGACCGGTCGACGACCACGCCGAAGCCGTGGGGACGCTTGGCCAGAACATGGAGAGCGTTGAGCACGGTGTCCTCCGGGGAGAAGCGCAGGGCGGATTCGAAGATCCGGTCCCGACTCTTCACCCACTCGATCGTCTCGCGTGCCGCAGTCAGCGGAATGTCCTGCGGTAGCACCGCGAGGCCGCCTCGGCGGGCCATCGTCTCGGCCATCCGCCGTCCGGAGACGGCCGTCATGTTCGCGGCGACGAGCGGAGTCGTCGAGCCCGTCGGATCGGTCGTCGCGAGGTCGACGTCGAAGCGCGAGGTCAGCGCCGACGAGTTCGGGACGAGGAAGACATCGGAGTAGGTGAGATCGCTGCTGGGATCATTTGAGATGAAACGCATAACACTATTGTCCCTTATGTGCACTTTGCGGGGCACATCGCGTTAGGCTGGGAGTTGTCGTTAAGCAGCAAGTCTTGAATCAGGAAGTAGGCGATCAACGCCGTGTCCGTCAATACTCCGAACCGCACCGTTGAAGACTTCGGGTCCAACGAGTGGTTGGTCGAGGAATTGTATGAGCAGTACAAGTCAGATAAGAATTCGGTCGACAAGTCCTGGTGGCCGTTCTTCGACAAGTACGAGAAGAACAGCGGCGGTCAGAACGCTGCTGCCCAGTCGGCTGAGAAGTCCGGCACGAAAGCTGCCGAGAAGTCCTCGGCGCAGAAGTCCGCTCCGAAGTCGGAGCCCAAGGCCTCTGCTCCCGCGCAGGCCCCTGCCGCGCCGCGCGAGACCTCGCGCGGCGTCTCGCCCTCATCGGCCGAGTCCGAGACGCTGAAGGCCGAGACGAAGTCCGTTCCGCAGGTCACCCCGAAGGAGACGGCCCCGCAGCCGGAGCCCGAAGAGACGATCACTCCCCTGCGCGGTCCTGCGAAGCTCATCGCGAAGAACATGGACGAGTCCATCGAAGTCCCCACCGCCACCTCGGTGCGGGCACTGCCTGCCAAGGCGCTCATCGACAACCGGATCGTCATCAACTCCCACCTCAAGCGCACCCGCGGCGGGAAGGTCTCCTTCACCCACCTCATCGGCTATGCCGTCATCCGCGCGCTGCAGAACTTCCCATCGCAGAACGTCTCCTATGACATCCGCGACGGCAAGCCTGTGATGGTCTCGCCCGCCCACATCAACTTCGGCCTCGCCATCGACGTCCCGAAGAAGGACGGCACCCGCACTCTGCTCGTGCCGAATGTCAAGAAGGCCGAGACGCTGACCTTCCGCCAGTTCGTCGATGCCTACGACGGACTCGTCGACAAGGCCCGCAAGGGCAAGCTCACTGCTGACGACTTCGCCGGCACCACGGTTTCGCTGACCAACCCGGGCGGCATCGGCACCGTGCACTCGGTGCCGCGGCTGACAAAGGGCCAGGGCTGCATCATCGGCGTCGGCGCGCTGGACTACCCGGCGGAATTCCAGGGTGCGAGCCAGAAGACCATCAACGATCTGGCCGTATCCAAGGTCCTGACCATGACCTCGACCTACGATCACCGCGTGATCCAGGGCGCCGGTTCGGGTGAGTTCCTCAAGCTCGTCCACAGCTACCTGCTCGGTGAGGACGGCTTCTACGACGACGTCTTCGAGTCGCTGCGCCTGCCGTACGAACCGGTCCGCTGGGTTCCCGACGTCTCCGCCGAGGACCAGGACGATGTCAACAAGACCGCGCGCGTCATCGAGCTCATCGATGCCTACCGCACCCGCGGCCACCTCATGGCCAATATCGACCCCCTGGTCTACCGTCAGCGTTCGCACCCGGACCTCGACATCAACCAGCACGGTCTGACCCTGTGGGACCTCGAGCGCGAGTTCCCCACCGGCGGATTCGGTGCGAAGCCGATGATGCCCTTCCGCAGCATCCTCGGTCTTCTGCGCGAGAGCTACTGCCGGACCATCGGCTTCGAGTACATGCACATCGCCGATCCCGTGCAGCGCCGCTGGTTCCAGGCGAAGATCGAGGTTCCCCACCAGGAGCTGACCCGATCCGAGCAGGGACACATCCTCGGCCGGCTCAACGCCGCGGAAGCATTCGAGACCTTCCTGCAGACGAAGTACATCGGGCAGAAGCGCTTCAGCCTCGAAGGCGGAGAGTCCGCGATCGTCCTCCTCGACGAGATCCTCAACCAGTCCGCTGACACCGGACTCGACGAGGTCGCCATCGGCATGGCCCACCGCGGACGCCTCAACGTGCTCACGAACATCGCCGGCAAATCATATGCGCAGATCTTCCGCGAGTTCGACGGCACCATGTCTCCCGACACCGTGCAGGGCTCAGGCGACGTGAAGTACCACCTCGGCACCCAGGGCTCGTTCACCTCGCCCTCGGGCAACACCACCGGCGTGTACGTCGCCGCGAACCCCAGCCACCTCGAGACCGTCGACCCGGTCCTCGAAGGCATCGTGCGCGCGAAGCAGGACCTCGTCGATCAGGGCGAAGCCGGCTTCACGGTGTTGCCGGTCCTCGTGCACGGCGATGCCGCCTTCGCCGGCCAGGGAGTCGTCACCGAGACGCTCAACCTCTCGGAGCTGCGCGGCTACCGCACCGGCGGAACCGTCCATGTCATCATCAACAACCAGGTCGGGTTCACGACTCCCCCCGCCTCGGCACGGTCGTCCTTCTACTGCACCGACGTGGCGAAGTCGATCAACGCCCCGATCTTCCATGTCAACGGCGATGACCCCGAGGCGGTCGTGCGGGCGGCTCGCCTGGCGTTCGAGTACCGCCAGGAGTTCAACCGCGACGTCGTCATCGACCTCGTCTGCTACCGCCGCCGCGGTCACAACGAGGGCGACGACCCCTCGATGACGCAGCCGCTGATGTACTCGCTCATCGAGAAGAAGGGATCGGTGCGCAAGCTCTACACCGAGTCCCTCGTGGGCAGGAAGTGCATCACCGACGAAGAGGCCGCCGAGGCGCTCAAGGACTACCAGTCGAAGCTGGAGTCCGCGTTCGCCGAGACGAAGGAAGCCGAGACCGGACCCTACGACGGCGAGGCCTTCAACGCTCCTTACGAGCCCAGCGACATCGAGAGCCACAACGATGCCGAGACCGCGATCAGCCCCGAGACGCTCACCCGCATCGGCGAGGCCTTCGTCGAGGTGCCCGAGGGCTTCACGATCCACAAGAAGCTGCGGGCTCTGCTGGAGAAGCGCAAGGAGATGGCGCTCTCGGGCGGCATCGACTGGGGCTTCGCCGAGCTCATCGCCTTCGGTTCGCTGCTCATGGACGGTGTGCCCGTACGTCTGGCCGGCCAGGACTCCCGCCGCGGCACCTTCGTCCAGCGCCATTCTGTGCTCATCGACTCGATCAACGGCAACGAATGGACCCCGCTGCAGAACCTCACCGAGGATCAGGCACGCTTCTGGGTCTACGATTCGCTGCTGAGCGAATACGCGGCCGTCGGCTTCGAGTACGGGTACTCCGTCCAGCGCAAGGACGCCCTCGTGGCCTGGGAGGCCCAGTTCGGCGACTTCGCCCAGGGCGCCCAGTCGGTCATCGACGAGTTCATCTCCTCGTCCGAGCAGAAGTGGCAGCAGAACTCCGGTGTCGTCATGCTTCTGCCCCATGGCTACGAGGGGCAGGGCCCCGACCACTCCTCGGGACGCATCGAGCGCTACCTGCAGCTGTGCGCGGAGTCGAACATGACGGTGGCTCAGCCGTCGTCCGGTGCGTCGTACTTCCACCTGCTGCGTCGGCACGCCGCTGCGTCGAACAAGCGGCCGCTCATCGTCTTCACACCGAAGTCGATGCTCCGGCTCAAGGCCGCCGCGAACTCGCCGGAGGACTTCACCTCCGGTCGGTTCGAAGCCGTCGTCGACGACACCGACGTCGATGCCGCTCAGGTCGACCGCGTCGTGCTCGTGTCCGGCAAGCTCTACTGGGAGCTCAAGGCCAAGCGCGAGGCGGACAATGACACGAAGATGGCACTCGTCCGCCTCGAGCAGCTCTACCCGCTCGACGAGGCGGCCATCACCGCCGTCCTCGATCGCTTCCCGGCCGACGCCGAGATCGTCTGGGCTCAGGAGGAGCCGGAGAACCAGGGCGCATGGCCGTTCATGGCGATGAACCTGCCGCAGCTGCTCGGCGACCGCCCCGTCACCGTCATCGCGCGCGCCGCCTCCGCAGCCACCTCGACGGGTCTCAAGCACTTCCATGAGGCCCAGCAGAAGGATCTCGTCGAACGGATCTTCACCCGGTGAGCAGCGACACGACCACAACCATCGCCGTGGTCGGCGGCCCTCTGGTCGCCGGCCACGGTGACGGCCGTGGTCTCGGATGGGTCGGTCGGGTGACGGCCAGGACCCTGCCGAGTCTGCCCGACCTCAAGGTCTATCCGCTGGCCGTTCCCCGTGAGGACTCCGCCGAGCTCCACGCTCGCACCATCGCCGAGGCGTCCCTGCGGTTCACCCCGGACGGGGACAATCGTCTGGTGCTGGCCTTGGGCTCCGGCGATCTCGATTCGGGTCGTTCGGTGGCCAGGGCCCGCCTCGATGTGGCCAACGTCCTCGACGAGGCTCTGGCCCGGAAGGTCTCGACCTTCGTGCTCGGACCTCCGCCCGAACACGACGGCGACCGCAATCGACGCATCGCCGAACTCAACACGAGCTTCTCCGATGTGGCCAAGCGACGCGGCATCACCTACGTCGACGCGTTCACTCCCCTGCTCGGACACCCTGTCTGGCAGCGTGAACTCGCATCCTCACGGGATCATCTGCCCGCACAAGAGGGCTACGGGCTGCTGGCCTGGCTGGTCCTCCACCGCGGATGGTTCAGCTGGCTGGGCGTCCGCGACGTCCTCGGCGACAACTGAGCGATCCCACGCTCGCGTCTTTGCCCTGTCAGGGCGAACATGAGAGAATTAACCGTCTATCGAAGGAGAACACTATGAGCAAGCGTGGCCGTAAGCGTCGCGATCGCCGTCGCAACAAGGCGAACCACGGCAATCGTCCGAACAGCTGATGCGCTGATTCGTTCAGTACACGACGAGGGCGGGAAGAGATCGAATCTCTTCCCGCCCTCGTCGTCTCTGCGAGCCTGATCAGGCCGGCCGAGTCAGTTCGATCACTCCGACCCGGATCAGCTCTGCCACATCGTCTGTTCGAGAGCGATCCGCTGCCGGATCTTCTCGCGCAGACCCATCGGGGCTCGATCATGGCTGCACGAACGTCGCACCAATTCCTTGAGCAGCGCTTCGATCTCGTACTCGTCGTGGCACGACGGGCACTGTTCGAGGTGGATCGAGATCTCACGGATCTCGGTCGTCGTCAGCTCGCCGTCGAGGTAGTGGTAGATGCGCATCAGGGATTCGGTCCTGACGCTTTCGCAGCATCCTTCGTCGCTCATTTCGCACCTCCCTCGGGATTCGCGAAACCGCGGTCGGCGGCGTAGTCGGCCAACATCTCCCGCAGCTGCCGTCGCCCACGGTGCAGACGCGACATCACGGTGCCGATCGGTGTGTCCATGATCTCGGCGATCTCTTTGTACGGCAGCCCTTCGACATCGGCATAGTAGACGACCATGCGGAAGTCCTCGGGCAGCGCCGACAGCGCGTCTTTGACGTCGGAGTCGGGCAGGTGATCGAGTGCCTCGAGCTCCGCGGAGCGTCCTCCCGAGGACGAATGGCTGTCGGCCTGGGCGATCTGCCAGTCCTCGATGTCCTCGCTGCCGTGCTCCTTCGGCTGCCGCTGCTTCTTGCGGTAGTTGTTGATGAAGGTGTTCGTGAGGATCCGGTACAGCCACGCTTTGAGGTTCGTTCCGGGCTTGTATTGGTGGAAGGCGGCATAGGCCTTCGCGTACGCCTCTTGGACCAGGTCCTCGGCATCGGCAGGATTGCGGGTCATCCGCAGAGCAGCCGCGTAGAGCTGGTTGACATATTCCAGAGCATCGCGCTCGAAACGCTCCGACCTCTCGGCCGCCGTTTCGGGGACTTCTTTGACTGATTCGGTCATCGCAGTCAATGGTACGCCCGTTCTCTCTAGGACGGCAGTGGCACTCATAGACCTTCCCTTCTGCCGATCGTTGCCAGGCGGGTCCGACCCGCCTCGTGTCTTCACCGTCTGTAACATCGTCCCGAGGTGCCACTATTCCCCGAACAGCAGTTATGCTTGCCAGTGAGATGCCCGCCACTCAAGGAAGGACCACAGTGTCTCCCATCCGTTTCATCGCACGGCCCATGTTGGCCGCCGGATACCTCCTCAACGGCGTCGACCGTCTGCGTCGGCCCGAAGCCGCAGCCGCTTCGGTCACTCCTCTTCTCAACCAGGCCCGCAAGCAGATCGATGTGCCCGTGGATGCGACGACCCTCGCACGCGCCACCGGTGTGGCACAGGTCGCCGCCGGCTCGCTTCTGGCCATCGGCCGCTTCCCGCGCATCAGCGCCACGATCCTCGTGGGCACTTACCTGCTCGACACCGTCGGAGAGCGCCTCGCGGCCGAGAAGACGACCTCGAAGGAGGAGAAGAAGGCCCGCAACGAGCGGACGCTGCTGCGGACCTCGATGCTCGGCGGTGCTCTGCTGGCCAGCGTCGACACCGCTGGACGCCCCGGACTGTGGTGGCGCACCCAGCATGCCGCCGAGGACCTCTGGTCAAGCGTCGAAGACACCTCCAAGCAGGCGCTGAACGCACTCGGAGTTGACTGACATCCCCACGCAGACTCCCCCGGCGACCGGCGACTGGCAGGCACCAGTCGCCGGTTCGTCCATCACCGCCGCCGTCACCGTTCCCGGATCGAAATCGCTGACGAACCGCTATCTCGTCCTCGCCGCCCTCGCCCAGTCCGGATCCGATCTCAAGGGCTGGCTGCGCAGCCGCGACACTCTGCTCATGATCGAGGCGCTGCGCGCGCTCGGAGCCGACATCGACGACGACGGAGATGTCCTCCACATCGAGCCGATCGACTTCGCCGCGGCCGCGGATTCACCCGCCGAGGCGGCCGAGCCGATCACGATCGACTGTGGTCTCGCCGGGACCGTCATGCGCTTCATCCCGCCGCTGGCCGCCCTGACCGGACGCGAAGTCGTCCTCGACGGCGATGAGCAGGCCCGGGTGCGACCGATGTCGGTGACCGTGGACTCGCTGAGCCGCCTCGGCGCATCGATCACCTCCGCAGACGGCCTGCTGCCGCTGTCCATCCGTCCCAGCGCCCAGCTGCGCGGCGGTCACCTCGAAATCGACGCCAGCGCCTCGAGTCAATTCGTCTCCGGACTGCTGCTGGCCGCCCCCGTCATGCCGTTGGGGCTCGAACTCATCAACACCGGCACCGGCGTGCCCAGCCGCACCCATGTCGACATGACCCTCGAGGTGCTCAGGGACGCCGGGGTCGACATCAGCGAACCCGAACCGGAACGGTGGATCGTCGAACCCGGCCTGCCGCGGGGACTCGACGTCCTCGTCGAACCGGATCTGTCCAACGCGGCCGCCTTCGCCGCCGCCGCTGTGGCCACTGACGGAACGGTCACGATCACCGACTGGCCGGTCCACACCACACAGGCCGGAGACGGCTTCCGCGACATCGCCGAGGCCTTCGGCGCGCAGGCGATCCTCGATCGAGACGGACTGCACGTCACCGGGCCCTCCGCACTTCGTGCCGTCGACCTCGACCTCTCCGCGGTCGGAGAGCTCACCCCTGTCGTCGCGGCATTGGCCGGGCTGGCCGAGGGCACCTCGCAGCTGCGCGGAATCGGCCACCTGCGCGGACACGAAACGGATCGTCTGGCCGCGCTGACACGCGAACTGAGCGCCGTCGGCGTCGACGTCGTCGAACACCCCGACGCGCTGACGATCACCGGCGGCGCCGAACTGCGTCCGGCTCTCTGGCACACCTATCATGACCATCGCATGGTCATGGCCGGGGCGATCCTCGGTCTCCGCATCGAGGGCCTGACCATCGAGAACGCAGGCACCGTGGCCAAGACCCTGCCCGCATTCACCCAGCTGTGGGAAGCCATGACCTCTCCCGGGGCCTGAGATGGCGAAGATCTACCGCGACGAGGACTACCGACCGCGACCGAACCGTCGCGGCTCCCGCCCTCGCACGAAGAACCGACCCGACCACAGCGACGCCGTGACCGGCATGGTCACCGCCGTCGACCGTGGGCGCTACCGGGTCATCCTCGCCGACAGGTCCGGCGGCTTCACCTCCCCCACTCACGTGCGCGGAGGAAAGGGGAAGAAGGACCGACGAGCCACCTCGGTGACGGCGGTGCGCGCCTCCGGCCTGCGGAAGCAGGCGATCGTGCCCGGTGACATCGTCCGCCTCGTCGGCGACACCTCTGGACAGGAGGGTTCCCTGGCCCGGCTCGTCGAGATCGTGAAGCGGCGGAATCTGCTCCGCCGCAGCGCCGATGACACGGACCCGACCGAACGTGTCATCGTCGCCAATGTCGACGTCATGGGAATCGTCACCGCGACCATGGACCCGGAACCCTCCTACGGACTCATCGACCGGGCCCTCGTCGCCGCATACGATGCGGACATCGAGCCCCTGCTCATCGTCACCAAGACGGACCTGGCTTCGGCCGAGGAGATCCGCCGCCGGTTTGCCGCCAGCGGTGTCGACATCGTCGAATCGGCCATCGGAGGCGAGCACAACACCGTCGACGCCGAGGTGCTCGAGCGGCTCACCGGTCGGATCAGCGTCCTCGTCGGCCATTCGGGAGTCGGCAAGTCCACGCTGACCAATGCGCTCGTGCCCGCCGCCGAGCGCGCGACCGGCCACGTCAACGACGTCACGGGTCGCGGACGCCACACCTCCTCCTCGGCCGTCTGCCTCCCCCTCGACGGCGGAGGCTGGCTCATCGACACCCCCGGTGTGCGCAGCTTCGGCCTCGCCCATGTCGACCGGGAGACACTGCTGTCGGCCTTTCCCGAACTCGTCGAGGCCATTGCGGACTGCCCGCGCGGCTGCACTCATCTTCCCGACTCCCCCGGCTGCCGACTCGACGAGTGGGTGGCGGCCGACCGGGCCGGAGCGGGCGGCGTCTCACGGCTGGAGTCGCTGCGCAGGCTGCTGCCTCCGACTGGATAGGCTGAGGGCATGAACGACCTCGACCTGGCGAGCGAACTCGCCGATCTCGCCGACGACATCAGCCTGGCCCGATTCACCGCTCAGGACTTCACTGTCGAGACCAAACCCGACCTCACTCCGGTCACCGAATGCGACCGCGCCGTCGAGCAGGCGATCATGGCCCGGATCGAGCAGGAACGGCCCGACGACAGCGTCCTCGGGGAGGAATTCGGCTCCCACGGTCAGTCACCTCGGCGTTGGATCATCGACCCGATCGACGGAACGAAGAACTTCGTCCGCGGCGTGCCCGTATGGGCCACGCTCATCTCCCTCTACGACGGTGAGACCCCGCTGCTGGGGATGGTCTCGGCCCCGGCACTCGGCCGGCGCTGGTGGGCCGAACGCGGTAAGGGAGCCTTCGCCTCGGTGCTGGGAGCACCCGCGAAGCGGATCTCGGTGTCCGAGGTCGACCGGCTCGCCGACGCTTCCCTGTCGTATGCGTCGCTGTCGGGATGGAAGGAACTGGGTGCCTTCGACGGGTTCCTCGAACTCTGCGAGAGCCTGTGGCGGACCCGCGGATACGGGGATTTCTACTCGTATATGCTGCTGGCCGAGGGAGCCGTCGACCTCGCCTGCGAACCCGAATTGGCCCTGTACGACATGGGTGCGCTCGTGCCCATCGTGCTCGAGGCCGGGGGCACGTTCACGAACACGGCGGGCGTGCCCGGGCCCTTCGGCGGCAATGCCGTGGCCAGCAACTCCCGCCTCCACGAGGCGGCGCTCGACCTGCTCGGTCGGGTCGAACCGAAGGAGATCTCCTGATGCCGGATGTCCGCAGGGCTGATCTGTGGCACGCAATGGCCGAGTCCGCAGGGCTGACGAATCCCGATGGGTCGATCGGTGAGACGATCTACGGGCAGATGACCAAGCTCGCCGCCCGCGTGGGAGCGATCAACCTCGGCCAGGGCGCGCCGGGTACGGAGCCGCCTCCCGAACTCATCGACGCCACCACCGAGGCGATGCGCGCCGGGTTCAACCAGTATGCCCCGGGCCAGGGTTTCCCTCAGCTGCTCGAGGCCGTCGCAGCACAGCGCGGACGGGACTTCGCGCAGCGCGTCGACCCCGCCGAGGTGCTCTACACCGCCGGTGCCACTGAAGGACTGACGGCGGCGATCCTCGCCCTCCTGCCCCGCGGCGGTGCCGTCCTCGCGTTCGAACCGTTCTATGACTCCTACCCGGCGGCGATCACCGCGGCCGGAGGCAGCCTGCACACCGTGCCGATCCTGCCCGACGGCAACGGCGGATTCGCCCCGGACTGGGAGCTCTTCGACCGCGTCGTGGCCGAGACCCGACCGGCGATCATCCTCGTCAACACCCCGCACAATCCCACGGGCTATCTCTTCACCGCCTCCGAGCTCGCCCACATCGGGGCGGCCGCCGACGAAGTCGATGCCTGGGTGCTGACCGACGAGGTCTACGAACAGCTCGTGCTCACCGAACAGGGACATGTCCCGCCGGCAGTCGCGATCGCGGATCGCGATCGGGTGGTCACCGTCTCCTCGGCCGGCAAATCGTGGAACACCACCGGGTGGAAAGTCGGCTGGGTCATCGCGGCTCGCGAGGTGCGCGAAGCCATCCAGGCGGTCAAGCAGTTCCTCACATTCACCGCCGGCGGGCCGATGCAGATCGGTGTGGCCCGGCTGCTTAACGGGGACTCTCACTTCGTTGAGGACAATCGGGCCTCTCTGGCCGCCCGCGCCGAGGTGCTGGTGCCCGCCTGCAGGACGGTGCCGGATGCGATCTCCTCCACCCCGCGTGCCGGATACTTCACTGTGATGGACTTCTCCGCCCTGACGGATCTCGATGCCTTCGCGCTCAATGACCTGCTTGCTCGCGAGTTCTCACTCGTGGGCATTCCGGTGCCAGCGCTCTGTCGGCAGGGAAGCCCGGCATATGAGGCCTACCGGTCCTCGATCCGGTATTCGTTCTGCAAGTCCGTTGAGGACGTCGACAAGGGCGCTCAGCAGTTCATCGCGCTCGGCGAGCACCTCCGGGATCATCCCGACGCGCTGAGGTCTGTGCACTGAGGGGAGAACCGCGGCGCACAACGGCAGAAGGGGCGACCACGCGCTGCGTGGTTCGCCCCTTCTTTCTGTCGTCGCCGCGGGTCGGTCAGGCCTTGACGAGCTCGAGTTCGAGTTCGATCTTGATCTTGTCGGACACGAGGAGCTCGCCTCCGCCGAGGACGGCTTCGAAGGACATGCCGAAGTCCTTGCGGTTGACGTCGGCGGTTGCCGAGAGGCCGGCGACCTGGTTGCCGTTCGGGTCGGTGGCGACACCGGCGAACTCGGTCGAGAAGGTGACTTCCTTGGTCACGCCGCGCATCGTCAGCTCGCCGACGGTCTCGAACTCGTCAGCGCCGTCGGCCTTGATGCCGGTGGAGGTGAAGGTGAGCTTCGGGTGCTCGTCGGCGAGGAAGAAGTCACCGCTCTTGAGGTGACCGTCGCGCTGTTCGTTGCGGGTGTTGATCGAGGAAGCGGCAGCCTCGGCCTTCACCGAGCTGTCTTCGAGGGTCTCACCCACGTTGACCGTACCCGCGATCTCTTCGAAGTGTCCGCGGACCTTCGAGACGCCGGCGTGGCGGGCGGTGAAGGTGAACTCCGAGTGGACGGGGTCGATGGTCCAGGTTCCGGCGGTGAGTCCCTGAGGCAGTGCAGTCATGATGTCTCCTTTAGTTGAAATTTGAAGTACGAGTGTCACTCTAGTTGAGCTTTCAACCATATGCAAGCCCTCACTCGAAGAATGTCACCCTCGAGTCCCTTCGACCGCCGAAAGGTGAATGGCAAGTGGACATGTGGCGGAGGTCACCTGTCCGCGGTTTGGCCAGCAGGTGACGGTTCATGTAGAGTTGAGAACACGCCGCGGGGTGGAGCAGTTCGGTAGCTCGCCGGGCTCATAACCCGGAGGTCGAGGGTTCAAATCCCTCCCCCGCCACGACAGTGGCAGAACCCTCAGTCAGTCAATCTGGCTGGGGGTTCTTCTCATTCACAGCCCTGTTCGGCCCGGCCCCCATGCATCAGCGCGACTGTATGCCCAGGGCGCACGCGCAGCGACGAAAATCAGTACGCGACGCTCACACTTCTCATGCACAGTCACGTGCCCGTCGCGAGCTGCACGTCGTGCGCTGATCGGCCATTCGCACACGCTCCGAGTACGACGAACGCCCCTGGGGTAACCCAGGGGCGTTCGTCTCACTCTGGCCGAGCCCAGCCGGCCCTACCCGAACGGGTCCAGCGCAGCCTCGCCGCACCGGACCCGTTCGGCAGGAGCCGACTCAGTTGCCCGAATCGCCGCCTTCGTCGGCCGGCTCCGAGGCGGGCGCTGAGGAGCTGTCCCCGGCGCCGTCCTCGGCGATCGAGGGATCGGCCGCAACTGCGTCGTCGATGGCGTTCTTCAACCGGTCCTGCGCCTTGCCGTACTCTTCGAAGTCGCCTTCCTTGAGCGCGGCATCGGAGTCCTCCATCGCCTTCCTGGCTTCCTGGAGCGCATCGTTGAGAGCCTTGTCCGACGAACCGCCGGATCCGGAACCCTCGTCGCCGGAGTCTCCGCCGGAGGAGGACGAACCGGATTCTCCATCCCCGCTGTCTTCGGTTCCTGCGTCGCCGGCCTTGGCGCCGGAGTCGCCGCCGAAGACCTGATCGAGTGCCTCGTCGAGGGTCGGAGCGAATCCGATGTCCTCACCGAAGGCCACGAGCACGTGCTGCAGCAACGGGTAGGAGGTCTCACCGGCGGACCGGACATAGACGGGCTGCACGTAGAGCAGACCGCCGCCGATCGGCAGGGTCAGCAGGTTGCCGTTCTCCACCTCGGACTCGCCCTGGCGAAGCAGGTTGAGGCTGCGCTGGACATCGGGTGCGGTATTGAAGTTGTTCTGCGCCTGACCCGGTCCGGGCACCGTCGTATTGCGCGGCAGCTGCAGAAGTCTGAGCTTGCCGTAGTTCTCCGACGTCTCGCCCTTCTTGTCACCGGCATCCGCATCAGCGGACAGGAAGCCCGTGAGGTTGTTGCGCGACTGCCCCTCTGAGGAGCGTTCGGGGATGTAGGAGCTCGTCAGCGAGAACGAGGGCGACTCCTGCCCCGGCATCTGCAGAGTCATGTAGAACGGCGGCTGTGTCAGACCGCTGCTGGCCCGCTTCGTCGGATCCGTCGGAAGGGTCCAGAAGTCCTGACCGGTGTAGAACTCACTGGCCGAGGAGACGTGGTACTTCGCGAGCAGGTCGCGCTGGACCTTGAACATGTCCTCGGGGTACCTGACGTGGCTCATGAGGTCACTCGACATCTCCGATGAGGATTTGATGAGACCCGGGAAGACCTTCATCCAGGTCTTGAGGACCGGATCGTCCTTGTCCCACTGGTACATGTCCACGGAACCGTCATAGGCGTCGACCGTGATCTTCACCGAGTTCCGGATGTAGTTGACCTCGTCATCGGGCAGTGTGGCCACGTTGTTCGGGGCGGTCGCCGTCGTCGAATCCTCGGTCGCCTGCTGCAGCGGCTGCGGGGTCGAGTACGGGTAGTCCTCGGCCGTGGTGTAGCCGTCGAGGATCCACTTGATCTTCCCGTCGACGACGGCCGGGTACGGGTCGCCGTCGATCTTGAGGAAGGGCGCCAGCTTCTCCACGCGCTCCCGCGGATGACGATCGTAGAGGATCTGCGACTTGTCGTTGAGCGCGTCCGAGAGCAGGATCTGCTCGTCCTGGAACTTCAGCGCGTAGGCGAGTCGGTTGAACAGGTTGCCCACGGTCGGGCCGCCGTTGCCGGTGAAGGTGTTGTTGACCTGGCCGGCGCCGCCCTCTTCGTCGGAGGGGTAGTCGAGTTCGCGCGGTTTTGCGCCCTCCTCGGCACCGACGATCGAGTAGTCCGGTGACGACTCACCGAAGTAGACCCGCGGTTCGTACTCGGGGAAATCACCCTTCGGCGGGATGTCGGACTCCATGAAGGTCGGTTCGCCGTCGGAGTTGCGCTGGTTGCCGTTGGCGGCGACGACACCGAAGCCGTGGGTGTAGACGATGGCGCGGTTGAACCAACTCTGATTGTTCACCGAGCTCGGAGCGAGTTCACGCACGGCGATGACGGTGTCTCGCCTGTCTCCGTCCATGTCGTAGCGATCGACGTCGAGCTTCTGTGGGAACGAGTAGTAGGGGCGGACCTGCTGGAGCTGACGGAAGGTGTCCGAGACCAGGTTCGGGTCGAGCAGTCGGATCGAGGCCGCGGTCTCCGCGTCCTTCCGCAGCGCGCCCTTCTCACCGGTCGTGCTCGGTTCGTACGGAGTCACCTCGATGTCATCGAAGTCGAAGGCGTCACGGGTGGCGTCGATGTTGTGCTGGATGTACTTCGACTCGAGGCTCTGCTGCGAGGGGTTGACCTGGAACTGCTGGATCAGCGCCGGGTAGCCGATGATCGAAACTCCGCCGAGGACGATGAGCGTGAGCGTCGCGATGATCGAGATCCGCCAATTGCCCTTCCACGCGGTGTAGACGAACAGCAATGCGACGAGCACAGCGGCGATCGCCACGATCGCCATCGCGGGCAGCGCCGCACGGTCGTCGACGTAGGTGACGCCGGGGACGATTCCCCCGGCTGCGGTGAGTCGGTCGTAGCGGGCGAGCCAGAGACGACCGGCCTGGGCGAGGATGAGCACAGCCACGGTGATGCCCAGCTGCCATTGCGCCGTCTTCGTCAGGATGACGCCCCTCTGCTCTCCCGGACGGATGCCGCCGAAGAGATAGTGGGCGACGACGGCAGCGATGAGGGACAGCAGCACAGCCATTCCCACCTGGTCGCCGATCAGCCGCAGACCGGGCAGGACGAAGACGAAGAAGGACTTGTCGAGTCCGAACTGCGGATCACTCGATCCGAACGACGTGGAGTGGAACCACTCGAGGACCGTGTTCCAATTCGCCGAGGCGGTGATGCCGGCGAGAACGCCGACGACGGCGGGAATCGCGATCGTCGCGACCTTGCGCAGCGGTTCGATGGCCTCACGGTACCGGTCGAGGTTCTCCTGACGCGGAGTCGTCGGCGCGTAGACGGGCCGATTGCGGTAGGCCAGGTGCAGGCTCACCCACACCGGGACGGCCATGACGATGAAACCGGCGAGGAAGGTCAGACCGCGGGTGATCCACATAGTGCGGAAGACCTGAGAGGCGTCGATCTGCTTGAACCAGAGCACCTCGGTGTAGACCTGTGTGAAGGAGATGAAGGCGATCAGCAGGATCGCCACCGATACGAGGGTGAGCAGCAGCGGCGAACGTCGTGGCCGATTCGCCGGCATGCGTGCGGAGGTGGGTGAGGACGAGGTGCTCACTACTGCCCTTTCTCATTGGGGTCGGCACCGTCGGCGGGGCACTTCGGAAGGTCCGAGGTGTCGCCTGCGGCGTACTGCTCCACGGTGGTCTTCGCGTCATCGAGCGTGTCGATGCGCGCCACCGTGATCTTGGACTGGTCGGCGGCCGCCATGACTTCGGCGCAGTTGTCGGCCGGGGAGAGGAACAGAGTCGCACCCTTCTCCGTCGCCGCGGCCACCTTCTGGCGCGCCCCGCCGATGGGGCTGACGGTTCCCGAAGGGTCGATCTCCCCGGTTCCTGCGACGTGTTTGCCGCCGGTCATCGCCCCGGGGGTGAGTTCATCGACGATGGCGAGGGCGAACATCGTGCCGGCAGAGGGCCCGCCGACGCCCTCGACATTGAACTTCACGTCGACCGGGAAGTCGAAGTCCTGTTTCATGTTGATCCCGATCGCCTTGCGGCCCTCGATGTCGGCGGGTTCGACGGTGATGTCTTCGGTCTTCCCGTCACGGTCGACGACGAGGTCGACGGACTTCGCCCCCTGCACCGTCTGACTCATGATCGCAGCGGCTTCGGGATCGGTGTCGAGCTTCTTGCCGTTGACCGACATCAGCCGGTCTCCCTTGCGCAGCTTTCCCTGGGCGGGTGAGTCGGTGACGATGTCGTCGACGAGCAGATGCACCGAATACTTCTTGCCGAGCTCACCCATCGCAGCGGCGATGGCGACGTCCTGGCTCGAGGACATCTCGACGGCGTTCGTCTGTGCCACTTCTTCGCGTGAGGTGTCGAGCGGATAGTACGCTTCGGTGGGAATCACGGTCTCCTGACCGTTGAGGAGCGCTCCGAGCGCCTGCGAGGCGAACACGTCGCGTCCGGGTCCCCCGCTGACGGCCACTGTGAGCATGTCGATGCGTCCGGCGGTGGGATAGGTCTTCGCCCCGGAGACGCTGATCATCGGATCACCCTGATAGTCGCCGAGAGTGTTGAAAACCGGTCCCGGCAGCTGAAGCATGTACGGAACCGGCAGGAGCACGGCCAGAGCGATGAGGACGTAGGTGAGGACACCCGAGGTCGTGGACAGACGTGGAGTTCGTCGTCGTCGCGGGCCGCGAGGTGGCTCCGCTGGCACCGGCAGGGCCCGGGGGGCGTTCTCTGTCATGTGTTCCTTTCGCTGCACCGCCCCACCAGTCTAATCGAATGCTGAGGACCGAATTCACAGACTCCTTTCGCCGGGTGCGAACATCCTGCGAAACCTCGCCGAATTGGGAAGCTTCGCACATTCGGAACCGTTAACGTGGGTGTCAAACCGATTCATGGGGGCTGGAGAACAATGACCGACGACAACAACAATGAGCAGAATCCGTTCGAGCAGATCTTCGGCATGCTCTTCGGTGCCAATGGCCCCGGCAGCGGTCAGGGCGATGACAAGAACGAGTCCGGGATGCCGCAGGGCTTCCAGATCGACCCGGCCATGATGGCCACGATCATGAACCAGATGCAGGGACTGTTCGGACAGGGCGCAGACCCTCAGGCCCAGGCCGTCTCGATCGCCCAGAAGGCCGTCCCTACCCCCGACCCCGCGGTGACGGATGAGGCCGAGCGCGCCACCGTCGACGCCTTCCGACTGGCCGAGCTGTGGCTGGCCGAGGCAACGGAGTTCTCCGTGGCCAACCGCTCCGCCCGCCCGCTGCGTCGAGCCGACTGGGTGAAGGAGACGATGCCCGGTTGGCAGAAGTTCGTGCTCCCCATCAAGGAGAACATGTCCACGGCCCTGACCGAGACCCTCGAGTCTCAGGTTCCCGCCGAGATGAAGGGCATCCTCGCTGGGGCCTCGTCGATGTTCGGCTCGATGAGCGATTCGATGTTCGCCATGCAGATCGGTCAAGCCGTCGGGGCGCTGTCGGAGAGCGTCCTCACCGGCACCGAGGTTGGACTGCCTCTGCTTCCGCATGACGCTGCCGTGCTCGTCGAGACCAATGTCGAGGCCTTCGCTGCCGAGATCGATGTCGACGTCTCGGAGGTCCGCATCTATCTCGCCGCGCAGGAGCTCGCACACTCGGCCCTGTTCGAACGGGCGCCGTGGCTGAGCGCCCAGGTCGAGACCGCACTGACCCGGTACGCACAAGGGCTCAAGGTCGACACCTCGCAGATCGAGGACATGGCCTCGAACATCGACCCGTCGAACATCTCCGAACTCAGCGACAACATCCGTCAGGGCCTGTTCAACCCGCCGACCACCGACGACCAGAAGAAGGCACTGACCTCTCTGGAGAACCTGCTGGCCGTCATCGCCGGATGGGTCGATGTCGTCGTCTATGAGGCCTGCAGGCACCTGCCCGGCCGCGACCAGATCCGAGAGGCGCTGCGCCGCCGTCGGGCGACGGCGGGACCGGCGGAGAAGACCTTCTCCGCGCTCGTCGGTCTGGAGCTCAATCCGCGCAGGCTCCGTGATGCCGCTGCCCTCTTCGCCTATCTCGAGTCACAAGGCGGGCCCGAGGCCAGAGACAAGGTGTTCTCGCACCCCGACCTGCTGCCGACGACTCAGGACCTCGACGACCCGCTCGGGTATTCGGAGCGACGCCACGCCGAATGGACGAACGAGTCGAGCATCGACGAAGCGCTCAGCCGCATCCTCGCCGAAGGTCTCGACGGAGCCGGCGATGCTGCGGCCGAGGATTCTTCGTCCGAGGATACGTCGTCCGAGACCACGGACGATGACTCCGATGACACCGGTGCCGCAGAGGACACAGACGCCTCCGACGACACCGATGATCGCTGAATGATCGATCTCGCCACTGCCCGCCGCGAGGTCGGCCTCGCACCCGCCGGTGAGTTCACGGCGGACTTCGGCGAACTCTTCGACCAACACGGCGAGGACGCACTGCATCGTAACGGCGGCGGCCGGCACGTGACGGCCAGCTGCCTCGTCTTCGATCCCGACGCGGATTCGGTGCTGCTCAATCATCACGGCAAGGCGCGGCTGTGGGGTCAGTTCGGCGGGCACCTCGAACCGGTCGACGACTCACTGCGTGCTGCCGCCCGGAGGGAGGCCGAGGAGGAGAGCGGGCTGACCGGCTTCTCCTGGGTCTCCCCCACCCCCATCGATCTGCACGTACACGACCTCTCAACCGCTTTCGGCTCCTGCTCACGACACTTCGATGTCGTCTTCGCCGCCGCAGCCTCCGTATCCGAATCACCGAACGTGTCGGCCGAGTCGCTCGACGTCGCCTGGTTCCGGCTCGATGAGCTGCCGAACGACCTCATGCCGGATCTCCCGGCTCGATTGCCTGACCTCTATCACGCCGCTGCGGCCGCCGTCGCCAACCAGACCTGAGAGGCCCCGGCGGCTCCTTCGATACGTCTCAGCCTCTTTCGAGGCGCCCCAGCCTCTGCGATGGGTGTTCGGCCGCCTCGCTGATCGGTCTCAGCTTCCTCGGCGGAAACGCTCTCCGTCGTTGAACCCAGCGAGGTACAGCTGCGCGTCGGCCTGCCGGGGGTGCCTGTTCGCCAGATCGTGGAATTCCTTCGAATGCGGACCGATCTGCAGGTGGACGAGCTCGTGGACGACTACTGTCTCGAGCACCCACCGCGGCACGGACTGGAGGCGATGGGAGATCCGGATGTCTCCGGTCGATGTCGTCGTCGACGCCCAGCGGCTGATGTTCTGATTCGTCACCCACCTGATCGAGGTCGGACTCAGTCGTCCTGCGAAATAGCGTCGGTTCATCTCCTCCGCGAGCTCGACGAGGTCGGCGGCGGAGGAATGGTCGCGGGCCGCCAGCCGGTTGAACAGTGCCGTGAGCGACCGGATGTTGCTCTCCACGCTGTAGCGGGCCGGCGCCCGCAGCACGAAGGTGTCGATCTCCTTCGACACGGCGACGGTCTTCTTCCGTCGAGTCGACCGTCGGACCTCGATCTCTCCACGGGCGATGGCCCGCAGCACCTCTTCTTCACTCCAGCTCTGTCGATTGGCCACGGGTCAATGATAGGGAACGGTTCTGACATCGCGTCACCGGGCGACCGACTCCGATACTCCTTGTGAGTTTCCTGAGTATCGTGAAGATTCTTTCCCTCATCGGCCCGTCCACAGCCGCTTCTGCGTTCGACGAACCCACCCACCCGGGCTTGAGCTCTTCGGAACAGGTGCTTATCAACACCCTCCAGCTCCCTCAAGGCACCTTTCCTCCACAGCCTGTGCGGCGATTTCCACACGTTATCCACACGGTGTTGACGTGTCTGTGCATGACGACGCATTGACGCGGGGGCGAATGCGGAATAGGTTCTATGTTTGACCCCGGAAAACCCGGAGATGCGTGCGGAAGGGGAAGCCGCACGAGTCTTCGCGAGCGCCTGGGGCACAAAGCGGTCGAGGGGAGGCCGGAACACGTTTTCCGGCCTCCCCTCGGTCGTTGTCCACAGAGTTTTCCACAGATCGCGGCACCCTCTGGCGATCCCCTCCTCCACTGACTACCGTAGAAGTCTGCAGCGGAGTCGAGGCGAAGGGTCCACGATGTTCAGAATCTTTCCCAGCGTTCCCATTACGTGGCGCTCGTCCTCGTGCATTCAGTTCGGGGCCGATGATCCGGTCCTCATCGACGGCTTGCTGCCCGCTGACGTCAGCCTCATCGAAGACCTCCGCCTCGGCATCGGCTCATCGCAGTTCTATGCTCGGGCGCAGGAACTCGGAGCCGACCTCAGCCGCGCGAGTTCGCTCATCACCCTCTTGGGCGAGGCCGGCGTACTCATTCCCGACGGATCGGACGCCGAGGAGGTCCCGAGGGGCTCCCCTGTCTTCGCCGCTGCCCGCACCTACGGTCTGCCTCCTCATCGCGTCTCCCGAGCTCTGGGTGCCCGTCCCGTCCTCGTCACCGGTCCCCTGCGTTCCATCCTCGAGGGACACCTCGGGTCCGCGGGATTCGCCGTCTCCTCGGCCCGGCGGGTCGAAGACCTCGATCTCATGTCTGCTCCGCTGGTGATCACGACCTCATATCTGGTTGCCGACCTGAATTCGGCGATGTGGCTCAATGATCGAGAGGTCGACCACTGTCAGGTCGTGCTCGGTGAACACGCGGTGGAGGTCACCGGCCTCATCCGTCCGGGACGCACCCCGTGTGCCGTCTGTTCCTGCCTGCATCGCAGGGACGTCGATTCCGGATGGTTCGAACAGTATCCGCGCCTCTGCGCTCTGCCCGAACGAGAAAGCCTGGCCGACCCGGTAGCTCGCGTGCTCGGTGCTGCCCATGCCGTTCAGCTTCTGCGCAACGCGCTGCTTGCGCATGATCCTTCTCCTGCCCGAAGGGTCATCACCCTCGATGCGGGGTCGGTCAGCGAAATGGAGCTGTCGTATCACGAGCAGTGCCACTGCCGCGCACCGGTGCCCGATTTCGGTTCAGTCGGCGAGCAGGCCCAATAGGCTCGCCCCGTAGAGTTCGAGCTTCGTCGCTCCGATTCCCGGAACCCGGGAGAGTCCGTCGAGGTCGCGAGGACGATTCTCTGCGATGACCGACAGAGACGTGTCGGTGAGCACGAGATAGGGAGGCAGACCCTGCTCCATCCCGACTCGAGTCCGCCACCGGCGCAGTCGGTCGAGCAACTCGAGATCGACCTCGGCGGGGCAGCGGGAGCAGCGTCCGAGCGCTCGATCGATCTGGGAGACGAGTGCACCGCCGCAGCGACGGCAGCGGTTGAGCCCTGCCGTGGTCGCAGTCGCCTGCGCTCTGCCCATCGACTGACCGACCTGCCCCAGCTCGGAGAGGAAACGCGAGGATCTGCGGGGCTTCTGCTCCGAATCGAAGCGGGCAAGCGACCAGCTCATCCGCAGTTCCCTGCCCGCACGGGTCAGCGCCACGTAGAACAGGCGTCGCTCCTCGGCAACGGCCCGAGGGGTCTGCGCATAGCTGATCGGCAGCAGTCCCTCACTCAGGCCGACGAGATGGACGCTGTCCCACTCCAGGCCCTTGGCCGCGTGGAACGAAGCCAGGGTGACGCCTTCGATGTCGGGGGCGAACTGGTGTTCGGCACGATCGGCCAGGTCGTCGAGGAAGGCCTCCATCGGCACGGGGAGGCCCTGCCCCGCCTGGTGCTCCTCTGCGAGATCCACGAGGGCCTTGAGCGACTCCCACTTCTGTCGGCTCGCTCCGGGGCCCGGCGGTTCCGTGGTGAAGCCGAGGGAGCCCAACACTTCGATGACGGCGTCGGGCAGCGGGCGACCATTCGAGGTGACGCGGGAAGCCTTGAGCATGAGGACGGCTTCCTTGACCTCCTTACGAGCGAAGAAGCGTTCCCCACCGCGCAGCACGTAGGGAATGCCGGCGGCGGTCAGTGCCTGCTCATAGGCGGGACTCTGACCATTCGTGCGAAAGAGCACGGCGATGTTGCGCGGACGACGACCCGCGTGGATCTCGGCCGAGATCGCCTGGACCACTCCCGTCGCCTCGGCCTCATCGGTGGGGTATTCGGTCATGCTCGGCGGCCGACCTTCGGCGTTCTCGGTCCGCAGCGTCAGCGCGGTCTTCGAGGTGTGTCTGAGCAGACTGTTGGCGGTGGACACGATCGACTGGGAGGAGCGGTAGTTGCGGACGAGGCGGATGGTCCTGGCGCCCGGCATCGCCGCGTTGAGGGAGCCGAGCAGGCTCGCATCGGCTCCGGCGAAGGAATAGATCGTCTGCGCGGGGTCCCCGACCACGCAGAGGTTGTCGCGCGGACCCAACCAGCGGGAGAGCACATCGAACTGCAGCGGCGAGACGTCCTGGAACTCATCGACGACGAAGTGCCGGTACTGGTCCCGGATCTCCGCAGCGATCGCCGGGTACTCCGCGAGGACCCCGGAGAGAACAAGAAGCACATCATCGAAGTCGAGCAGCCTCCCGCGGGTCTTGGCCTCGCCATAGGCGTCGATGATGCGAACCATATCTTCGACACCCAACTGTCCCGGCAGGTCCCGTGCGGCCGCCTTGGTCGCATAGTCGTCGACGCCCAGCAGCGAGGCCGCAGCGAATTCGATCTCCGAGGCGACGTCACGGGTGAGCTCCCGACTGGTCTCCATGCCCAGGCTCTGCATCACCGATCCGATGATGCCTGCCTTGTTCTCGATGATGCGAGGGAACTCGCCTTCGGCGAAGCGGTCCCAGAAGAAGCGCAGCTGGCGCAGGGCAGCAGAGTGGAAGGTGCGGGCCTGGACTGCCGGCACCCCGAGCCCGCGCAGCCGTGAGCGCATCTCCCCCGCCGCCTTCGCAGTGAAAGTCAGCGCCAGGACGTGGTTGGGAGGGAACACGTCGGTGGCGATTCCGTAGGCGATCCTGTGAGTCATGGCGCGGGTCTTGCCCGTTCCGGCACCGGCGAGGACGATCACCGGGGAGTCGAAATGGGTGGCGACCTCCCTCTGCTCCTCATCCAGGGCCTCGAGAAGGGCCGTAGCCGCAGCTCTCACTCGTTGTCCAACCAGCTGTACAGGAGCTGACCGGCGATGGACACAGTCGACGGCGATCTGACCGTCTCCTCGGCGATGGCCGTGCGCAGCTCATCCCGGGTGAACCACCGCAGCGAGGCGATCTCCGCTTCGTCGGCAGCGAAGTCACGGCTGAGTGCCTCGGCGGAGAACCCGAGCATGAGCGAGCACGGGAAAGGCCACGGCTGCGAACCGAGGTACCGGGGATCGGTGACCTCGAGGTGGGCTTCCTCCCAGATCTCCCTGATCACCGCGTGTTCGAGGGTCTCGCCGGGTTCGACGAAGCCGGCGAGAAGCGAGTAGCGGTCGGCCTCCCACGCGGCGTTGTTGCCCAACAGCACCCGTTCGATCCCGTCGTCGTCGGTGTTGACGATGACGACGATCACCGCGGGGTCGGTGCGGGGGAAGTGTTCGCTGCCGGTCTCGGGATCACGGCGGACCCATCCGCCGAGGACGGGAACGGTCGGTGACCCCGTGCGCGGGGAGTAGCGGTGGGCGCGGTGCCAGTTGCCGACGCCGACGATCTCACACGCCAAGGACACCTGCACGTCGTCGAGGGACTCCGCCAGGTGCCGCAGCGGCAGCCAGACGGGTTCGGAGCTGTCGACGCCGTCACCGGGCGCGGTCAGCAGATCACTGGCGTCACGAGCACGAGAGGCCTCCAGCGCCGCATCGAGGACGCCGCGACCCTCGTCGTCGAGCGAGATGCCGATGTAGCGGGTGCCCTGCGGGTCGAGACCGAGATAGACCTCCGTCTGCGCCGTGGGAACGAGTGCGTGATCGCCGAGGAAGAGTCCACCGGAGGCCACGAGCAGGTTCCCCCGATGCTCGAACACGGGCACGGCACCGGCCGCCCAGATCTCGGACAGGTCCCCGTCCTGGCCTCTCGTGAGATGATCGCGATCGATTCCGTGACGGGCGAGGCTGATCGGCTGGACCGGGGGCATTGGCTTCATGCCCTCCACGATAACTCAGGCCCCTGACGTGCCTGCAGGCACGATCGACTCGGCTGAGGGCACGGATCAACGCCGGTCCCACGACGGGACGAACCGGCGCCGGGAGAGCCGCTGACACGCTCGGCGGCGAGTCCCGTGTCTCAGCGGGACGCAGGCGGTAGATTGGGGAAGGTGGATATCAAGGCGCTCAAGTTGACTGCGATCGCGGCGACGATGCTCGACGGCTTCGCCCCGACGAAATGGACTCCTCTGCCGCCCTTGGGCGAGGGTGTCAGAGTTCTGCTCAGCGATGACCGACAGCAGCTCGTGGCGACGGCTCAGACACAGCTCGATCGCACTGCTGACATCGGATCCGCCGCCGAGGCCGGCCGCCTCTACGATGCCATGTATCCGCACGCCGACTTCGCCTGGCCGCATCTGCGAGCCATCACCGAGGTCGAGGCCGAGTACTTCGAGACTGAGACGCCGACGACTGTGACCCTGTCCGATCCGCTGCCGGGCGCCCCGTTGGGCGATGTGCCCATCGCCGACACGGCCCGTGCCAGTTCTTTGGCGCAGGCCCTGGCGACCCTGCACTCGGCTGCTCCGGAAACGGTCTCCGAAGCGAGCTTCCCGGTCGAGGACCCGGCTCGTGCGCAGTTCCTCATCCTCGAACGCCTCGACCAGGCCGCGAGCACTGGGCGAGTTCCCTCGGCGCTGCTGCAGCACTGGGAGGAGGAGTTCGAGAAGGTCGCGCTCTGGCATTTCCTCGCCACTCCGATCCACGGCTCGATCGACGAGACCAGCGTCTACACCGACCAGGAGCGGGTCCTCGCACTCTCTGAGATCGGCCGACTGCGGGTCGCTGATCCTGCGATCGATCTGGCAGCCGCCTCGGCGCTCATCGATCCCGCCGCCCTGCCGACATTCTTCGAGGAGTACCGCAACTCCCGCCCCCGTGCCGATGAACACGTGATCGATCGTGCCGAACTGCTCGCCGAGTTCGCGGTCCTCGACTGGCTGCTCGAAGCCGTCGATTCCGGCGACGAGACCGCGGTGGAGGACGCCGCCGATCTCCTGACCTCCTTCAGCAACGTCCTCTTCTCCGGTGCCGCCGGCGTGGACACGGCGGATTCCGGCATCAGAGCTTCGAAGTCTCCGGACTCCGCTGCGCAGGCCACGACCGCCGAGGCGTCCGCTCCCGTCTCGACGGACACGGCCGAGGACGTTGCCGCCCCGACAGCGCCCCGACGCGGCGCGGCAGCCGCCGACGAGGACACGACCGATGTCGAAGCCGCGATCACCGAGAAGGAACGCGGCGACGTCTACATCCCGCAGGCTCACCCGACCAGGTCCTCGGATGGCTCGCCGGACTCCGACGACACCGGTTCGGATACCGGGCCGTCCTCGGATGACACCGGAGCGGATACCGAATCATCGTCCGATGATGAACCCGGATCACCCACGGAGCCGACCGCACGTGAGCACGAGGCCACGAGCCCACGGGAGCGCGAGGACACCGGGCGAATCGCTCGGCCCGACCACGACTGACCCGTTTGCCGGCGGCCGCGCACCGCTGACCCGCGATCTCTGACCTGCGAACGTGCCCACGGATCGTCAGGCCATGTCGTTGGCCTCCAACCATCGGATGATGTCGTCCTCATCAGGCAGTTCGGTGAAGCGCACGATCTCGTCGCTGCCGACGAAGTAGAACGTGCCGGTCACCTCGGTGATCTCCGGATGAGCTCTGAGGATCGCGAACCGGTAGAGAGCCAGCTGCCACTTCATCACCTCGAGGACATCGGCAGCCGGCTTCTTCGACGTCTTCCAGTCAACGACCTCCGCATGTCCCTCGGTGATGAAAACGGCGTCGATCTTGCCGGGGACCCGGAAGCGGCCGAGGACGAGTTCGAAGGACATCTCCACATGGTCTGCCCGTCGGGTGGCGAACTCAGAGGCCAGGAACGTCTCCTGCAGCCGCTCGATCGTGGCGGCGTCGCTGCGTCGGATGATCTCGTCGTCGCCGATGTCGATGCTCGACTGTCCGAAGTGCTGTTCGACCCACGCGTGGAAACCGGTGCCGATCTCGGCTGCTCGGCTCGGAGGGGTCGGAATCGGTCGCAGCGTCTGCGTGCGGAATTCCTGTGGGTCCCGCCGCCACGCGACCAGCGCGGTCGCCGACAGGCGGTCGGGCATGCCGGACGCCGAGGCCGGCTCCGGCCGGTCGCCGATGCGCAGCGCCTGTTCCGCATACCGTCCGACGGGACCGGGCTCGTGGGCCAGGTCGTGAAGCTCTCGGACCGGGGTCGTCTCGACCCAGGCCGCGGCGCGTTCGGCGGCTGCGACCTGGCGGGTGCGCGGCACCGGCCACGGCGTCGTCTCGATCCTGTCCTCGGCGGATTCGTCCGCCGGTTCGGGAATCTCGACGTCGATGCCCAGGGCTTGGGCCGCCTCGGTGAGGAACGGTGAGGGTTGGTCGGGAACGGCGCGTGCTCCCATCAGCTCGGCACCGAGCCACAGGTGGCGTCTGGCGCGGGTGAAGGCGACATAGGCCAAGCGTCGCTCCTCGGCTTCGTGGGCGTCGGCGATCTGCGGCTTGATGAAGTCGTTGATCCATTCGTCGAGGGCCTTCTTCGTGTCGAATTCGGCGTTGCGCAGATCGAAGTCGACGAGGTGGGCGCGATCCCCGCGCAGCGGATACGGCAGGGCTGTGCGGTCCATCCACCCTTCCTTGTCACGCGGTTCGGTCGGGAAGTCCTTGACCACGAGGGACGGCACCGCGACCGCGTCGAATTCCAGTCCCTTCGAAGCGTGGACGGTCATGATGTTGATCGCATCGGCGGCCGTCGTCGGTTCTGCGGTGCTCAGCGCATCGTGTGTCTCCATGAGACTCAGCCAGGTCAGGAAGCCTGCGATCGAGGGCAGTTCGTCACCCGCAGAATACTGGCTGGCAGCGGACAGGAACGCGTCGACGGCGGAACGGTGCAGGTTGCGCAGTGAGTCGCTCAGGCCCCAGATGTCCGAATCGATTCCGGTCTCGGCCATGGCCGTGCGGATGACGGAGGTGACGGTGCCGGTGCCCGAGCGCACGGTGCGCAGCGCCTTCGCCAGTCTGACCAGACGGCCGAGTGCCTCCCGGCTCAGTCCGGCGTCCCGACAGTCGGCGACCGCGGTCTTCTCTCCGGTCGAACGGACCCCCTGGTCGAGGGCACGTTCGACGTCGATGAGCTCATCGATGCCTTCGATGATCGTCGCCTGGTCGATGGCTTCGACGATGGTCTCGTCGGACTCGAGTCCGTCTCGGGCACGTTCCGCCTGACGGCGGTCGGTCTGAGCGCGGGTGAACGCCTGCAGCGCGGCGATGTCGCCTGCCCCGAGTCCGAGCATGCGGCCGCTGATGAGTCGCATGATCTCGTCCCCGGCCATCGGGTCGACCGCGGCGGTGAGCACGGCGCGCAGGTCGGCGACGAACGGGTCGCTGAGCAGACCGGAGGAGCCGTGCACATGAACGGCGAAGCCGGCGGCTTCAAGGGCCGCGGCGATCGGGGCGAAGTGGGCGCGTTTGCGACACAGCACAGCTTTCGTGGCCGCCTCGGGGACGGTGCGGAACCAGTCGGCGAGAGCGCGCTTGCCGTTGGTCAGGTAGTCCGGGTCGTGGGCACCCGAGCTGACCTCGATGCCCACCTCGCCTTCGCCGGCTCCGTCCCGGGCCGACAGCGGAGTCTCGCTGCTGTCGGTGAGTCCCTCGGCGATGCGATTGGCCGCCTGCAGGATCGTTCGGTCATTGCGCCAGCTGGTGCTCAGGGTCAGTGATTCGACGTCGGCGAAGTCGGAGGAGAACCGGATCATGTTGTCCGCACTGGCCCCGCGCCACCCGTAGATGGCCTGCCGTGGGTCTCCGACGGCAGTGACGGCGGTGGAGCCGAAGAGGTCGCGCAGCAGCCCGAGTTGGGCGACCGAGGTGTCTTGGAATTCATCGAGCAGCACGATCTTCCAGCGGGCGCGCTCGGCTGCGGCGGCGGCCGGCACTTCGTCGACGATGCGCTGGGCGAAGCGCACCTGGTCGGAGAAGTCCATCGCAAGGTTGCGTCTCTTCGCTCGCATATAGGCATCGGCGAGACGCGCGGTCCTGATCTTCGCTTCGAGCTTCGCCCGGCGACCGTTGGGATCAACCGGCTTTCCCCTGCTCGACACGAGCGCGGCGAGGCACTGGTCGAGATAGGCGGTCACCTCGTCGACGTCGCGACCGTGGTCGTTCATCGCCGCGGCCAGGGCGATGACGTCGTCGATCATCGTCTCGCGGGAGTAGTTGCCCGGGATCTCGTCCGGGGCGGCAGCGTCGATGAGTCCCCCGGCGATGGTGTGCGCAGCCGCCTCGTCGAGCAGCACCGTCTCGGGCTCGATTCCAATGCTCACTCCGTGTTCGCTGACGATCGAGGCGGCGTAGGAGTTGTACGTCGACACCGTCGGGTTCTCCAGCCCCGGCAGGGACAGGTCTCTGCCCCGCCCGAGGTTGTGGCGCAGTCGCGACAGCAGCACCCGGATGCGTCCGCCGAGCTCTCCGACGGCTTTGCGGGTGAAGGTCAGCCCGAGGATCTCTTCGGGTGAGACGTAGTCGTTGGCGACCAGCCACACCACTCGCTGGGAGATGACGGTGGTCTTGCCGGATCCGGCACCGGCGGTGACCTTCATCGACTGGCCGGGGTCGGCCTCGATGATTACTCGCTGTTCGGGGCTGGGCGGGAACGCCTGCGCGGGATCGGCGGCGGTGAGTCGTGCGAGTTCGTCGGCGCTGAAGCGCATCAGTTCTCCTCCAGCATCTTCGGGCCGATGGCCGGGCACGATGAGCGCACCTGGCAGCTCAGGCACTTCTGCGGGTCCACCCGGGCGGGGAAGGTCGCCGCGCGCATCCGACCGGATACGTCGTCGATGAGTTCCCTGGCCCAGCCCGGGTCCTCGTCGATCTCCAACGCCCGCTGCTGCCGGACGGTGCGGGACGAGTTGCGCAGGAAGACGAGCTCGGCGCCGTAGGCACGCGCGTCAAGGGTCTGGTCCTCGCCGATGGTGATGGTGCCGGAGTTGATCGCCTCCTGGTAGACGCCGAGCTGTGCGTGGCGGTCCATCTCTTTGCCGGCGACGACGTTCTTGCCGGTCTTGAAGTCGACGATGCGCAGTCCGCCGTCGACCTCCTCGACTCGGTCGAGACGGCCGGTGACCTTCCACTGTCGGCCTTCGGCATCCTCGCCCACCGCGTAGACCTGAGCCTCCACCCCCACGAGCGCTCCCGGGGCATCGGCAATGTACTCGCCGAGGCGGTCGGCCATCTTCATCGCCACCTCGAGTTCGCGTTCGCGCTGCCATTCGGCGTCGAACTCGAGTGAGGCGAATTCGGTCTCGACATAGTTGCGGATCGCCGAGGTCGGCCCGGAGGGGAAGTTCTCCGCCGCGGCGTGGATGATGGTGCCGAGATTCTGTGCCGTCGAGCTGGGTCGGTCGCCGCCGTTGCGGGTGAGGAACCAGCGCAGGGAACAGTCGGTGAAGGATTCGACCTGGGATGGTGAGACCCGCACGGTGTCGGAGTCGGAGAAGAGCGGCTCGGTCGAAGTGATGTCTTCGGATTCGCGCCACCGGCCCGGCGGTTCGACTGCCGGACTCGCGGTCGAGAGCGCACGCATCAGCTGCGCCCATGTCTGCGTCTCGGCATCGGGGGCGGGATTCTCGGTCGAGGCGGGGTCGATGTCGGCGGCATGGAGCAGGTGGGCCCGGGCATGTGCGGCCATCTCCGGCAGTGTCAGCGGGGGCAGTTCGTCCTCGTGGGTGATCGCGTATCCGTCGGCCGCCTCGGTGCCTTTCGCCGTTCCTGCCGCGATGACGTCGAAGAATGGGGAGGGTTCGGTCTCCGAATCGGTCACTGCGGTGACGATGACCCTCTCCTGTGCCCTGCTCAGAGCGGTGTAGAAGAGCTCTCCCTCCTCTCGCAGGTTCGTGCGCTTGGCATGTCCGTGATAGCCGGGGTCCCCGGTCACCGTCTCACCGGAGGACAGCACTGCGACGAGGTCGGTGAGGCCGAGGATGCCGCCGCGCAGCTTCGGATTCGGCCACACGCCCTCGTTGACCTCGGCGATGATGACCAACGGCACGCGCACATGTGCCAGGGATGACGGTGTGCCCACCCGGACGTGGTCGGCGAACCCTGCGGTATCGGCCAGCGAATCCTGGGCGATGTCCTGTTCGGCGACGATTCCGGCGAATGACCGGGCGGTGAATCCGCCGCGGTCGGCGATCTTCTCGGCCAGGGCGAACAGCCGCAGCACCGAGTCGAGGTAGCCTCCCGTCACCGATTCGGGGTCCCGAAGCGCTTCGGACTGCCATCTCTGCGCCACTCCGGCGGCCTCCCAGATCGACCACAGCGCCTGATGCGGGTCGACCGCTCCGACGTCGGCTGCGGCGCGGAGCATGCGTGAGATCGTCACGAGTGCCTGTGGCGAGTCCTCCTCGACGGGATGGCGCAGCGCCTGAGCGAGTGACGCCGTGCTCGATGCGGCGGGGAATCGTCGCCGCACCGCGCGACGGAAGCGACGGATCTGCACGGGATCGAGCCTGACATAGATGCTGCCGGCCAGGGACAGGGCGAGTTCGGCGATGGACTCGTCGTCGTCGAAGTCCGGGGTCGTCGACAGCAGCTGCAGCAGCGGGGCGGTCGCCGGGTCCACGTTGAGCGGCTGCATGAGAGTCGCAATGGAGACCCCCGAGGCACGCAGCTCGTTCGCGATCGTGCGGGCCGTCGAGGAGTTCCGGCAGATGAGCGCGACATCGGACCAGGAGTGCCCGTTCTCGACGAAGTTCGTGATTCGGCGGGCCAGATACCGATGCCCCGAGGCGTTGCCTTCGAAGACGTGAGTCTCCACCCTTTCGTCGCGCTCAGCTGTGGGGAGGGACGCGTCAACAGCCGGGACGGTGCTGGCTGGGACAGCCGCGTCGGGAGCGTTCGGCGTTGCGTCCGCGGCATCTCCGACGTCGTGCGGGCCTGCGGCCACGGAGGTTCCTATCCCACCCGCGGCTTCGTCCGCGGGCTCGCCGGGAGTGTTCGTCCCGGGCCTGGGCATATGTCGAAGCGACCAGCGGCTGGTGATCCGGGCGCCGAACCCATCGACGACCGTCGCCAGCTCGGCATCGACATCCCATTGCCGCTCGAGGACGATGGTGCGGAAGTGGGGGTCGCCGGTGCTGCGGTCGATGATCGAGGCGTCGGCACCGTGGAAGCGCCCGGTCACGGTCTCGGGACTGCCGAACAGTGCGAGGGCGCTGCCGCGCCTGCGCAGCTGCTCGAGGATCCCCCAGCCGGCGGCGGGGAAATCCTGCACCCCATCGGCGAGCACGACGGTGGGCACCCGATCGGGGGCGAACGTCCACGGCCTGCCCGCGGTCACCTCGGCGGGTTCGCGGAAGACCTCGAACGCGGCCAGAGCCAGAACGGTGGCCGAATCGATCCCACCGTAGCCGGGCATGGACATGATGCCCAGATATTCGTCGAGGACCTCGGCCACGGCCGCCCACCTGGGATCGGGATTGTTCGCAAGCACCCGTTCCAGGGCGCTGCGACCGTAGTCGAAGACGTGCTCGCCGGCGTCGGGGCCGGACACCGACGGTTCGGGCACTCGCAGTCCGAAGTCGAACTCCATCACCCGGTTGAGGGCGTCTCTGACCTCGGTGCGGAATGCCGAGGTCGCCCGCACCTCGGCGGTGATCTCCGTCGGCCAGGCGGGGGCTCGCCCATGGCCGAGCTCATGACCGGCCAGCAGGTCGGCTAGGAACACGTCCTGATCGGCGCCGGAGATGAACTCGAGGTCCTCCCCCGTCCGAGTCGTGTGTGCGGCGCGGGCGATTCCGTAGGCGAAGGCGGACAGGCTGCGGGCGGGAGCGGCCGACAGCACTGCGTCGGCGGGCACCGGCAGCCGATTGCGCAGCACATCGGCATGGTCGCGATCCGGGGTGAGCACGAGCACCGAGGCGGGGCTGATCCGGGACACCAGCCGTGCGTAGACGGATTCGAGCTGCGTCGTCTTTCCCGTCCCCGGCCGGCCGACGATGCTCAGGTTCTGTCCGCCCAGCAGGGCGGTGCTCATCTCCTCGGGCATCTCATCCATACCCGTATTCCATCACGAGGCGCTGACACGACTCCCCCGCGGCCGGATCCGGCGCGTCGCCGAACAGACGCGGATGCAGTTACCCGACAGTGACGTCGCGTAACATTGAAGAATGTCGAGTCCACAACAGAGATTGCCCCGTGACCAACGCCGCGACCAACTGGTGGGAGTGGCCCGCTCCGTCTTCGCTACCCGTGGATATCGCACGACCTCGATGGACATGATCGCCGAAGCCGCTGGTGTGTCCAAACCTGTGCTCTACCAGCACTTCGATTCCAAACAGGATCTCTACCTCGCGCTCATCGATGCCTCGGCCTCACACCTCGATTCCAGGCTCGCCGAGGCGCTGGAGCTGACGAAGGATCCCCAGGAACAGGTACGTGCGACCTATCGCGCCTATTTCGACTTCGTCGTCTCGCACCGCGAAGAGTTCGTCATCATCTTCAACTCCGATGTCTACGAGCCGAAGGCCGAGGAGAAGCTGCGCGCCCTGCGCGAACGCTCGGCGGCACGCGTGGTCACGGCGCTGCAGCACTTCGCCAGGCTGGGCGATGATGAGGCCCGGCTGCTGTGCCGGGCCCTGATCGGGACCGCCGAGGTCGTCGTCAGGCAGATCGATTCCCAACGCGGTGTCGACGTCGACTCCGCGGTCGCCCTGCTCACGCAGATGAGCTGGGGCGGACTGCAGTCCTTCGCTCAGCGCTGAGCGGAATCCGGCGGGAAGAAAACGCCCTCCGACTGACGTTAAGCTGAGGACAGACCAACCCATCAACCATCCCGAGGATCCGCACAAGGAGCACCATGGAAATCAAGATCGGCGTCAAGCAGACACAGCGTGAGATCACCCTCGAAACCGACGAGGATGCGAAGGCCCTGGCCGCGCGCATCGAGGAGAAGATCCAGTCCGACGGGCTGCTGACCTTCACCGACACGAAGGGACGCCAGATCTTCGTCCCCGCCGGCTCGCTCGGCTACATCGAGGTCGGCGCAGAGTCCGCTCGCCGGGTCGGCTTCAGCGCCTGAGCGCTGCGCCTGCGCGCTCCCGCTCGGTACAGACCTCCGACGGGACGCGAACTCCGCACCGATACGGCAGGGCCCCGGTCACATGACCGGGGCCCTGCCGTATCCGCGGGTAATGGGCCGACATGTGAGTCGGCATCGCGTGTCGACGCTGGTCCTGTAGGCCAGAAGTGCACGCGTCACACAAATGCAGTGGGCATGCACTTTCGACGCACAGTCGTGATGTGCCCAGCCGCAGAGCGAAATTCTCAGGCGACGAGTCCGAGGGCGGACATCCGCTTCGAGTGGTTCGACGTCACCGATGGGATGAGGTCGACGACGAGGCCTTCGTCGATGCCGAGGAACGGATCGGTGAGCAGGCTGCGGGCCCGGCCGAGGGTCTCGGCGACGAGCTTGCGTCCCCACAGCGCCAGACGCGATGCCAGCTGCGTGTCCTGGGCCACTTCGGAGGTCAGACGATTGCGCGCATAATCGCTGGCCCGTGTATCATCGAGAATTGCAATAGCCAGGCTGTATCCGGGCTCCGCGAGTTCGTCCACAGCAGTGCGGTAGAAATCATTCATGATTCCGTCGAAGACGAATCCCTTCATGAGGCTTTCGTACCAGTCGCGAGGGCGAGTCCTTTCAGCCAGTGTGCTGAATGTCGGCTCGAAGTGCTGACAGAGCTCGATCACATCCTGGCCCATCTGATCGATGTGCTGTGAGAGCTGTTCGAAGTTCGCGAATGACTGAGAGGCCAGCCGCGCCAAGATGACCTTGTCATCGAGATCCGCTGCGGTCGTTGCGTTGGTGGCCATACGTTCGAAACCGGTCAGCTCGCCGAACGCCACAAGTGCGAGCGTCGCAGCATCATTACCGGCCAATGGGACAGAATCGGGCATAGTGCAAGACTACCGGTTCGCACCCATGACAAGCGCTCATGCGCTCAAAGGAGTTTGGAATATGGCGGAGACAGAAGCGGATTTCGCGGACCTGGGAGTCGCCGGACCCATCGTGGCCTCACTTGCCGCAGCAGGAATCACCCATCCCTTCCCGATTCAGGCGCTGACGCTGCCGGTCGCGCTCTCGGGCGCCGACATCATCGGGCAGGCCAAGACCGGCACCGGAAAGACCCTGGGATTCGGCATCCCCCTGCTCCAGCGGGTCGTCGGCAGGACCGAGGACTCCTCGGTCACGTCGAACCCTGAAGCCACCCCCGACAGCGTCGGCGATGCGACGGAGCAGCGGCTGCCGCAGGCACTCGTCGTCGTTCCCACCCGTGAGCTCGCGAAACAGGTCGCCGCCGATCTCGTCACCGCCTCGGTGCAGCGCGATATCGACATCATGACGATCTACGG
Organism: Brevibacterium atlanticum; assembly: GCF_011617245.1. NCBI lineage: Bacteria > Bacillati > Actinomycetota > Actinomycetes > Micrococcales > Brevibacteriaceae > Brevibacterium > Brevibacterium atlanticum. The sequence goes on along the minus strand of NZ_CP050152.1, from coordinate 1,829,254 downwards.
CGGCATGGACTTCGATCCGCAGATCAACCGCCTCAAGGCAGGAGTCGACGTCGTCGTCGGCACCCCGGGTCGCCTCCTCGACCTCTACGGGCGCAAGATCCTCAAGCTCCACCGGGTCCGCACCGTTGTCCTCGACGAGGCCGATGAGATGCTCGACCTCGGGTTCCTGCCCGATGTGGAGAAGATCATCAACGCGGTGCCCGCTCACCGGCAGACGATGCTGTTCTCCGCGACGATGCCCGGCGCGGTCATCACCCTGGCCCGCCGCTACATGAACCAGCCCACCCACATCCGCGCGCAGGATCATGAGGACCTGTCGCTGACGGGCAAGAACACCACCCAGTTCGTCTACCGCGCCCATTCGATGGACAAGAGCGAGCTCGTCGCCCGCATGCTCCAGGCCGAGGGCCGCGGACGGACCATCATCTTCACCCGCACCAAGCGCACCGCCGACAAGCTCGCCGCCGAACTCGAAGACCGCGGATTCGCTGTCAAGGCGCTCCACGGCGACCTCGGCCAGGCGCAGCGTGAGAAGGCCCTGAAATCGTTCCGCGACGGCAGGGTCGATGTCCTCGTGGCCACCGATGTCGCCGCCCGCGGGATCGACATCGACGACGTCACGCACGTGGTCAACTACCAGTGCCCCGAGGATGAGAAGACCTACGTCCACCGCATCGGCCGCACCGGTCGCGCCGGGCACTCGGGCGTCGCCGTCACCCTCGTCGATTGGGACGACATGCCGCGCTGGCGGCTGATCAACAAGGCTCTCGGCCTCGATTTCGACGAACCCGCCGAGACCTATTCGACGTCACCGCACTTCTTCTCCGACCTCGGCATCCCGAAGGGGACGAAGGGCCGTCTGCCGCGCCAGCATCCCGAGGGCGGGGACGAGGGTTCGGCTGAGAAGTCCCACGGCTCAGATCGTCGACGCTCGAGTCGCTCCCGTTCGTCCGACCGCTCATCCGATCGCCGAGGCGGCTCCTCCGACCGTCGCGGCGGGTCCTCCGACACCGGTGACGGTGAGCGCAAGCCGCGCCGCCAGCGTCAGCGTCGTCGCACCCGCGGCGGCAGGACCGTCAACCGCGGCCAGGGCGGACAGGGTGGCCACTCGTCCACCGAGGCCGGCGAAGGCTGAAACCACCGTTGACAGGGCCCCGGCCGAGAGATCGGGGCCCTGTCGTTCATCCTGCGTTCAATTCGACCCCCGACACTGTTCAATTCGCTCCTCGATACTGACCGGACGTCCTGTCGCCGATCACGAACGAGAGTGAGTCATTGTTGGGTTCACGCCGCTTCGCCGCCCAGCCCCCGGAAGCACCCACCCGAGTCGTCGACTCCTCCCCTGCCGGCGAACAGCTCGCCGAGCCTTCGACAACCGACGGTGCCCCCCGGGTTGCGGCTCGCCCCCGGAAGGCCCACCGCCATGACATCGACGTCATGCGCGTCCTCGCCGGAATCACCGTCATGGTCGGCCACTCCGGAGGTGTGCTCATCGGCCGCAGCGAGGAGGGCAGCAATGCCTGGTGGCTCGGTCACCTCGCCGAGGCGGTCAATCCCTGGGCCGTGCCCATGTTCTTCATGATCGCCGGTTGGGCGGTCCTTGCGGGTGCTCCGCCGCGCACCGAGGCGAAGATGTGGGATCGCATCGTCCGGCACCTGGTTCCTCTCGCCGCATGGTCGGTGATCTTCGTCCTCGGTTTCAACCTCTTCGACACCGACGAGGTGAACGTCCGGCACGACCTCGTCCGCAGCCTCCTCGAAGCCGGTCGTCCCGCATTCCACCTGTGGTATCTCTATGCGTATATTCCGCTCATCCTCGTCTTCGGCACTCTCGTCCTGTTCTGGAAGGGCGGACGCCCCTGGAAGCTCGCGGCGTTGGCACTCGTGCTCGGGGGATCGACCGTCTGGGCCCCCTTCGTGCTCGAGATCATCGGGTCGGAGCAGAACGCGTGGAAATGGGGCTTCGCAACCTACCAGGTCGTCTACTTCGTCATCGGCGCCTTCGTCATCCAGCACGCTCATGAGCTGCGTCCGCCGATCTGGACGCTGTGCCTGCTCTTCGCCGTCTCGGCCCTCGGGGTGCTGTGGTGGGAGTCCCAGCGGGAGTATCCGATTGCGAATGCGAACCCGCTCATCATCGGCCTCGCGATCAGCGTCATCCTCATCGTCTCGCGGATCCGCCTCGGCGATCGGACCAAGAAGGTGTTCACACGACTGGCCTCGGCCTCATTCGGCGCGTTCCTCGTCCACGTGTTCTTTCTCGAGCTCTTCTTCGAGCACCTCTACGACGTCGAGGCCGGACCTGTTCTCCTCGTCGTCCAATACCTCGGATACCTCACCCTCATGGCGGCAGTGTCCTACACACTCAGCCTCGCCTGGGGCAGGCTCCACCTGCGCCGACTCCTCGGCTGAGCCTGGCTCTCAGCCCTGGATGAAGTCGACGCCGCCGGGGCGTGAGGACGCACGCTCGATGAGCTTCGCGAGCATGTGATCGGTGGTGACGTGCTCGCCGAGGCGGTTCGGCTTTCCCGTCCCGTGGTAGTCGCTCGACCCGGTGATGATGAGATCGTGTTCGTGGGCGAGCCTGCGCATCGACTCACGTTCCTGCGGTGGATTGTCCCGGTGGTCGACCTCGAGCCCGTCGAGGCCCGCCGCGATGAACTCGGCCATCGCCGAATCGGGCACCACTCGTCCGCGCATCGCCGCACGGGGATGGGCGAAGACCGAGACTCCCCCGGCCTCTCTGATCAGGCCGATCGCGGTGATCGGGTCGATCGTCGGCAGCGCCACGTGATATTTGCCGTGGCTGGACAGGATCGACGAGAACGCCTCTGTGCGATTGTCCACCACGCCCGCGGCGACCAGGGCGTCGGCGATGTGCGGGCGGCCGATCGTCGCGTCTTCGCCCGAGACCGAGAGTACGGCGTCCATGTCGATGGGATAGTCCTCGGCGAGACGCTCGATGATGAGGTGAGTGCGCTGGACCCGCGCCCTGCGCGTCTCCTGCACCACCTCGGCGAGCCCGGTGTCGTACGGATCATGGAGGTAGGACAGCAGGTGCACGCTGATGCCCTCGTAGCGACAGGAGATCTCCATTCCGCGGACGAGACCGAGCCCGTAGACCCGTGCTGCGTCGACGGCCGGCGTCCACCCCGCAGTGGTGTCGTGGTCGGTGATGCCGAGGACGTCGATGCCCTCCATCGACGCTTCGGAGATGAGTTCGGAAGGGGTCTGGGTCCCGTCCGAGAATGCGGTGTGCACATGGAGATCGATGACCATGGTCACAGTCTATCTGCAACTGTCGTTCCCGCTTTCCACCCGCGGGCGCGATGTCGGTGAGTCCGCCTAGACTGGGGTCATGACTGAGCAGAACCCCGACACTCAAGAGTCGACTCAAGCACTCGCAGACCGCGTCAACAACCGCTCGCATCGCCCGAACTCCCAGGCCTTCCGCGACTTCGTCGCCTCCGGTTGGGATCGGACCCCGCTCAACGCAGAGGCCCTCGCCGCCGCCGGCTTCACCCCCGCGCGTCGTGCCCAGGTCTCGGCCGCCTTCCCCGGCGAGCGCCTCGTCGTTCCCGCCGGTGGGCTCAAGGTCCGCTCCAACGACACCGACTACCGCTTCCGCGCACACTCGGCGTTCATCCACCTCACCGGCCTCGAGACCGATTCCGAGCCCGACGCCGTGCTCGTCTTCGAACCGAACGAGGACGGCCACGACGTCACCCTTTACTTCCGCCCTCGCGCCGGAGCCGACACCGAGGAGTTCTTCTCCGATGCGCGCTACGGCGAATACTGGGTCGGTCCGCGTGCCGATCTGCAGGCCATGTCGACGATGACCGGCATCGCCACAGAGAACTCCGCGATCGTCGACGATGCCATCACGAAGGACCTCGGGGCCATCTCGGTGCGCCTGGTCCGCCAGGCCGATGCCCGCATCGACGGCGTCATCGACCTGGCCCGGACGCAGGTCCAGGCCGATCTCGAGACGTCCGAGGCCGGTGACGAGGAACTGGCGCAGATGCTCTCCGAACTGCGACTGATCAAGGACGACCACGAGATCGACGCCCTGCGCGAGGCCGTCGCGATCACCCGTGCGGGCTTCGACAACGTCGTCGCCGCGCTGCCGAAGGCGGTGGGTCACCGCCGCGGGGAGCGCATCATCGAAACCGCGTTCGAGACCGCCGCCCGCTCCGACGGCAACGGCGTCGGCTACGACACCATCGCAGCCTCCGGTGACCACGCCTGCACCCTGCACTGGATCCGCAACGACGGGGTGGTCAGGGACGGCGATCTCGTCCTCGTCGACGCCGGAGCCGAAGCCGACTCCCTCTACACCGCCGACATCACCCGCACGCTGCCGGTCTCGGGCACCTTCACCGAAGTGCAGGCGAAGATCTACGACGCCGTCCTCGCCGCCTCCGACGCCGCGTTCTCCGTCGCCGCCGAACATGCGCAGCGTCCGGTGAAGTTCCGGGAGGTCCACGAGGCGGCCATGGAAGTCATCGCCGAACGTCTCGAAGCCTTCGGCATCCTGCCCGTCTCCGCCGCCGAGTCCCTCTCCCCCGAGGGCCAGCAGCACAGGCGGTGGATGGTCCACGGCACCAGCCACCACCTCGGACTCGACGTCCACGACTGTGCTCAGGCCAGGGCCGAGATGTACCTCGATGCCACGCTCGAACCGGGAATGGTCTTCACCATCGAACCCGGCCTGTACTTCAAGGCCGATGACCTGCTGCTGCCCGAGGAGTTCCGCGGCAACGGGGTGCGCATCGAAGACGACGTCCTGGTCACCGGCGACGGGGTGGAGAACCTCTCCGCCGCCTTCCCGCGCACCCGCGCCGAGGTCGAGGCCTGGGTCCAGGGACGATGACCGAGGACGGCGGAACGACGGCCGACCCCAGACCGGGCCCCGTCCGCGGTCGCGGGATCCTCGAGATCCCCGGCATCCGCCTCGGCCATGCCGACGAGTTCAAGCGCACCCGACTGACCGGGCTGAGCGTCGTCCTGCCTCCGCCCGGATCCACCGTCGGCGTCGATGTCCGCGGTGGCGGGCCTGCAACCCGGGAGACCGATGTCATCGCCCCGGGCACCCATTCCTACGGCGCCGATGCCATCGTCCTCACCGGCGGGTCCGCCTGGGGACTGAACGCCGTGGGCGGGGTCGTCGACACCCTCGCCGAGGCGGGGCTCGGGTTCCCGGCTCCCGGGCTCTCCGATGCCGTCGTTCCCATCGTTCCCGCGGCTGCGATCTACGATCTCGGACGCGGCGACGGCACCGTCTCCCCTCCGACTCCGGCCGAGGGAGCGCTGGCCGCGCGGACGGCGCTGTCGCAGGCGGAGGCCGAGGTGCGGGGCAGCCTCGGTGCCGGCACCGGGGCTCGTTCGGGGTTCCAGAGTCTGCGCAGCGGACTCGGGTCCTTTGCGATCCGACTGCCCGGAGGCATCACCGTCGCCGCTCTCGTGGCCGCGAACTCCCTGGGCACGATCGGCACACCGGCGGGCGGCCTGTGGTTGGATCCGCTGCTGCGATCACTGCACCTCGACCTTCCTTGCATCCACGACCTGCCGGCTGCTCCCGTGCCGGATGCCAAGACCGCAGCGAAGAACACGACGATCGCGGTCGTCGCCACCGATGCCCGCCTCGATCCGGCACAGGTGACGCGGATGGCCTCGGGGGCACATACCGGAATCGCCCGCGCGGTGCAGCCGTCGCACACGCTCTACGACGGCGACACGGTGTTCGGCATCGCCACCGGTTCCCGCGCTCTGCCATCGGACTTCGACTCCGCCAACCGCGAACTCGTGAACATCACCGCAGCCGCCGCCGACGCCCTGGGTCTGGCGATCCTCGACGCCCACTCCTCGACAGTCCCGGCCGACCCCACATGGCAGCAGCCGCCGAGCCTGAGCGAGATCGCCCCGGACTTCACCTCCGCGTTCACCGCACTCTGACCGCCACGCTGTGTCCACCGAGGTCCGGGCGTGAAGACCTGAACATGAAGGCCTGCCCACGAGAGGTCTGCTCACGAAAGGTCTGAGCACGGCGACGGGGCCCGCCGTTCGGCGGGCCCCGCTACTTCGCGTCAGTCGTTGCGAGCCGACTGTGCTTCGTCGGAGTCGAGACCCTTCGGTTCCCTGATCTCCTTCTTCTGCTGGGCGTCGAAGCCGTCCTGGCGCAGCAGCTTCTGCGATTCGGACTGTGCTGCGGATTCGTCCTCGACCACGGTGAACCTGACTGTCTGCGTGAAGTCACGACCGTAGCGGTCGGTTCCGGTCACCTCGGCGGTGTGGGTTCCCAGGTCGAGATCGGAGGGAATCGCCGTCCGCCACAGGTGCGAACTGGACTGTCCGACGTTGCCGGAGGTGCGCAGGTTCTGCGAGGCCGTATACGGGTCGGTGTACTCCCACCCCTTCGCCAGGGCCTCGCCCTTGCCCGGCTGAGTGTGTTCGGACTGTTTCGGGCTCGTGCCGTCGAAGCTGACTTCGACGCGGGCATCCGAGGTTCCGGCCAGGAAGCTCGAGGTCAGCCAGGTCTGGCCCTGCTTGAGGTCGTCGCGGGTGACGACGCGTTCGGAGATGGCCTCCGGGGCGGTGCCCTCCTTGTCCGCGTCCTGCCAGTCCTGAGCCTTCTGCGCCCAGTCGCGCCACTCCGGCGAGTTCACACCGAGCAGCAGCTGGTGGTCATCGGACTCATTGCGCACGGTGTAGCGTTCGCTGCGCGAGGCGCCGTCGAATTCGAGGGTGAGCACACCCGGTTCGGATCCGTCCTGCGTGAACGAGTACGGCAGTCCGTCGGCGTTGAGCCCACCTGAGTACCAATCGCCGGAGACGGCACCGGCGACGATCTGTGTGTTCGGCAGCTTCTCGATTCCGGCTTCCGCCCATTCCTTCCGCGTCTCACCGGCCACGAGGTTCTCCTGCGTGTGCGTGTGACCGCCGATGGTCACGGCGTTCGGGTAGTCGGCGATGACATCGTAGAAGGCCTTCGCATTGTCGACGACGACTTCTTTGTGGGTGAGGATCGGCGCATGGGTGGCGATGACGACCTGCGCGTTCTTCGGCACGTTCTTCAGGTCGTTGGCCAGCCAGGTGAGCTGCTCGTCGGTGATGTTCTCCTTGTACTTCCTATTGTTCGCCTTGCCCTCGTATTCGATGCTGTCGAGGACGACGAAGTGGGTCTTGCCCACATCGTAGGAGAAGTGGTCGGGACCGAACTGATCACGGAACGTGTCGAGTGCGTGGGCATCGTCGACGGCGTCGTAGTCCTGGTCGTGGTTGCCGGGGGCGACCCGAACGGGTCCGTTCGTCTGCGAGTAGATGTCGCGCAGTTCATCGTTGAGGCTGAGGTCGTCACCGACGTTGTCGCCGAGCAGAAGCACTCCGCAGGCACCGTAGTCGTTCCGGTCGGCCAGGTCGCCCACAGCACCGTCGCGAGCGTAGCCCATCTCGGTCTTGTCATAGCCCTGAGTATCGGCGGCGATCGGGCAGTTCTGCGCCGAGGCGGCAGAGGCCTTCGATTCGATCATCGGGAAGTTCACGGCCTTCGGAGTCTCCCCCGTCGGTTCGATGCCGCCGTACTTGAGGTCCCCGGAGCCTTCGGGCAGGTGGTTGTAGCTGAACTGTGCGACCTTGTCCTCATCGACGGGCACCTGCCATCCGGCGGGCTGGGTGATCGAGACGGTCATGTTGTCGCGCACTGGCAGTTCGTAGCGGCCTTCGCCGTCGGTCTGGACGACATCGATCCCGTTGGAGACCGCGACTCCGGCCACGCCCTTCTCGTCGCCGTCGAGCTTCGAGTTCTCGTTGACGTCGTCGAAGACCTGACCGGTGAACTTCTGTGGGTCCGCCGCCTTGCCGCGGTCGACCTGGACATGGCCTTCGTACATCTCAGCCGGCGTGTTCGCCGCCGTCGCTGCGGTCGGTGAGAGCAGCGGAGCGAAGAGCGCAAGGGCCGCGCAGGCACCCAGACCTGCGGCGGCGCTGCGGGGACGGATTCGTCGTGTCTGCATGGATTTCTCCTGTATTCGACTGTGGCGGAATGTGCCGAGTCCTGACATTAGGGAGACGGGGCGACAACGAAGTGAAGCAGGCAGGACCGCTTGATGAATAGGAGAAGTGCCTCCGTGGAACCGGATGCCCATCCACTCGCCTGCCGTGAGACGTGCGGCGCTTTCTCGGTGTATCGCACCGGCGCACAGCCGTCCCAGGGTGTGATCTGGGTTCAATTCGCGGCATCGGCGGCGCAATCACCCGGCCAGCACGTAGTCTGAGGATATGAGTGGTCCACCGAAAAGAGTCTTCGTCGCCCGACTCGTCTCCGCCCCCGTATTCGACCCGCTCGGCGATCAGGTCGGCAGGGTCAGAGACGTCGTCATCGTCTACCGGGCGACCATGCGGCAGTCCCCCCGCGCCATCGGCCTCGTCGTCGAGGTCCCGGGTCGACGCCGCGTCTTCGTCCCGATGGGCCGAGTCACCGCAATCGACTCCGGACAGGTCATCACCACCGGATTGGTGAATATGCGCCGCTTCGAACAGCGGCAGTCGGAGACTCTCGTCATCAACGACCTCCTCGATCGCCGACTGCGACTGCGCGAGGACAACTCCCCCGTCCTCGTCGAAGACGTCGGCATCGAACAGCAGGTGAACAAGGACTGGGAGGTCACTCGCCTGTTCGTGCGCCGTGTGCCCGAACGCACCGCCTTCGCCGCATTCCGCCGCCGCGGTGAGACGAAGCAGATCGATTGGACCGACGCCGACCATCCCGCCGATTCCGAAGTCGACCAGGAAGCCACCCAGGTCATCGCCGCCTACCAGGACACGAAGCCGGCAGACCTCGCCGATGTGCTCTTCGAGATGAACCCCGGCAGGCGCCTCCAGGTCGCCCGCGCCCTCGACGACGAACGTCTCGCCGACGTCGTCGAGGAGCTGCCCGCGGAGACCCAGATCGAGGTCCTCACCGGATTGGAGACCCAACGCGCTGTCACCGTCCTCGAGGAGATGGAGCCTGATGACGCGGCCGACCTCCTCGGCGAACTCAGCGACGAACAGGCCGAACGCTTCCTGGCGCTGATGGAACCCGACGAGGCCGAGGACGTGCGCACCCTGCTGGCCTATGACGATGACACCGCCGGCGGTCTGATGACGACAGAGCCGGTCATCCTCACCCCTGAGGCCACCGTCGCCGAGGCGCTCGCCCATGTCCGCCGCGAGGACCTGCCCGCCGCGCTGGCGGCCGCCGTCTTCGTCTGCCGCCAACCCGTGGAGACCCCGACGGGGAAGTATCTCGGCCTCGTCCACATCCAGGAGATGCTCCGACATCCCCCGCACGAAGCGGTCGGGATCATGCTCGACACCGAGGTCGAGCCGCTGGCGCCGAACGCTCCCCTCGGTGAGGTGTCGAAGCTGCTGGCCGCGTACAATCTGGTCTCGGTGCCGATCACGGATGAGAACGACCGCCTCGTCGGCGTGGTCACCGTCGATGACGTCCTCGACGAGCTGCTGCCCGAGGACTGGCGCACCACCGGTCGCGATGAGCCCAGGAAGGGGTAGACATGGCAGTCGATGACTTCGAAATCCCTCGGTCGAGCAAACGCAAGCTGCCGAGCTTCACCGTCTCCCCTGAGACCTTCGGTCGCGGCGCCGAGGCCTTCGCCCGCTTCATGGGCACCCCGGCGTTCCTCGTCGGGATGACCGTCTTCTGCGCCGTGTGGCTGCTGTGGAACACTCTGCTGCCCGAGTCCTGGCAGTTCGACCCGCGGTCGTTGAACTTCACGCTGCTCACACTCATCCTGTCCCTGCAGGCCTCGTACGCGGCACCCCTGATCCTGCTCGCGGAGAACCGCAGCACCGACCGAGACCGGGTGGAGTTCGAACACGACCGGCAGCGTGCCGAACGCAATCTCGCCGACACCGAGTATCTGGCCCGTGAGGTCGCGGCGCTGCGCATCGCGATGCGTGAGGTCGCGACTCGCGACTTCATCCGCTCCGAGCTCAAGGATCTGCTCAAGGAGCTCGAGGAGGAGGCGCAGCCGAAACCCGCCCCGGGGCGCAGCGGTACCGCCGAGGGTCACGGGAGTTCCGCGCATGACGGTGCCGATTCCTAAGAGGTAGTGTTGGAGCCCCGGATGCACTGAACCGGGAGGAAAGGACATGGGCATGACTGGTCTGGATACGGATGCGGTGCGAGAGGCTCTGACCGGCGTCATCGATCCGGAGATCCGCCGCAGCATCGTCGAACTCGACATGGTCGACGACATCAGGATCGACGGCGGAAAGGTCACGGTGACGGTCCTGCTCACGATCGCCGGCTGCCCTCTCAAGGACACGATCACGAAGGACACGAAGGCCGCAGTCTCCCGCCTCGACGGGGTCACCGAGGTCACGGTCGTCCTCGGCACGATGACACCGCAGCAGCGCAAGGCGATGAAGGAGAAGCTGCAGGGCAGCGGAACCCGGGAGATCCCCTTCAACCGTCCCGATTCCCTTACCAAGGTCTACGCCATCGCCTCGGGTAAGGGCGGCGTCGGCAAGTCCTCGGTCACGGCCAACCTCGCGGTCGCCCTGGCTGCCAAAGGCCTGCGTGTGGGCGTCGTCGACGCCGACATCTACGGATTCTCAATCCCCGGCATGCTCGGTCTCTCCGGCAAACCGACCCGCGTCGATGAGATGATCCTGCCTCAGGTCGCCCACCATGTGAAGGTGATGAGCATCGGCATGTTCGTCCCGCCCAGCCAGGCCGTCGTGTGGAGAGGTCCGATGCTTCACCGGGCCCTGCAGCAGTTCCTCACCGACGTGTTCTGGGGTGATCTCGATGTGCTCCTGCTCGACCTGCCTCCGGGCACCGGTGACATCGCGATCTCCGTCTCGCAGCTGCTGCCCGGCTCCGAGCTCCTCGTCGTCACCACTCCGCAGGCGGCAGCCGCACAGGTCGCCGAACGAGCGGGATCCATCGCCACGCAGACGAAGCAGGATCTCATCGGCGTGATCGAGAACATGTCATGGATGGAGATGCCCGACGGCACCCGTATGGAGGTCTTCGGGTCCGGTGGCGGGCAGAGCGTGGCGACGAACCTCTCACGCACGCTCGAGAAGGATGTGCCTCTGCTGGCGCAGGTTCCCCTCGATACTGCTCTGCGCGAAGGCTCCGACGCGGGCACCCCTGTCGTCCTCGGTCGTCCCGAGTCTCCGGCCGGTCGGGCATTCGACGACCTTGCCGAGTCCCTGCGCAGGCGCTCACGTGGACTCGCCGGGAGGTCGTTGGGGCTCAGCCCGGTCTGATCCGACGCAGCTCAGCGACAGTGATGTGCTCTAGACTGGACGGCGGGTTCCCCTTTCCCCTCCTGTCCCTCATCCCCCATGCGTTTCTGACAAGGACCAGAACTTGGCGTTCTCCCCCGATCGCAGAGACACGATCGTCTACACCGTCTTCGCCTATGCCAATGCGCTCCTCGTACTCGTCCTCCTCGCCGGAGCCATCGTCACAGCGAGGAGACCTGCCCCGCCCGATACGGACTCGATCGCGGAGGAGCAGAGAACGACCGCCGAGGCGAACCTCGCCCACCTCGCCGCGTCACTGCGCAGCTACGCGGTGGTGTCGCAGAAACGCCGACCGCAGCTGGACATCCACATCTTCGGTCTGCCCGGAGCAGCATCGCTGAACTCAGCGATCGAGACCCGGGTGCTCGAGGCGATCGACGATGCCGGCGGATTCGACGGCCGGGCGGCATTCGAACCCACCGCGACGGCACCGTCGCACCGGTGGTCGACGACGAGCTTCACATCTCCCGGCTCGCACGGAGGAGGATCGCCCTCTTCGGAGAGCGGAGAAGCGGAGCGGGCAGGCGACCCGCACACCCTGGACATCCGCACCACGGTGCTCACATCCGGCGGCAGGTTCGTCGTCACTGCCCTGCGGCAGGCGTCGCCCCGGACACACACGACCGTTCTCCTCACCGATCTCTCCGCCGACACGACAGTCGATGCCAAGAGTCTGTTCTCCGCACGCGTGGACCCGGCCGCGATCTTCGCCGATGACACCGGTTCGCTGACCGTCGACGGTCAGCCCGTCGCCGATGCCGATCTCACCGCTGCGGGCCAGGCGGTGGCCGCAGACCTGCACACTCCGCTTGAGATCCCACGCCCAGGCGATCTGCGGACCCCCGACTACTCGTGCACACTTCTGCCCTGTGTGGCTCTGACCTACGACGACGGACCTGGAGAGCCGAAGACCGAGGACGCCCTGCTCGATGCCGCCGATGAGGCGAACATCCGACTGACCTACTTCCTTCTCGGGCAGAACATCCACGAGTTCCCGGACGTCGCCGAACGGATCGCAGCAGCCGGCCACGAGGTCGACAACCACACCTTCAAACACCAGCGCCTCGACCTCCTCAGCAAAGACGCACTCACACATGAGATCGGACGCACCCAGAAGTCACTGTCCCACGTGGGCGGCGACGATCCGGCTCTGGTCCGTCCGCCCTACGGTGCCCTGGACAAGTCTGCGGCGCACGCTCTGGGCGCTCCGGCGATCATCTGGGACGTCGACACCGGCGACTGGAGGAACAAGAATCCGAAGAGGACGGTGAGGAACGTCCACTCACACACGCGTCCGGGCTCTGTCGTCCTCATGCACTCCATCCACCCGTCGACGGTGAAGGCGGCTCCGAAGGTATTCGCGACCGTCGCAGACAAGGGACTCTACGCGGTGACCGTGCGCGAACTCTTCGCCGGGATCACGTGGGAGAAGGGCGGTTCGTACTTCTGTCGCGGATACTGGGACGAGCTGTGTTCGAATCCCGAGCACCCGTCCGTGCACAAGAACTGACCTGGCCTGAAGAACTGAGCCGGCGGCGGAGGATCAGGCCTCAGGTGGCCTCGGAGTCGAATGGGGCCGTGGTCGAACGGTCGCGCAGCTCGACCTGAGCCTGGAAGCGCTCGATCGGGGACTTCTCGCGGATGTCGACGGTCCCACCTGCATCGGCTGCGGCGTCCTCATCCCCCGTACCCTGCGTCTGTGCATCCGCTGTGGGGGCCGCGGACTCGAGCGAGGAGCGCTCCCGACGCTTGGACTCACGGATCGCAGCATCCTCTTCGACGAGGGCTTCACGGACGATGCGTCGCGGATCGTACTGCCTGGGATCGAGCTTCTGCCAGTCGACGTCTTTGAAATCGTCACCGAAGTCGCGTCGGACGCTGTCCTTCGCGCCCTCGGCCATCCGCCGCATCTGGCGGACGAAGTCGCGCAGCTTCTGTGCGTATTCGGGTAGGCGCTTGGGTCCGATGACGACCAAGGCCACAACGACGAGGATCAGCATTTCGGTGCCGTTGATACCCATGAACATGCCACCAAGTCTACCGTGGCCGAAGGTAGCATCGACTCATGGTCAACTCAGGTTCGGCACTCGGCTCCGTTCGGTGCGCATGATGGACGAGGCAGCGGTCGAACGCGTCCTGCGCATCGTCGAACTCGTCCCCGCTGCGCGCGTCGTCGCCTACGGGACAGTCGGCGCCGTCGCCGGCTGCTCACCCCGGTATGTCGGGCGAGTGATGAAGGAGTTCGGTTCGAATGTCACGTGGTGGAGAGTCGTCAACGCAGCCGGAGTGCTGCCGCCGGAGATCCACGCCCGGGCGCGCCTCGAATGGGAGTCGGAGGGGACCCCGCACTCGCACCGGAAGGTCGAGCGCAGCGCATTCCTCGGGGCCGACGAACTCGATGAGCTGTGGCACACCCACGGAATCGACCCCGAATGCGGTTAGACTTGGGTGCAGTCAACACCGGAGAGAGAGGGCCGATTGTCACGCGAAAACGCAGGTGATCTCACCTTCTCCGAGCAGTACAACGGGCCCGATCCCCTGCTCGACGCGGCCAGAACGCACTCACACGAGTTCGGGCTCGCCCCCGTGTCGCAGACGACCGCATCGACGCTGACGCTCCTCGCCCGCCTCCTCACGCCTGTGGCCGCAGTCGAGGTCGGAACCGGCGTCGGCACCTCGACGCTGGCCCTGCTGCGCGGAATGCCGACCGCCGGAATACTGACCTCGATCGATACGAACTCCACTGCGCAGGGTGCGGCTCGCGACCTCGTCGAGATGGCAGGCATCCGACCCGGTCGACTGCGACTGATGAACGGCCGCGCCGAGGAAGTGCTCAAGAAGCTCGCCCCGGCTGCCTATGACATGGTCTTCATCGATTCCGAGCCGACCAACCTCGAGCGGATGATCCGACCGTCCCTGCGGCTGCTCGACTCCCATGGTCTCCTCGTCATCCACCAGACGCTGCTCAAGGGTGCCGTGGCTGATCCCGTCGACCGCAGTCCCCGCACTCAGGCAGCCCGAAGTCTGCTCAATCGCATCGCTGAGCAGGAGAACCTCCACCGGGTGCTGATGCCCATCGGAGAAGGTCTGCTGCTGCTCCAGAAGAGCCTGTGAATAGGACGACAGCAGAGACTTGAAGAAGTCTCTGCTGTTCGTGCGATGCTGTGCCGGCCCGCTTCCGGGCCGTCCGCTCAGAGTCCCAGCGTCTCGGCCAGAGTATCGTGCAGTCCGGTGGCTTCGTCTCTGCTGAGTTCGATCACCAGACGACCTCCGCCTTCGACAGGAAGCCGCATCACCATGCTTCGGCCTTCTTCGGTCACTTCCAGAGGTCCGTCGCCGGTGCGGGGTTTCTGGGCTGCCATGTGGGCTCTTCCTTCCGTTGTCATGCAAAGACGGTCCACACCAGGTGCACCGAATGTTGTACTCAAGATTATTCCACGATCCCGACGATCCGGGTAACTTTCCTTCACAAGCGGTGATCACGGGGGAAGGTCTGCCGGCGGGGTGAAGTGCCACAAGTACCCCACCCAGATGATCTGGAGGAGGATGTAGGCGACCAGCATCGCCGCCCGATATCCGCGTGAACGCACCAGGGCGAGGGTCAGCGCCATCGGGAACAGCGGCAGCAGCAGCCGCAGCGTCGACGTCTGCGGATTGAAGAAGATGAGCAGATACGCCCCGTAGCCGAGGCAGAACATCTGCATCGTCCGTCCCATGTGTGCTCCCGCCGGGGAGAAGATCAGCGCGAGCATTCCTGCGACGACGACGATGAGCAGCACCGGACCCAGCGGTCCGATGAGGCTGATCGACTGCGCCACCCATTGGACGACGAACGAGGTCTCACCTGTGTGCCAGGCCGCCTCGGTGTCGGTATAGGCGGTCAGGGATCCTGTTGCCCACCATGCGTGGACGGGGTGGACGAGGGCGGCGGCACATGACAGCACGCCCAGCGTCCACGATCGGGCCACCTCGGCGGCGGGATACGGGTCGTCCCGGCGGCGCAGGAAGCGGTCGATGAGGTGCAGGAGCATGAAGAAGGAGAACGCCACCCCGATCGGCCGCGACAGATCCATGAGGACGACGACCGGAAGAGCCAGCAGGTAGCGGCGCTCGACGACGAGGAACAGGGCCATGGCCTGCAGCAGCAGAGTCAGCGATTCGGCATAGCCGGTGGAGAAGATCGCCGCAGGCGGGAAGAACATCACCAGCGCGAGTCCCATCAGCGCCTGATCGGCGGCGACGTATTTGCGGAACAGGGAGAGGATGACGATCGCGGCGAGCCCGGCGGCCACCGTCGACACGATCGGCGAGATCACCTCATAGCTGACCCCCGTCAGTTCCGACAGGGTCGCGACCACGGAAGGATGCAGCGGGTAGAAGGCCCACTGGTTCTCGGTGACGGCACCGCTGTCGTCGACGGGCAGGACCCGCGGATACCCTTCCTCGGCGACGCGTGAGTACCAACCTCCGTCCCAGAAGTTGAGGAAGTCGTTGAGCGTGGTCGTCACCGGCGAGGACGACCAGTTCGCCGGGTCCTGACGTTTGAGCACAGCGGCGAAGATCGACAGACTCACCACACGCGAGACGAAGTACACGGCGAGAGCCTGCAGCCAGACGGGCAGTGTGAGGAACAGTGCGCCGAGGCGGGAGAGGCGGGAGGAGTCGAAGACTTCGGGGGCGAGCGTGATCCCGGGCAGGTCTGCGGGACGGCTCATCGTTCTCCGGCGGTCGTGTCCGGTGGGGTCGTCCCGTCGGTGGCGGCGGCAGCCGACGGGACGGGAGCAGCGGTGGCGGGCGTCTCGCTCGTGGGGGCGGCGGCGGGCGTCTCGCTCGCGCCGCCGGCTGCTGACGAGGCAGGCGGGGCCCATGTTTCCGGTGGCGCTGCGGAAGGCTCGTTCACGGCGGCCTCCAGTTCGCGCAGGCGATCCTGCAGGACAGCCATGGCTTCGTCGACGTCGTCCATTCGGTAGCCGCGCAACGCCGGCCGGAACGTCGCGGCTGCGAGGTCGTCGCTGGTGAAGTCCTCGGGCAGTCCGGTCCACCGGTCTTCGGCTTCGTCGCGGGTCTCGGAGGAGAAGACGTCGAAGCTCGCCGCGATGACGATCACGAGAACGAAGATCGCGGCAGCGACACCGATCACAATCCACACAGGCATGGGTTCATTTTCGCATAGGGACCTGGGCGCAGCGTTGAGCGCGGACCGCACACGGTGTGTTGTTCAGCGCAGTCCGCGCACGGTGTGTTTCGGTATGGCCTGTCCCGTGACGGCTAAGGTGACAGCGATGGCGTCGGCGGTGGCGCGGACGTCATGGGTGCGGATCATCGCCGCTCCCCGTTCGATCGCCAGTGCGGTCGCAGCGATCGTGCCGTACAGCCGGTCCTGCGGGGCGACGTCGCCGATGGCTTCGCCGACGAAGTCCTTGCGGGAGATCGCCAGCAGCACGGGGTGTCCGGTGACGGCGAAGCGGTCGAGTTCGCGCAGCAGACGCAGGGAATGGTAGGTGTTCTTCCCGAAGTCCGGGGTGGGGTCGATGACGATCCTGCTCTCGGGCACGCCGAGAGAGCGGGCCGCCTCGGCGAGTTCGATCACACCGGTGAGGGTCTCGTCGACCACGTCCCCGGCGGTGAGTCCGTAGCGGCTGCGGTGGGCATCGGTGCGCGGGCTCAGTCCTCCGGTGTGGGAGCAGACGATGCCGGCGTCGAACCGGGCGGCCACCTCGGCGAGTTTCGGGTCGACTCCGGCCCAGGTGTCGTTGAGCAGCCCGGCTCCGGCCCGGCAGGCGGCCTCGGCGACCTCGTGCCGCCAGGTGTCGACGCTGATGAGCACGTGCGGATGGGCTCGGGCGACGGCGTCGATGGTCGGACACACACGGTCGATCTCCTCGGCCACGGAGATCTCCCTCCCGCGGCCGGCCCGCACTCCCCCGATGTCGACGATATGGGCACCGTCGGCGGCGGCCGCCGCGACGGCGGTGATCGCCTCGTCGAGGGTGGCCGCGGATTCGTAGAACGAATCCGTCGTGCGATTGATCACGGCCATGATCGCCGGCGTCCCCGGCTTCGCTCGGGAGAGATCGAAGCGCTCGGTCTCCGGCTGTCCTGCGGCTGCGTCTCTCACGCCCGACCGCCCGGCCCGATCGTGTCCACGACCTCGTCGATGTCGTCGGTGAGGGTGAACAGATCGAAGTCCTTCTCGCTGATCGTGCCCGTCGCCAGCAGGGAACCGCGCATCCACTCGACGAGGCCCTGCCAGTAGCTTGTGCCGAAGAGCACGATGGGAAACGAGGTCACTTTGCCGGTCTGGACCATGGTGAAGGCCTCGAAGAGTTCGTCGAGGGTCCCGAAGCCACCGGGCATGACGACGAATCCGCGCGAGTATTTGAGGAACATGGTCTTGCGGACGAAGAAGTAGCGGAAGTTCACGCCGAGTTCGACGTAGTCGTTCAGTCCCGATTCGAAGGGCAGCTCGATGCCCAAACCGATGGACACTCCCCCGCCTTCGACCGCGCCGAGGTTGCCGGCCTCCATGATTCCCGGACCTCCGCCGGTGATCACGGCATTGCCCGATTCGGCGAGGCGTCGAGCGATCTCCCGGGCCTCGGCGTAGGCCTGAGTGCCCGCGTGCAGCCTCGCCGAGCCGAAGATCGAGACGGCCGGCCCGATCTCGGCGAGCGAACCGAAGCCCTCGACGAACTCGGACTGGATTCGCATCACGCGCCACGGATCCTCGTGGACCCAGTCCGCGTTCGACCCCGATTCGAGCAGCCGCTGATCCGTCGTGGTCTCCGGCACCTGGTCGCCGCGCAGCTGCAGCGGTCCCTTGCTGTAGTACCCGGATTCCGACTCGTGAAGGTCCGCCTCGCGGGGGTCCCGCGCGTCTCTGTCCGCCATCGTTCTCACTTGCCTTCGAGGTAGCTGCGCAGGGCTGAAGTGGCCTGCTCCACCTCGGCGACTCTCACATGCTCATCCGACTTGTGGGCGTACAGCGGGTTGCCGGGGCCGAAATTCACAGCCGGAACCCCGAGTGCACTGAACCGCGAGACGTCGGTCCAGCCGAGCTTCGGGGCCGGGGACAGCCCGAGGGTGTCGATGAAGGCCCGGGCGATCGGTCGGTCGAGACCGGGACGAGCACCTTCGGCCGCATCGGTGACGACGACGTCGAAGCCGGTGAAGAACTCGCGCAGGAATGCTTCCGCCTCAGCGGCGGACTTGCTCGGGGCGAACCGATAGTTCACGGAGACGCGGCAGGCGTCGGGCACGACATTGCCGGCGACTCCCCCGCTGATGTCCACCGCCGACAGCGATTCCCGGTAGTCGAGTCCGTCGACGGTGACGGTGTCCGTCTCGTGTTCGGCCAGCCGGGTGAGCACTTCGGCGGCGGCGTGGATCGCGTTGACGCCCATGAACGCGCGGGCGGAATGGGCACGCACTCCGGTGGTGGTGACGTCGACGCGGATGGTGCCGTTGCACCCTCCCTCGACCGAAGCGTTCGAGGGTTCGCCGAGGATGGCGAAGTCGCCGGTCAGCCAGTCCGGGTGGCTGCGCGCGACGCGGCCGAGCCCGTTGAGGGAGGCGTCGACCTCCTCGTGGTCGTAGAAGACCCAGCTGACGTCGCGGGACGGTGTGCGCAGCGCCGCCGCGGTGACGAGCTGCATGGCCACCCCGGCCTTCATATCGCAGGCTCCGCGACCCCAGATGACCTCGTCGGCGGGGTAGTCCTCACCGGTCATGGTCGTGCGCACCGGCGGCAGGTTGTCCTCGACGGGAACCGTGTCGAGATGCCCGGCCACGGCGATCCGCTCGGCCAGGCCGAGGTTCGTGCGGGCGACGACGGCATCACCGTCGCGGAGGATCTCGAGTTCGGGTCCGTCACCGTCGCTGATGCGCGTGAGCACGTCGACGACGGCATCGGTGATGGAGGTCTCATTGCCGGACACGGATTCGATCGCGCACAGGCGACCCGTGAGCTCGGCAGGGTCGTCGAGGGCGGCGAAGAGGTAGTCGCCGAACCCGGTCGTAGGCGCGAAGAGGGAATCGGTCTCAGCAGATGGATCGACAGTCATGTCCCTTAGCCTAGTACGCCGCCACCGACTAGGCTTGAGGCATGACAGAACGCATCGTTTCCGCACGTGGACTCGCCACGATCCATTCCGACACCGTCCTCTCCGTCTGGTACCCGAGGCTGAGCACGGGTGAGACACCCGAATCCGCCGAGGCGGCCGCCGCACCCCATGTCACCGACGACGGTCTCGACGCCCTCGTCGGCATCGACGATGCCCGCGGAACCCACGCCAAGGTCGTCACCACGACGATCGACCTCGACGCCGCCCCCGCCTCGGCGGCCGACGCCTACCTGCGCCTGCACGCACTGTCCCACCGCGTGGTCACACCCAACGACGTCAACCTCGACGGCATCTTCGGCCACATCGCCAACGTCGTGTGGACGTCTTTCGGCGCGTGTTCGCCGGAGGGCTTCGAGTCCACCCGCGCGAAGCTGTTGGCGCGCGGACCCGTCGCCGTCTACGGACTCGACAAGTTCCCGCGGATGACCGACTTCGTCATCCCCTCCGGTGTGCGCATCGCCGATGCCGACCGTGTCCGCCTCGGCGCTCATCTTGCTTCGGGCACCACTGTGATGCACGAGGGCTTCGTCAACTTCAACGCCGGCACCCTGGGTTCGGCCATGGTCGAGGGACGCATCTCGCAGGGCGTCGTCGTCGGCGACGGCTCGGACATCGGCGGCGGCGCTTCGATCATGGGAACGCTCTCCGGCGGCGGAACGCACCGGATCTCGATCGGATCGGGCAGCCTGCTCGGTGCGAACGCCGGTGTCGGCATCTCCATCGGCGATGACTGCATCGTCGAGGCAGGCCTCTACATCACCGCAGGCACGCGCGTCTCCGTCCCCGGCGAGGACAACGCTGTGGTCAAAGCCTCCGAACTCAGCGGTCAGAACAACATCCTGTTCCGCCGCAATTCGGTCTCCGGAGCCGTCGAGGCCATCGCCCGCGACTCCAAGGGCATCGAGCTCAACCCCGACCTGCACTGATCACCGGCCGCCGGTATCGCGGCCGGTGTCCTGAGAGGGCGCGTTCACACAACGTGGACGCGCCCTCCTCGCATTCACCGCGCGGCTGCTCGTCGCTTCCACCGCGCGGCTGCTGGTGAATGCGCGACGGCGCCGGGCAGAGGATTCTGCACCGACGCCGTCGCGTGGTTCGCCCAACCGCAGAGGCTCAGCGGTCGCTGATGTCCTTGTAGTCGCGGGAGTATTCGCCCGTGTAGATCTGACGCGGGCGACCGATCTTCGTCTCGGGATCCTTGATCATCTCGCGCCACTGTGCGATCCAGCCGGGCAGTCGGCCGACGGAGAAGAGCACGGTGAACATGTTCGTCGGGAAGCCGAGCGCCTTGTAGATCAGACCCGTGTAGAAGTCGACGTTCGGGTAGAGCTTGCGCTCGACGAAGTAGTCGTCTGCCAGGGCGATCTCCTCAAGCTGCTGCGCGAGCTCGAGCAGCGGGTCGCCGCCGGAACGGGCGAGCACCTCGTCGGCGGTCTTCTTGATGATCTTCGCACGCGGGTCGTAGTTCTTGTACACGCGGTGGCCGAAGCCCATGAGACGCACGCCGTCTTCTTTGTTCTTCACGCGCTCCATGAACTTCTTCGGTCCGTCGTCGGAGGCCGAGATCTGCTGCAGCATCTCGAGCACCGCCGAGTTCGCGCCGCCGTGCAGCGGTCCGGCCAGGGCGTTGACACCGGCCGAGATCGACTGGAAGACGTTGGCCTGCGAGGAGCCGACGAGGCGCACCGTCGACGTCGAGCAGTTCTGCTCGTGGTCGGCGTGGAGGATGAACAGCTGGTCCATCGCCTTGACCGCCAGCGGATCCGGCTCGTACTCCTCGGCGGGAACACCGAAGTTCACCCGCAGGAAGTTCTCGACCAGGCTCAGAGAGTTGTCCGGATGGATGACCGGCAGTCCCATGTTCTTCCGATGCGCCAGAGCGGCGATCGTCGGCATCTTCGCGAGCAGCCGGAACGACGAGGTGTCGATCTGGTCCTCGTCAAAGACATCGAGGTCATCTTGGTAGAACGTCGACAAAGCCGCGACCGCAGCTGCAACCATAGGCATCGGATGCGCATCGTACGGGAAGGCGCGGAAGAAGCGCCGCAGGTCCTCGTGCACGATCGTGTGTCCGCGCAGACGGGCGTCGAAAGCATCGTACTGTTCCTGCGTCGGCAGCTCACCGTAGATGAGGAGGTAGCAGACTTCGACGAAGTTCGACTGCTCAGCGAGCTGTTCGATCGGGTAGCCGCGGTACTGCAGAACACCTTCATCCCCATCGATGAATGTGATGGACGACGAGGTGGATGCGGTGTTGGCAAAGCCTGGATCGTAGGTCACGGATCCTGTCTCATTGAGCAGCGAGCCGATGCGGTATCCGTTGTTGCCTGCGGACGATGACACCTCGGGCAGTGTCAGCTCCGTGTCAGCGATCCTGAGGTTCGCCTCCGAAGTCATACGATCTCCTCACCGTAGACGCACCTCAAGAACTTCCTGAGGTGTCTTGCACAGTTCCATCAAAGACTACCGACATCTGCAGGAATGAGAAAATCACTGCACCCTGCATCTACTGGTCGGTAATACTTTTGACCTGGTCAGACGCTAGTTTTTTCAAGCTGAACGTGGCCCTAGCGTCACCTTGGCGAACGCTCAGCAGACAGCCCGCAGCGACTCAGTCGGCCGCTGCGCGGAGCCTGTCCGCGGCCGCTTCGATCCGTTCGTCGCTTGCGGTCAGGGCCACCCGGACATGATCGTCCGCAGCCTCTCCGTAGAACTCCCCCGGACCTGCAATGATGCCCAGTTCGGCGAGGTCAGCCAGGGAGTCCCAGCAGTTCTCGTCCGCCGTGGACCACAGATAGAGGCCGGCCGTCGAGTGGTCGATACGGAATCCGAAGTCCTCGAGGCCGGAGCGCAGCAGCTCCCGCCTCCGGCGGTAGATCTCCTTCTGCTCACGAACATGGTCCGTGTCGCGCAGTCCAGCGACCATCGCCGCCTGAATCGGGAATGGCACGATCATTCCCGCATGCTTGCGGGAGCGGGTGAGATCGGCGATGAGCTCAGCGTCTCCGGCGACGAAGGCCGCCCGGTATCCGGCGAGGTTCGACTGCTTCGACATCGAGTACACGCTGAGCACACCCTGATGGGTCTCCCCCGCCGCCGACAGCACGCTCGGCGCGGGTTCGTCGGACTCCCAGTTGAGCAGGCCATAGCACTCATCGGAGGCGAGCACGACTCCGGCTTCGCGGGCACGACGGACCACCTCGGCGAGGGTGTCGGCGTCGAGGACCTCGCCGGTCGGGTTGCTCGGGGTGTTGATCCACAGCAGACCGATGCCTTCGAGCGAAGCGCCGGCAGCCACCTCGGCGGCGTCGATGCGCATACAGTCGACACCGGCGATCGTCGCGCCCATCTCGTAGGTCGGGTAGGCAGCCGCGGGACAGGCCACGGACAGGCCGCGCTGTCGCAGCCCGAGCAGCGTCGGCAGCCAGGCCACGAGCTCTTTCGAGCCCACGGTGGGCAGGATCTCAGCAACCGGGTCGAGGGTCACCGAATGCCAGGTCTCGTACCACCAGGCGATGGCTTCGCGCAGCTCGGCGGTGCCGGTCGTCGTCGGGTATCCGTGGGCGTCGCCGGCGTCGGCCAGTGCCCGACGGATGACCTCGGGAGTCGGGTCGACGGGCGTGCCGATCGACAGATCGCACACTCCGCCCGGGTGCTCGGCCGCGCGCACGCGGAAGTCGGTGAGCCGGTCCCAGGGGTAGTCCGGCAGGTTCAGGCCGAAAGAGTTCGTCATCGCTCAGTCGTTGTTCTGGGGAGGCAGCGCGGAGATGATCGAGTGGTCCTTGTGCGTATTGCCGAGCTTCGCGGCGCCGCCGGGCGAACCGAGATCGTCGAAGAACTCGACATTGGCCTTGTAGTACTCTTCCCATTCCTCGGGCACATCGTCTTCGTAGAAGATCGCCTCGACGGGGCAGACCGGTTCGCAGGCTCCGCAGTCCACGCATTCGTCGGGGTGGATGTAGAGGCTGCGTTCGCCCTCGTAGATGCAGTCGACCGGACATTCGTCGATGCAGGCCTTGTCTTTGATATCGACGCAGGGCTGGGCGATGATGTACGTCACTGGACTGACTCCTTGGAAGACTCATGGATGGTGCGCATATACCCCCAACGATACGCCCTCACCCCTTGCCGGTGACCACCGGCCCGAGGTGATTCGCATTGCATCTGCGGTCCCTCCTCATGCCTGCGGCTGACCCGCCGCGCAGTGTCATAGGGTGGGAGGGCACACGTTCGACGTTGGAAGGTACGAAGTGGACGATCTGCAGCCCGGCAGACGAGTGGTCATCCGGTATTCGCTCGAACCCGGCGACACCCATTCGACCTCGGATGCGCTCGGTGTCGTCACCTCCGCCGACGAGGCGGCCGTCGAGATCGACACGAAGCGCGGTCCGCTGCGCATCCCCCGCGCCCAGATCCTCCTCGTCCACGAGGTGCCGCCTGCGCCGACCCGAGCCGGCCGCACCCACGAGATCGTCTCCGCCGTCGATCTGCGCCGCATCTCCGCGGCCGCGTGGCTGCCCGACGACGTGTCCTGGCTGCACGTGGAGAACCTGCGCAATGAAGGCGGCGAGTCCGACGCCGACCTGCTGCAGAAGGGCTGGCTGCTGCGCAGTTCGGACTCGACCACCCGACGCGCGAACAGCTGTCTTCCGGTGACCGATTCGGGTCTGGGGTGGGAGCAGGGCCTCGATGCTGTCGAGGAGTGGTACCGGAGTCGGGAGAAGCCGAGCCGGGTCCAGATCTACTCCGCCGACGATTCCTCGACCTTGGCTCCCGAGTGCGAGGGGCTGGCACCGCTGCTCTCGGCCCGCGGGTACTCCCCCTCCGAGGCCGTCCTCCTGCTCACCGGATCCACCGCCGAGGCGGCCGACGGAGCCTCGAACCCCGCCGAGGCGGCCGCGGCCGGCCTCATCATCGACGTCGCCGATGCGCCGACTTCCGAGCATTTCGCGGCGTGGACGAGTCAGCGCAGCCCCGGCGATGCGCCCGGTTCGGCCGCGGCCTTCCGCGGCCTGATCGAAGCCGACCAGCCCTGCGAGTTCGTCACCGCCTACGCCGAACATCCTGACGGCTCCCGTTCGATGGTCGCTGTCTGCCGGGTCGTCGAACGCAGCAAATGGGGCGTCATCACGAATCTCATCACCCGCCCGGACCTGCGTCGGAGAGGGGCCGGTCGTTCGGTCGTCCGCGCCGCTGCGGCACTGCTCGCTCAGCGCGGGGTGCGGTCCTACCTCGTCGACATCGAGCTGGGCAACGAGGCTTCGCTGAGTCTCTTCACCTCACTCGGTGCGACGGTGCGCCACCGTTCCTGGTACGCCGAACAGGGCTGATCTCAGCCCTTGCACTCGACCTTGTTCACCGGTCGGTAGACCGTGGTGAAGCCGTCCTTCGACGTCCGTCCTGATTCGATGTCCTTGAGCGTGCGGGTGATCCTGATCGACCATCCGCCCTTGGGTGCCTGCGGTGTGCACGATGAGCCGCTCTCGGTGATCGATCCGGCCGATGTGTGGTTGAAGCGGTCCGAGGCGTCGGCCTTGACGTCGTACTTCTTGACGCCGAAGACCTTCGCGTGGACCTCTCCGCCTTTGAGGTACATGTCGAGGACGACTGGTGTCTTCGAGTTGTTCGTGAACTTCAGGTCGATCGAGGACCAATCGAGTGTCGTCTCCCGACCCTCCGGATAGCGGGAGATGTACCGCGAGTGCGCCCGATGTTCGTCGAGATCGAAGCCGGCGAAGAAGGCGGCGTTGAACAGGGTCGTCGACACCTGTGAGACTCCCCCGCCGAAGTCCTCCTTCATCTGTCCCTCGGAGATCACACCGGCGGGCTTGTAGCCGTTGGCTGCGGTGCGCTGTCCGAGTGCCTCGTTGAGGGAGAACTGCTCTCCGGGCTTGAGCACGGTCCCGGAGACCTTCTTCGTCGCCACCCGCAGATTGTTGTCACGGTTGGGTTCGGAGTTATACCCCGTGGAGAACTCGGACACGGTGTCGGAGACGTCGGCCTTCTTCGCGTCCTTCGTCGTGAAGTCGGGTTCGACGGAGGCCAGACTCACGGTGGGCGTCGAGGAATCGTCTTCGATCGCATCGGTGACGGCCTTCGTCAGTTCCTTCGCCTTGATTCCGATTCCGTCAACGGCGGGGACGACCTTCGGCTTGCCGTCCTTGATCGTGAAGCTCGCATCCTTCGCGGGCTTGCCGATGTCCTTGTTCGCCGAGAGGACCGCTTCGGCCAGCTCGTCCTTGTCGAAGACGGGCACCAGCTTCGAGTCCTTCTTCTCGAAGGTCAGTGTCTTGGCGATGGTCTTCGGGGACACCGTCAGGTCACCGCCTTTGACCTCGGAGTCCGCATCCTTCCCGGGCTTCGCAGTGATGGTGAGGTCCTTGCTCACAGCGTCCTTCGCGAAGCCGGACGCCGTCTTCTTCGCCTCCGCGGTGGTGATGTCCGGATCGACCTTCGTCGGTTCGACCGGCAGTGCGTCCTCGTTGCGCAGCCAGTGCTCGTCGACGGCGGCGCGCACCGCGTCGGCGTCGACGGTCTGTCCGACCACTCCGTCCTTGACCTTCGGCTTCGTCGTCTCAAAGCTCAGTTCCGCGTCCTTGGGCTCGACGGCCAGCGATTCGGTGACCTTGTCGGTGGCCGTATCGAACTTCTCCCCATCGACGTCGATGACCGGGGCGACCTCATCGTCGCCGAAGAGGCGATGCCAGATGACGGTGGGATCGAGACTGAAGCCCGTCACCTTCGACACCGTCGCCTCGGCATCGAAGGTGATGCCGGCCTCGGCGGGCTCGAGCTTCGCGGTGGGCTCTCCGGCCTGCAGGGTGATGTCCTGCTCCGCTGCGTCCTTGAGGTCGTTGCGCAGAGTGTTCTCGGCCTCGGTGGCGCTCTTGCCGCCGATGTCGATGCCGGCGACGGTGGTTCCCGGCGTGAGCACCCGTCCGCTGAAGAACCCGATGACGATATAGATCGCCGCCAGGACGACCACGGCGCCGAGCACGAAAGGCCAGATCCTCCGCTTCTTCACGTCATCGCCGGCTGAACGCGGCCCTTCGGGCTTCGGGGTTCCGTCGGACAGGGTCTGGGTCGGCATCATTCTCCCGAGTGTGTCGAGACGACTGGTTCGGTTCTGTTCGGATGAGTCTAACGAGTCCGATCCGCGCGGTGCACGTCGGTCACGGGACCGACCTTGATGAAGGAGAACACGGCGGCCAGAATCATCGGTCCCAGCAGCCAAGCCACGGAGCGCAGCATGCCGGTGACGATCATATCCGCGCCCGGCAGCCAGTTCGGCTGCCCGAACACGTACGAGATGACAGCGATGACGATTGCTGCGACCAGCATCGGTGAGCTGGAACGATACATCGTCTTCACATGCCACAGGCCGGCAGCGGCGAGCAGCAGCGACAGTGCGAGTCCCCAGGGCAGGATGACAGGGGTCCCACCGAGGTGGGCGACCGTGACGTTGAGGTGCTGCATAGCGCCGAGGAAGGCGATGAGGAGTCCGAGGACGGCGGCGTGGAGGTAGGCGAAGACGCCGGGCCGCCTCGGCGACCGATCCCTGCGCAGCGGTGCGGCCTGAGCGGAGCGTGCCTGCCCGGCATGATGATCCTGCGCGTCGACGGCGGCGAGATCGAGCCCGGTGAGCACGTGCGCGGCCTGCCCATCTGACAGGGCGTCGGTGGGGACTTCGGTTCCGGCGCCGACGGAGAAGTATTCGTGGTCGCCGATCCGCTGACCGACGCCGTTCGAGAGTGCGAAGAAGTCCCCGGCCACGCTCACCTGCGTTCGGTGCGCCTCGAGGGCGGCCCGCTTGGCGGGAAGCTGGGAGGTCACGTCCTGGCCGATGACGATGCGATCGACCGGGGGTTTGGCGGGAATGTGTTCGGCGGGGGCGAACCCGGCTGCGGCGAATCCGTCTTGGTCGGGGTCGAAGGCCGCGCGGGCCACCTCGGCGGGGGTGTCGACGTAGAGCAGCCGGCCGGTGCGCCACTCGGCGAGGTCGACCGCGACGGTGGTGGCTTCATGGACGCGCACGTGGTCGGGATGACCGTACCCGCCGTTGCCGGCATAGGTGATGACCGCGTGCGGTTCGAAGGCGTCGATGACGGCGGCGATGTGCCTGGCCACAGTGGTCATGTCCGTCGCGCAGAGGGCATCGGCACTCATGGACTGTGCCGGGCGGGCGTGACCGTCCGAGCCCCACTCCATGCCCGAGTCCTCGAAGGTGCGGGTGGTGCCGCCGAGGAACGCATGCGTCCGCACTCCGAGGGCACGCATCGCCTCGGCGATCTCCTGTTCGCGGACCCGTGCCAGTCCCTGCCGGTCACCCTCGAGGTGCCCCAGCTCGTCCGGGATGACTTCGCCGCCCTCACCGCGCGTGGCGGTGAGCACCATGACCTCGGCACCCTCGGACACCAGTGCGGCGATCGTGCCTCCCGTCGTGATCGTCTCATCGTCGGGATGAGCGTGCACGAAGAGGACGCGTGGCGTGACTGACATGGGATCCTGGGTGCTCGAGGTCATTCGGTGGTGTCGGATCAGGCGTTCTGGCGACGCAGCTTGGCGTAGAGCTTTGCCCGCTCCTTCTGATCGAGTTCGACCTTGCGGATGCGGATCGAACCCGGGGTGACCTCGACGCATTCGTCCTCGCGAGCGAATTCGAGGCTCTCCTCAAGGGTGAGCTTGCGCGGCGGGGTGAGGTTCTCGAAGGAGTCCGCCGAGGCCGAACGCATGTTCGTCAGCTTCTTCTCCTTCGTGATGTTGACGTCCATATCATCGGCGCGCGAGTTCTCGCCGACGATCTGGCCCTCGTAGACCTCGGAGGTCGGTTCGACGAAGAAGGTTCCGCGATCCTGCAGGTTGATCATCGCGTACGGGGTCACGGCGCCCGCACGGTCGGCCACGAGCGATCCGTTGACGCGGAACTCGATGTTGCCGGCCCACGGACCGTATCCGGCGGAGATCGTGTTCGCGATTCCGGTGCCGCGGGTCTCGGTGAGGAACCGGGTGCGGAAGCCGATGAGGCCGCGGGCGGGGACCTTGAACTCCATGCGGACCCAACCGGTGCCGTGGTTCGTCATGGTCGACATGACGCCCTTGCGGGCGGCGAGCAGCTGGGTGACGGCGCCGAGGTAGTCCTCCGGAACGTCGACCGTGAGCTCCTCGAAGGGTTCGTGAACCTTGCCGTCGACCTGCTTGGTCACGACCTGCGGCTTGCCGACGGTGAGTTCGAAGCCCTCACGGCGCATCTGCTCGACGAGGATGGCCAGTGCCAGCTCTCCGCGGCCCTGCACCTCCCAGGCGTCGGGGCGCTCGGTCGGGACGACCTTGAGTGAGACGTTGCCGACGAGTTCCTGGTCGAGGCGGTCCTTGACCATGCGGGCGGTGACTTTCGTGCCCTTCTCGCGTCCGGCCAGCGGCGAGGTGTTGATGCCGACGGTCATGGAGATGGCGGGATCGTCGATGACGATCGCGGGCATCGGCTTCGGGTTGTTGATGTCGGTGAGCGTGTCACCGATCATGATGTCCGGGATGCCAGCCACGGCGACGATGTCACCGGCCGAGGCTTCGGTGGCAGGAACTCGGTCGAGGCCCTGCGTCTCCAGCAGCTCGGTGATCTTCACCGAGCTGATCTCGTCTCCGCGTGCCCAAGC
This sequence comes from Brevibacterium atlanticum, assembly GCF_011617245.1. Lineage (NCBI taxonomy): Bacteria > Bacillati > Actinomycetota > Actinomycetes > Micrococcales > Brevibacteriaceae > Brevibacterium > Brevibacterium atlanticum. The sequence continues at coordinate 1,800,159 of NZ_CP050152.1, read as the reverse complement.
GACCTGCTGACCCTTCTTCAGCGTGCCGCCGAAGATGCGCAGCAGCGCCAGACGGCCGAGGAACGGCGAGGCGTCGAGGTTGGTCACATGCGCCTGCAGGACACCGTCCTCGTTGATCTCCGGAGCCGGGATCGTCTCGAGGATGGTCTTGAACAGCGGTTCGAGGTCGGGGTTGTCCGGCACGGCTCCGTCGGCGGGCTGTTCGAGGGAGGCGGCGCCGGCCTTCGCAGCCGCGTAGACCACGGGCACGTCGAGGACGGAGTCGACGTCGAGGTCGGGGACCTCAACGGCGAGGTCGGAGGCCAGGCCCAGGAGCAGGTCCTGAGACTCCTCGACGACTCCGTCGATGCGGGCATCGGCACGGTCGGTCTTGTTGATCAGCAGGATGACCGGCAGCTTCGCGGCCAGCGCCTTGCGCAGCACGAAGCGGGTCTGCGGCAGCGGGCCCTCGGAGGCATCGACGAGGAGGACGACGCCGTCGACCATGGACAGGCCGCGTTCGACCTCTCCGCCGAAGTCGGCGTGGCCGGGGGTGTCGATGACATTGATGACGATGGGTTCGTCGCCGGCCGAGGGACCGTTGTAGAGCACCGAGGTGTTCTTCGCGAGAATGGTGATGCCCTTCTCGCGTTCGAGGTCGCCGGAGTCCATGATGCGTTCGGCGTAGTCGCCGTGTTCGCTGAACACACCGGTCTGCCGGAGCATGGCATCGACCAGAGTGGTCTTGCCGTGGTCGACGTGCGCGACGATTGCTACATTGCGGCGGTTTTCCCGTCGCGTGATGGCTTCAGTCATCAAGAACCTTTTGAGATAGAGAGATCGGTCCAGCCCGGACCCAACAGACAATTATACGGCCACCCGCACACTCTCGCGTGCAGGTGGCCGTATGGGTGAGTGAACTCAGGCGTTCATCGTGGCTTCGAGGACGGCGTCCCTGGCCTCCCGACGCTTACGCTGCTCCTTGGGATCCGGAACTGGAACCGCCGACAGCAGGCGCTGCGTGTAGGGGTGAACGGGGTTCGACACGACCTGAGAGGACTTGCCGATCTCGACGAGGTAGCCGTGCCGCATCACCGCGATGCGTTCGGCGATGCGCTCGACGACCGCGAGGTCGTGGCTGATGAACAGGCAGGCGAACCCGTAGTCCTTCTGCAGCCCCTCGAACAGGTCGAGGACCTTCGCCTGCACCGACACGTCGAGTGCCGACGTCGGCTCATCGGCGATGAGCAGCTTCGGTCGCAGAGTCAGGGCTCGGGCGATGCCGATGCGCTGCCGCTGTCCGCCCGAGAGCTCATGCGGGTACCGGTTGCGCATCGAGGTGGGCAGCTCGACCGCGGTCAGCAGCTCCTCGACCCGCTTGCTCAGCGCCGGTCCCTTCATCTTCTCGTGCAGGTAGAGCGGTTCGCCGATGGACTCACCGACGGGCAGACGCGGGTTGAGCGAGGAGCCGGGATCCTGGAATACGATGCCGACCTCCTTGCGCAGAGGACGCATCTGCTTGTTGCTCAGACCCTTGATGCTCGTGCCGTTGACGACCATATCGCCTTCGACGGTGGGCAGCAGACCGAGCGCGGCACGCCCGATCGTCGTCTTGCCCGAACCGGATTCGCCGACCAGCCCCACGACCTCACCGGGTGCGATCATGAGGTTGATGTGGTGGGCGGCGCGGAAGGCCTTCTTCCGTCCGATCGCCGGATACTCGATCGCGGCGTCGCGCAGCTGCAGGGCAGAGGGCTTCGAGAAGTCCGCCTGCGAACCGGGATGGTAGTACGTGTCCGTCGAATCCATCTCGATCTCGGGACGGTCCGTCTCGGTCGCCTGTTCGCGGGCTTCGGCCAGCGCCATGTCCGCATCTGCTGCCATCGAGATCTTGTCCGTGCCGGGTCCGGTTTCCGAGCGACCCACGGGATCCGAAGCGTGTTCGGCCTGATCCGTACCGATATCGCTCAGCGATGCTTCGACATCGTCGATGTTCGCACCGAAGGCCTCCCCCTCTGCGCCGGCGCCGAGGTGGGGCACCGCGTCGAGGAGCTGCTTCGTGTACGGGTGCTGCGGGTGGTAGAAGATCTCCTCCGCTGTGCCTGCTTCGACGACCTTGCCCGCGCGCATGACGATGATGCGGTCGGCCATATCGGCCACCACACCCATGTCGTGCGTGATGAGGATGATGCCGGCGTCGAGCTTCGACTTCAGCTCACGCATGAGCTTGAGGATCTCGGCCTGCACCGTCACATCCAGTGCCGTGGTCGGCTCATCGGCGATGAGCAGCTTCGGTTGGCACGCCAGAGCCTGCGCGATCATGATGCGCTGTCGCTGACCACCCGAGAGCTGGTGCGGGAACGAGTGGAACCGGTCCTCGGGGTCCGGGATCTCGACGAGGCGCATGAGCTCGAGAGCCCGTTCCTTCGCCTCGGTCGGGCCGATGTCGAGGTGGACCCGCAGGGTCTCGACGATCTGATACCCGGCGGTGTAGACCGGGTTGAGCGCGGTCATCGGCTCCTGGAAGATCACGGAGATCTCGTTGCCGCGCACATTCTGCATCTTCTCCGGCGGCATCCCGATGAGCTCACGGCCGCCGAGCTTCGCCGAACCGGTGGCCCGGCCGTTGCTCGGCAGGAGTCCGAGCAGAGACATGCTCGACTGTGACTTTCCGGAGCCGGATTCACCGACGATCGCGAGCACCTCACCGGCGTTGACCGTGTAGTCGAGGTGTTCGGCAGCCATCCACCATTCGTCGCTGACCCAGAACTGGACGCCGAGGTCCTTGACCTCGAGGATCGGAGATCCCTTCTTCGGCTGGGTAGCTGCTGTCTTCTCAGCCATCACTTCGCCCCTTTCTGCGCCATGCGCTCGGCCCTCTTCATCTTCCGCCAGCTCGGGATGGTCTTCATCCGCGGGTCGAACGCGTCGCGCAGACCGTCGCCGATGAAGTTCACGCACAGAGCGATGACGATGATGAACAGACCGGGCCACCAGAACAGCCACGGACGGGTGGCGAAGGAGGTCTGATATTCGCTGATGAGCTGGCCCAACGAGATGCCGGGCGGCTTGATGCCGAAGCCGAGGTAGGAAAGCGAAGCCTCGAGCACGATCGCCTGGCTCATGATCAGCGTCGTATTGACGATGATCACGCCCATGGCGTTGGGCAGCATGTGCTTGAACATGATCCGGAAGTCGCTGGCTCCGGCCACACGTGCCGAATCGACGAATTCGCGTTCGCGCAGAGACATGAAATCACCGCGGACGAGGCGGGCGAGACCGACCCAGAGGATGCAGCCGAGTGCCACGCCCAGCAGGGGGCCGTTCGCTCCGCCGACGAGCACGCCGAGGATCGAGCCGACGACGATCACCGGCAGGATGACGAAGCCGTCGGTGATGCGCATGAGCACCGAATCGACCCAACCGCGGTAGTACCCGGCGACGGCGCCGACGATCGTGCCGATGATCAGGCACACGATGCCGATGACGAACATGACGACGAGCGAGATCTGCGTTCCCTTCATCACTCGGGCGAAGTTGTCGCGGCCGATCTCGTCCTGTCCGAAGGGATGGTCACCGGGAGAGAAGATGTTCGACAGCGACCAGGTCGGCGCGCCGCCGGGGTTGACCACGGGGCCCGAGGCGGTGTGGGAGAACTTCCACCACCCGGGCACGGCTCCGAAGCCCTGTGCGCTGAAGGCGAAGATCGCCACGAGCACGAGGACGACGATGCTGATCATCGCGCCTTTGTGGCGGAGGAATTTACGCAGGACGATCCTGCCCTGAGACAGGCCTTCGGTTTCCTTCGACTCGATCGCGTTGTCCCCGACGTCGTCGAGAGCGAGAGCCTTCTGATTGTCGTTGTTGGTACTCATGCGTTCACTCGGATTCTCGGGTCGAGGACGGCGTAGAGGAAGTCCGCGACCAGGTTGGCGATGATGGCGAGCAGGCCCGTGATCAGGATGTAGGCCATGACCGGATCGAGCTCGGCCTGCCGCAGCGAGTCGATGAAGAGCTTGCCCATGCCGTTCCAGCCGAAGATCGTCTCCGTGATCACGGCACCGCCGATCATCGTGATGATGTCGACAGGCACGACCGAGGCCAGCGGCAGCAGAGCATTGCGCAGCGCATGTCTCATGACCACCGTGCGCTCGTTGAGGCCTTTGGCCCGAGCCGTGCGGATGTAGTCCTGCCCCATGACCTCGAGCATCGAACCCCTTGTGTAGCGGGTATACGAGGCGAAGGAGATGAGGACGAGGGCGATCGAGGGCAGCAGCAGATGCGTGAACGAGTCGAGGTTCGTGATCCAGAAGTCTCCGTCGATGTTCGGCGCCGAGGCGCCGATCGTGGCGATCGGACGATTGTTGATGGCCGGATCGTCCGAATACTCCTGCCATCCCTGCAGCACGCGATCAGAGAAGATGAGGACGGCGATGATGATGGCGGTGAAGCTGGTCGTGCGTGCGGTGTCCCACGGGTCGGGGCCGCGGAAGGCCAACCCGACGCCGATGGCGATGGCAACGGTGATGATGAGAAGACCGAACATCCACAGCCAGTTCATTCCGACGTAGTAGAACAGGTTCTGCAGAGGCCAGTACAGCAGTGCACCGATGACGACCGTGGCCAGCGAGGCATAGAGCACGCGACGGTTCTTCAGACCGGTCGACAGATACGTCATGACGATGGCTGCGCCGGCTCCGATGACGATGACGCCGACGAGACCGATGCTCGGATGCTGGAGCCAGCCGCTCGCGAGAATGTAGTAGATCACGGCGAAGGTCACGAGCGTGGCGGACGCGAACGTGATGATGCGTCGTCTCCCGCTGCCGCCGAGTGCACCCATCCAGAACAGCCCCATCGCCACACAGGCGATGATGATCGGCCACCAGGAGTCGAGCGTCGGATCGTTGATGAAGTTGTTGATGTCGATCGCACCATACTGCTTGAGCAGCACTGCCACCCAGAAGACCGGCAGCGAGTAGAGGAGGAACGAGACGAAGGTGATGAAGTAGTCGAAGCCCGAGTACTGGCGGATCGCCGAGATCATTCCGACGGCGATGCCGAGGACGATGGCCACGAGCGTCGAGGCGGTGATGAGCTTGATGGTATTGACGATCGCACCCTGGAGCTGGTCGGTGACCTCTTGACCGGACTTCCAGGCGATGCCGAAGTCACACTGGCCGATGGCGCATCCGCCGACTCCGGCGAGCCACTTGAAATAGCGCACGACCGCAGGGGTGTCGAGGTCGAGGAGTCGGCGTCGCGACTCGTAGAGTGCCTCGATGTTCGGGGAGGTGCTCGCACGCAGGTCCCAGAAGAAGTCGAGGGCGACGTTGAGCAGCAGGTAGAGGACGAAGGTGACGACGAGGAGCACGAGTGCCGTCGACAGCAGTCGTCTGAGAATGAATCTGATCATATTGGGGGTTCCTGTTTCAATCTTCCGAAAACGCCGCTGTGGGGATCACACAGTGATCCCCACAGAAGGCTTGGGTGGAGAAGAACCGATCGCGTCAGTCGCGGATCAGTTGACTTCCCACTCCCAGTAGTTCCAGAACATCGTCGGCGAGACAGACGTCGACTTCACGTTCTTGACACTGTCGCGATAGATCGTCAGTTCGGGGAACTGGAAGATCGGGGCGCCGAAGGCGTCCTCGCTCAGCTGCTTCTCCAAGTCGATGAGCAGATCCTGTTGCTGGTCCTCCTCGGACACGAGGAGCTTGTCAAGGATCTTGTTCGTCTTCTCGTTCGAGTAGCCGCCGTAGTTGTTCTGAGCCCCGGTGCGGAAGTTCGCATCGTTCTCCGTCACTCCCGTACCCTCGGACTGCCAGCCGAACAACGAGACATCGTAGGTGCCGTCGCCGAGGCGGGTGCCCCAGTTGACGTCTCCGACGTCCTTGATCTTGAAACCGGCCTTCTCGGCCGATTCCTTGATCAGTTGGAATTCCTGCTGGCGACGCGAGTTCGTGTTGTCGTACATGACTCGGACCGTCGGAGCGTCGGCACCGGCCTCCTTGAGAAGCTTCTTCGCTTCGTCGATGTCGACCGTGGTCGCGTCGACCACACCGTTCTCCTTCGTGATCGCGTCATACATCGGTGAACCGGGCACCTGCGAGTAGGAGTCACGGGTGACGGCCTTGTCGTTGAGAGGCTTGATGATCTTGTCGACGATGTCTTCGCGTGGAAGAGTCTTGAGGAACGCCTGGCGGACCTTCTTCGCTTTCTCCTCGTCACCGCCGTTCGCCTCGGGGTCGAAGGGGCCCTTGTTGTCGAACGTGAAGTCGACGTGCTCATAGGTGGCACCGTCGGCGGCATCGACGTTGACTCCGTCGAGCTTCTCGGCGGCCGAGAGCACATCGGCGGTGGCCTGCGGCTGGGTCATATCGACCTCACCGTTCTCGATCGCCTGGATCATCGCCATCGGATCGCCGTTGTAGCGGATCGTGACGGTCTTGACCTTCGGTTTGACGGGGCCGGTGTACTTGTCGTCGAGTTCGAGGGTGACGTACTGACCCTCTTCGAACTTCGTCATCTTGTACGGACCGTTGTGGACGAGCAGGTCTTCGTCGTCCGGCATCGAGGTGAAGTCGAACCCGGTGTTCCAGGTGTTCGAGATCTTTGAGAGCTTCGCGGTGTCCTTATCCTTGATGGCTTTGAGGATCGCTTCCTTGCCCTTCTCCGGATCGTCGACTCCGAGGGCCTTCTTCGCGACGATGTGAGCGGGAACGCCGACGCCGTCGGCACCGGTACCGAATTCGGTCTGCCAGTCAGCATACGGCTTCGAGTATTCGAGCGTGATCTCTTTGCCGTCGTCGGAGATCTCCGGGAACTTCTTCACCAGAGCCGAGCCGGCGGTCGAGGAGTCGAAGTAGACGGTCTTCGCGTCGTTCTTCTTCACCGATCCGTCATCGTTGTTGTTCGCTTCGACGGTGTTGAAGTTCGCTGAGGTGCCTGCCCAAGTCAGGGCGAGATCCGCTGCATCGACCGGGGTGCCGTCGGACCACTTCGCATCATCGTTGAAGGTGTACTTGACCTTGAGAGGATCCTCCGAGACCTGTTCGACCTTGCCGAGGGCTCCGTCCTGGACCTCGAGGTCACCGTCGTAGTACCCGAAGTTGTCATTCATCATGTAAGTGAGAATGGCGTTCGAGGTCGCATTGCCGTTCGCGGTCAGAGTGTTCATCGAACGGAAGGATTCGTTCCATCCGATGTTGACGGCGGTGTCCTTCGATGAGTCACTGTCGTCGCCTCCGCCAGGGGGTGTGCAGGCGGTGAGCACCATAGCGGCTGCGGCAACCGAGGCGCCGGCCGCGAGGAAGCGCTTGTTCACGTTCTCTCCTTGTTGTCTTAGGGCGAGTCACCCTCGAATGTGCACCCCGGACCGGGGTGCATTCCGATCACTGCGTCCCGAACGGAATGATCCGACCCGGATGTGATCGCGTTCATGCTTTTCACATGGATTGCCTCAAAGTTAATTCACCCGCGACTGTGACCGAGTCCACATAATGAGCGAAAATCCGAATCGTTACCGTTTCGAGACCAAGGAAACATCCAAGAAATCTCAAGTCTCAATGGATAGGATGGACAGGTGGTTAACAGTGAGATGGATCGCAATTCAGCGGGTTTTCAGCCGACGTCCGTGAGGACGACGAGTTCGACCGTGCTGTTCGTCATCGTCGGCGGACTCTGTGCTCTCGGAGTCGTCTCGATCGCGATCGGCGACTTCACGCTGCGCGGGCTCGCCATCGCCGGGATCCCCATCGCTGTCGGCGTCCTCGTCTACGTGCTCTACCGGTACCCGCGGGTCGAGCTCCACCATCGCCAGCTCGTCCTCGTCAATCCGCTCCAGACCGTGACCGTGCCGTGGAACCTCGTCGACGGCTTCGACACGCACTTCGGCCTCGGAGTACGCACGCATGAGAAGACCTTCTCCTCGTGGCCGCTGGCCGGCAAGGGGAAGAGATGGGAGAAGGACGAGCACGATATGCGCCGGCTCGTCGACGATCCGAATCCGGCTGTGGACACCGTCCTCGACCGCTACGCCGGGCTGAGCGACGACGACTTGGCCAACCCCGGCGGGAAGCGGACGATCCAGCGGGAGTGGAACCTCGGCATCATCGTCGCAGGCCTGCTCGCTCTCGTCTGGGCAGTGCTCGGCATCGCGGCTCTGCCGAGCTGATCACCAGCCGCGTTCGCGCCACTCCCCCAGCTTCGGGCGTTCCTCACCCACGGTCGTCGAGGCACCGTGGCCCGGCAGCACCAGCGTGTCATCGGGCAGCTCTGTGAAGACCCGCTCCTCGAGATCGTCCATGAGCGAAGTGAAGTCCTCCCGCGACCAGGTCTTGCCCGGCCCGCCGGGGAACAGGGAATCCCCGGAGAACAGAATCGACTTCCCTCCGTCGCGCAGCAGCAGCGCGACCGAGCCCGGGGTGTGCCCGCGCAGCCCGATCGCCTGCAGGACGAACCCGCCGAAGTCTCCGACGTCGAGGTGGTCGACCGAATGTGCGATCTCCACGCCTTCGGCCTCGGTGATGGCGGCCGCATCGTCGGCTCCTGCGATCGTCATCGCCTCCGGATACTTCGCCGCGGCGGCCGGCAGAGCGCGGATGTGATCCCAGTGCTGGTGGGTGGTGATGATCGCTCGCAGCTCCGGCTGCGCTTCGGTGTCCGCGGCTCCGGCGGTGACGAGGTCGGTGATCGCATCGATGTCGTCAGCGGCGTCGATGAGCACCTGGGAACCGGTCTCCTTCGCCGTGATCAGGTAGACGTTGTTCTCCATCTCGGAGACCGCTGCCCAGCGGATGACGACGTGTTCGGTCTCGATCGTGTTCATTTCCGTACTCCTCTTCTCACTGTGATCCGACGTTTCGCTGTGGACTGACGCTTCACCAGGCTCCGCGCGTGTATTGGGGCGGATAGGGACCGGGTTCGACACCGAGGATGTGGGCGGCCTTCTGCGGCCACGAGGGTTCGCGCAGCGCGGCGCGGGCCATGAAGATCGCGTCGGCCTGGCCGGTGCTGAGAATCGTCTCGGCCTGCTGCGGGTCGGTGATGAGTCCGACGGCGCCGGTCGGCACGCCCTCGGCACGAACTGCAGCGGCCAGGGACACCTGATATCCGGGGCCGATGGGGATCCGCACGGGATAGTTCCCGCCGGAGGAGACGTCGATGAGGTCGACGCCTGCCTCGGACAGGCCGCGGGAGACCTCAGCCGCCTCGGCGACGTCGAAGCCGCCCTCGTGCCATTCGCTGGCCGAGATGCGCACGAAGACGGGAACCTCCTCGCCGACCTCGGCGCGGATGGCCGCGTACACCTCGTTGAGCATGCGGGAGCGTCCAGCGAGGTCACCGCCGTAGTCGTCGGTGCGCTGATTCGACAGCGGTGAGAGGAAGGAGTGCAGCAGATAGCCGTGGGCGGCGTGGATCTCGACGAGATCGAACCCGGCGTCGATCGCACGGCGTGCGGCGGCGGCGAAGGCGGCGACCACCTCGGCGATGTCCTCACTCGTCATCTCCGTCGGTTCGGCCAGCTGCGGGTAGGCGATCGGGCTGGCGCCGAGCGTCGGCCATCCGCCGTCGGATTCGGCGACGCTGCCCTTGGGCTCGCCGGCGAAGGGACGGTAGGTGCTCGCCTTGCGGCCGGCGTGGGCGAGCTGGACGCCGATGACGCTGCCCTGGGAATGGACGAAGTCGACGACGGCCGACCAGGATTCGGCCTGTTCGTCGTTCCAGATCCCCGCGTCCTGTGGAGAGATGCGCCCCTCGGGGACGACGGCGGACGCCTCGGTGAGGATGAGTCCGAACCCGCCCTGTGCTCTGGCCCCGAGGTGGACGAGATGCCACGGACCGGGCATGCCGTCCTCGGCCTCGCAGGAGTATTGGCACATCGGGGCCAGCCAGATGCGGTTGGGGATCTCGATGCCCCGCAGAGTGAGCGGTTCGAACAGCTGAGTCATGGCTCAAGTCTGCCAGTTCGCGGCCAGGTCAGACAGTGTCCGTCACATTCCGGACCGCGTCGTCCTCGCCGAGTCCGCTGCAGAACTCAGCCACATGGTCGACGACGATGTCGGGGTGTTCGACCATCGGCAGATGCGCGGAGTCGGGAACCGTGACGAAGCGTGCACCGTCGACTCGGTCGGCCATCGCCGACATCGCTTCCGGGGTGCAGCCGGGATCCTGGGCTCCGGCGAGGAACAGGGTCGGCGTCGTGATCGCCTGCAGCGATCCGCTCACGTCGTAGGTCTTGAGCGCAGAGGCGGCCGCGATGTAGGCCGCATCGTCGAGCAGTGCCAGGTCGGTGAGCACGAGGTGACCCGTCGCGATGTCTTCGGAGAGGAATCCTGCGGCGAACCAGCGGTCGGCGGTGTCGTCGACGAGTCCGCGGGTGCCGTCGGTGCGCACCTGTTCGATGCGCTCGTCCCAGGACTCCGGTGTGCCGAACTTCTCGGCCGTCGCGCAGGCGATGAGCCCGGTCAGGGAGTCGGGATGGTTGAGGGCGAGTGTGAGGCCGATGCCGCCGGAGATCGAGACTCCGCAGTAGGCGAAGGTCTCCACTCCGATCCCTGAGAGGGACTCGACGAGACCGGAAGCGAGCTCATCGAGCGTCAGCGGTGCGGCCGCCTCGGCGAGTGTATCTTCTGCCGGGAGCGTGTGCCCGGGCAGGTCGGAGAGGTAGATCTGGAAGTCGTCGGTCAGCCGTGCGGCCACGGAGGACCACAAGGACATCCTCGTGCCCAGCGCATTGCCGAAGACGAGGACGGGAGAACCGGGATTGTCGTTGAAGGCACGGATGGCGATGCGCATATCAGGCTCCTCGGCAGGGTCGGTCGACCGGCGGGACATCGGGTCGAACAGGATGAAGGGATCGTCAGGAGTCTTCCGTGATCAGCCTACCGCCGGAGAAGTCGAGATAACAGCGGGGACACAGCGACTCATAGGTCACCGCGTTGCCGTCGATCGCGACCTGATCGCCGTCGAAGATGAACTCCCCGTCGACGAGGCGACCGTTGAACATCGCCTTCCGACCGCACCGGCAGATCGTCTTGAGCTCTTCGAGGGTGTGGGCGATCTCGAGCAGGCGGGCCGAACCGGGGAATGCTCGCGTCTGAAAATCTGTGCGGATTCCGTAGCACATCACCGGCACCGAGGCATAGGTGGCGATGCGCATGAGCGAATCCACCTGAGTCGGGGTGAGGAACTGCGCTTCGTCGATGAGCAGGCACGCGACCGGGGTCTTCGGGGCGTCGATGGACTCGAGCAGAGCGTCGTGATCGACGTAGTCGGCGTGTTCGGCGTAGATCGTCTCCACATCGCCGTCCTCAGGGATGAGGAAGTCGACTCCCCGGGTGACGCCGAGCCGGGAGACGATCTCCGAGGCTCCCTTCGTGTCGATGACCGGCTTGGCCAGCAGGACCCGCTGTCCGCGTTCTTCGTAGTTGAAGGCGGCCTGGAGCAGAGCGGTCGACTTGCCGGAGTTCATCGCCCCGTAGCGGAAGTAGAGTTTGGCCACTGTCGTCCTCTTTCTGTTGTCCGTGCCGACACAGAAGACTACCGGGTGAGGCGACGGCTGGGCGGTGAGGGCAGGTGTGAGCACAGTCATCGGCCCGTACCGACTACCAAAATCGTCCGGAAGGTAAGATGTCTGTGACAAACCCCAAGACGATGCGGAGTAGTCCATCACTATGGCTAAAATCATTTACACGCGCACGGATGAAGCACCGCTTCTGGCGACATACTCGCTCAAACCGATCATCGAAGCCTTCGCCACCTCGGCCGGTGTCGATGTCGAGACGCGGGACATCTCTCTCGCCGCGCGCGTGCTGGCGCAGTTCAGTGACCGTCTCCCCGAGGATCAGCAGGTCGGCGACGCCCTGGCTGAACTGGGTGCTCTCGCCCAGACTCCGGACGCGAACATCATCAAGCTGCCCAACATCTCGGCTTCCGTGCCGCAGCTCAAGGCCACCATCGCCGAGCTGCAGGGCCAGGGCTACGATCTGCCCGACTACCCGGAAGAGCCTGCGACGGATGAGGAGAAGGATGTCCGCGCCCGCTACGACAAGGTCAAGGGTTCGGCCGTCAACCCTGTTCTGCGCGAGGGCAACTCCGACCGTCGCGCTCCGGAGGCTGTGAAGAACTTCGCCAAGGCCCACCCGCATTCGATGGGCGAATGGTCAGCGGACTCGAAGACTGAGGTCGCGACCATGGGTTCGGATGACTTCCGCGACAACGAGCAGTCGGTCATCATCGACGGCGACGATACGCTGTCCATCCGCCTGCGCACCGCCGCCGGCGAGACCGTCGTGCTCAAGGAATCGCTGCCGGTCCTCGACGGCGAGATCATCGACTCGACGAAGATGAACGTCGCCGCCCTCGACGAATTCGTCAAGGAGCAGATCACCCGCGCCAAGGAGACCGGAGTCCTCTTCTCCGTCCACCTCAAAGCGACGATGATGAAGGTCTCCGACCCGATCCTCTTCGGCAAGGTCATCGAAGCCTTCTTCCCCGCCGTCTTCGCCGAGTACGGCGAGGTCCTCGCCGAGGCGGGACTGACCTCCGACAACGGACTGGCCGCCATCCTCGGCGGGCTCGACGCCCTGCCTGCCGACGCCGCCGCCGGCATCAAGGCCGGAATCGAGAAGGGCCTGGCCGAGGGACCCGACCTGGCCATGGTCAACTCCGACAAGGGCATCACGAATCTCCACGTGCCCTCCGACGTCATCGTCGACGCCTCCATGCCCGCGATGATCCGCGTCGGCGGAAAGATGTGGAACAAGGACGACGCAACCCAGGACACCCTGGCCGTCATCCCCGACTCCTCGTACGCCGGGGTCTACCAGACCGTCATCGAGGACTGCAAGGCCAACGGCGCTTTCGACCCGACGACCATGGGCACCGTGCCCAATGTCGGTCTCATGGCGCAGAAGGCCGAGGAGTACGGCAGCCATGACAAGACCTTCGAGATCCCCGAGGCCGGTGTCGTCGAGGTCGTCGACTCCTCCGGTGATGTGCTCATGAACCACGAGGTCGCCGCCGGTGACATCTGGCGCGCCTGCCAGACCAAGGACATCCCGGTCCGCGACTGGGTCAAGCTCGCCGTGACCCGTGCCCGCCTGTCCGACACCCCTGCCGTGTTCTGGCTCGACGAGACCCGCGCGCATGACAACAACGTCCGTGCGAAGGTCGAGGAGTACCTCAAGGACCACGACACCGAGGGCCTCGACATCCGGATCATGAACCCCGTCGATGCGACCCAGTTCTCGATCGACCGGATCCGCGAGGGCAAGGACACCATCTCGGTGACCGGCAACGTGCTCCGCGACTACAACACCGACCTGTTCCCGATCCTCGAACTGGGCACCTCGGCGAAGATGCTCTCCGTCGTCCCGCTCATCGCCGGCGGCGGGCTGTTCGAGACCGGCGCCGGCGGCTCGGCTCCCAAGCACGTCCAGCAGCTCGTCGAGGAGAACCACCTGCGCTGGGACTCCCTCGGTGAGTTCCTCGCCCTGGCCGAATCCTTCCGCCACGAGTTCAACGTCCACGGAAACGAGCGAGCCGGAGTGCTGGCCGACACCCTCGACGCCGCTACGGGCAGGTTCCTCGAAGAGAACAAGTCGCCGTCGCGCAAGGTCGGGGAGATCGACAACCGCGGCAGCCACTTCTACCTCACCCTCTACTGGGCGGAGGAGCTGGCGAAGCAGACCGCCGACGAGGCACTCGCTGAGGCCATCGCACCCGTGGCGAAGGCTCTGACCGAGAATGAGGAGAAGATCGCGAACGAACTCCTCGAGGTGCAGGGAAGCCCCGTCGACCTCGGTGGGTACTACTACCCGAACGATGAGAAGGTCAACACGGCGATGCGTCCGTCGGCCACGCTCAACGACATCATCTCCTCCCTGAGCAAGACGGTCTGATCCTCTGATCGACACCGCCTCTCTCCTGATCGGCATCATGTGAGAAGCGTTGGGCAACGGTTTCCGAACACTTGTCTCACACCCCGACTCATGCGCCCCATCAGCAGTTATGATGGGGCGCATGAGTACTCAAGACCCCCGCGGCGAATCGCAGACGCCCGAAGAGCTCCTGGCCGAGACCGACTCCGTGCTCGGGGAAGAGACTTCCACCGAGGCCGACCTCGGTGCCGGTGACACTCGTGAGATCTCCCCGCACGAGCAGTCGCAGGCGCCTGCCGGTCACACCGACGAACAGTCACAGCCCCAGACCGGCGAGCTGCCGTCGACGCAGGCCGGACCCGGAATGTCGGCAGGCATGTGGGTCTCCCTCATCCTCGGCGCGATCATCGTCGTCCTGCTCCTCATCTTCATCCTGCAGAACAACGTGCCTGCGGAGTTCGAATACTTCGGCTGGCAGTTCGAACTGCCGCTGGGCGTGGCCATGCTCTTCGCCGCGATCGGCGGCATCCTCATCGCCGGAATCATCGGTTCGGTGCGGATCTTCGTCCTCAACCGCAAACTGAAGAAGATCCACAAGGCGCTGGGCCGCTGATCGATGCCGTTCCACTCCAGCTTCACCGAGCTGCCGACCGATCTTCCCACTGCCCTCGTCCTCGCGGACACCGCGGCATCTGCCGCTTGGACTCGTGAGGACGATTCCGTGCTCACCGAGCAGGAGCGCAACTACGCGAAGGAATTCGATGCCGAGGCGGCCGCCACCTGGACTGCCGGTCGTGTCGTCCTGCGCCACGTCCTCGGCGCCCATCTCGAGCGGGATCCGGCCGGAATCGAGATCCGCCTCGATTCGGCGGGCAAACCCCGTGTCGACGACTGCGAGTTCTCCGTCACCCGGGCCCGCCGCCTCGTGCTCGTGGCTGTGTCCGAGGATCCGGTGGGAATCGACCTCGAGGCAGTCCCCGAACACGCTGTGGCCGCCGAGGCGATGCAGCTGCTCCACGTCAAGGAGCGCGCCGAACTTGAGGCGCTGCCGGAAGACGAGCTCGCTGCCAGCTTCGTCCGGGTATGGGCGCGCACCGAGGCGTTCCTCAAGGCGCTGAGCACCGGCCTGGCGAGAGATCCGGGCATGGACTACATCGGCACCGGCGCACAGCCGGACTCACCGCACCCGGACGTCGACATCCACGACCTCGGCGAGGGGATCCCTGCGGGCTACAGCGCCGCGATCGCCTTCAACCGCTGACCCGCCGCCCACCCCGCCGGCGCTGCTGCCACGGCATCTGCAGCGGCGTCGTTCAAGCGTCCCAGCGGCGTTCGAACCTGCCAGCGGCGCCATACGCTCGATCAAGGCGGAGCGCTGTTGTCGATCGGCGCACGGTTCCACAGACGCGCTGCGCCTTGAACGAGCGTGCTATCGCGCCCGCTGTGGTGCCAGAGCGTGCGGCGTTCAAGAGTCCCAGCGTCGCGTTTCTCAGCGCTGGGTGCCGCCCTCGTGCTCTCCGGCATCCGTGCCGTTCTCGTCGTCGCCGAAGTCCGGGCCGTTCGCTCCGGTGGTGAAGACCACCGCGAGGAACAGCGAAGCCAATCCCGTGTAGCCGAACCAGACATAGCCGGCGGCTGCGTTTCCGGCGAAAGCGAAGACGATGCCGACAACCGTCGCGATGATCCACAGGCTGTCGAAGATCGCCAGGTGTCTGACGTAGCGCTTCTCCCCCTTGCGCACTCCGAACGAGATCTCCGTGGCAGCGCTGAGGAAGAGCAGTACGGCAGCGACGATGACGAGCCACCTCGGCGAGAGGAAGAACTCCTCGAGTGCGGGCATGAACACCACGATTGCCACGGCGACAAGCAGTTTGAACACGCCGTCGGCAACGAAACCGAACCTCTTCATGACTCGATCCTACTCAACAGGGACTGCACGACTGTCAGTGCGTTCCGCAGCACCTCGGCCTCGACATTCGAGTGGGCGATGACGAGTCCGTGGCGGGCCTCATCCCCGCCGGTCCAACCACGGGCCAACGAAGCGACGAGGATCCCGCGATCAGCCAATCGACGCAACAGCCACGCGGCCTCGTCACGGCTCGTCTCGATCACGAGGGTGCGCCCCTCGTGGACGAGACCGGGGATCTCTCCGACCTCGGCGACGACCTGCTCAGCGGCTCTGAGGCGGCGCCGTCCGCGAGAGATCCGTCGGCGCAGTCCCCCTGATCCCAGGTACGACCCGATGGCTGTCTGCAGGATCGGTGAATACGCCGGGCCCAGCGCCGTGCGCATCTCCACGAGGCGGTCGGCGATCTCGCCGTGACTGACGAGGTATCCCGTCGACACCGACGAGGTGAGCAGGGTCGAGAACGTGCCGATATGGACGACCTGCGCCGGGCTTCCTGCCGACGAGGCGAGGTCGTAGAGTGTCGGCAGCACTGTGCGGGTGAAGCGCGCTTCGCTGTCGTAATCGTCCTCGATGAGGATGATGTCGTGCTCCGCTGCCCAGTCCAGGAGGCGTACACGCTGATCGACAGGCATCGGGGTGCCGTGCGGGAACTGGTGGTTCGGGGTCACGACGGCGGCACCCACCCCGACCGGTGCCGGGGCTTCTTCGGCGACGTCGAGCGGCACGAGTTCCTGGTCGGCCATCGCCTGCCGCAGGCCAGGGAATCCGGGATTTTCCACAGCGATCGACCCGTTCACGCCGATGCCCAGCAGCAGGCGCAGACCATCCCGGGAACCGCTGGTGAGGATGATCTCGTCGGGATCGACGGTCATCCCCCGAGCCAGCCGTAGATAGTCGGCGATGGCCCACCGGGCACCCGGCTGGCCCACTGGGTCGATCGGTCCGGGATCGAGGTCGAGCGATTCCCGCCACGCCCTCCGGAAGGCGGGTTCACGCAGCGGATCGTCACCACCGAAACCCGGGCGGAGGTCGATGTAGCTGCGCAGGCGCCGCCTCGGCGAAGTGGGAACACGGGGTCTGGGCTGCGGTGACCGTGCTGCGGCGGGCAGGTCCGGGTTGACCCGGGTCGCAGAGCGTTCCGCTCCGAGGAGGAATCCTTCGACCCCGAGCTGAGCATAGGCGGTCTCGACACTGCCGCGAGAGACGCCGAGGTGGCCGGCAAGGCGACGACTCGACGGAACCGCATCACCAGGGCGCAACGTCCCATCGGCGATGAGGGCTCGCAGTCCCTGAGCGATCTGATCGGGCAGAGGAGTAGCCACGCGCTTGTCCACGCTCAACGGCAGGGCGATGCCTTCGGCCCGGCCCTTGTCCTTGCTGCCGGCACCGATCACCTGCACTCGTTCGCTCCGCGCTCCCATGGCACGATGATAGTTCTGCCGAGGCAGACTGGCCTAAAATACTGAAACTCTGCTGGCCCTCTTTATAAGCCACATCTCGTTCTAGCCTGGAAGCGAACGGCCGTTCACCCCTGTCATCATCCGATCCATCGACCCGACATCCGACCGCATCGACTCGCCACTGATTGAGGCGAGGCGACGCTGTGCGCATGGTCGACCGGGATCGTGACCGCACGAGTGAATGGAAGAACCCAATGACCGAGACTCAGACCCTCCTCAACACCGGCCTGGCGCAGATGCTCAAGGGCGGTGTCATCATGGACGTCGTCAACGCGGAGCAGGCCCGTATCGCCGAGGCCGCCGGCGCGGCGGCCGTCATGGCCCTCGAACGCGTCCCCGCCGACATCCGCGCCCAGGGCGGAGTCGCCCGGATGAGCGATCCCGACCTCATCGACTCGATCGTCAACGCGGTGTCGATCCCGGTCATGGCCAAGGCCCGCATCGGACACTTCGTCGAAGCACAGATCCTTGAAAATCTCGGCGTCGACTACATCGACGAGTCCGAGGTCCTCTCTCCCGCCGACTACGTAAACCACATCGACAAGTCCGTCTTCCAGGTGCCTTTCGTGTGCGGTGCGACCAACCTCGGCGAGGCTCTGCGCCGGATCACCGAGGGCGCTTCGATGATCCGGTCCAAGGGTGAAGCCGGAACCGGTGACGTCTCCGAGGCGATGCGCCACCTGCGGACCATCAATTCCGAGATCCGTGCGCTCACGGCCAAGAGCGAGGACGAGCTCTACGTCGCAGCCAAGGAGATCGCGGCTCCCTACCACCTCGTCAAGCAGGTTGCGAGCCTCGGCAGACTGCCCGTGGTGACCTTCGTCGCCGGCGGCATCGCCACTCCCGCGGACGCGGCGATGATGATGCAGCTCGGCGCCGACGGCGTCTTCGTCGGCTCGGGCATCTTCAAATCCGGCAACCCCGAGGCCAGAGCGAAGGCCATCGTCGAGGCGACCACCCACTACGACGACCCGGCGGCAGTCGCCGCGGCCTCCCGCGGACTCGGCGATGCGATGGTCGGCATCAATGTCGCCGACGTGCCTGCCCCTCACCGACTGGCCGAACGCGGATGGTGAGAATCGGGGTCCTCGCCCTCCAGGGAGCTTTCCGTGAGCACCTGAGTGTGCTCGGCTCCCTGGGCGTCGAGGCCCGAAAGGTCACCCGGGCCGAGCACCTGACCGATCTCGACGCGGTCGTCCTGCCCGGCGGGGAATCGACGGCCATGGTGCGCATCGCCGACGGCACGGACCTCTTCCCCCAAATGCGGACACACATCGACGACGGCCTGCCCGTATTCGGCACGTGCGCCGGCCTCATCCTGCTGGCCGACCGCCTCAGCGATGATTCGCTGGGAGGGTACGGCCGCCTCGGCGGGCTCGACATCACCGTGGCTCGCAACGCCTATGGACGCCAGCGTGAGTCGTTCACCGCGCCGCTGACCGTCTCGGGCCTCGACGAGTCCTTCGACGGAACGTTCATCCGTGCACCGCAGATCCTCGACATCGGATCGGACGTCGAGGTGCTCGCCTCGCATAACAGTCAGCCCGTCCTCGTGCGACAGGGACACGTGTGGGGCGGCAGCTTCCATCCGGAATTGGGCGGGGATCCACGATTGCACGCACAATTCCTCCACCACCTCGGCGCCGTTGTGCAAAGATTGAGCCATGACAGCTGAAGCCTTGCAGACGCTCAAAGACGGATACGCATTCGACGGTGAGACCCTGGAGCTCGGGGTCGCCCTCGACGGTGAGGAGCCGTCGAAGGACACCCCCATCTCCATCCCACTGGCCATGCTCAACCGACACGGGCTCGTCGCCGGTGCCACCGGCACGGGCAAGACCGTGACGCTCCAGGTGCTCGCCGAGCAGCTGTCGAAGGCAGGTGTGCCTGTGTTCGCCTCGGACATCAAGGGCGACCTGTCGGGCGTCGGCGCTGCCGGCGTCGAGTCGGACAAGCTGCGCAAGCGCCTCGACGCCGCCGGGCAGGACTGGGCGCCGAGAGGCAATCCCACGGAGTTCTACACTCTCGGCGATTCGGGGCTCGGCACGCCGCTGCGCGCCACTGTCACCTCCTTCGGACCGATCCTGCTGTCCAAGGTGCTCGAGCTCAACGACACGCAGGAGTCCGTGCTCTCGCTGGTCTTCCACTACGCTGATCAGGCCGGACTGGCCCTGCTCGACCTCTCGGACCTCAAGGCGGTGCTCACCTTCCTCACCTCGGCCGAGGGCAAGGAGGATCTCGAAGGCATCGGCGGAGCGTCGAAGGCCACCGTCGGTGTCATCCTGCGCAAGATCTCGGAACTCGAGGCGCAGGGCGGCGATGTCTTCTTCGGTGAGCCCGAGTTCGACACCGCGGATCTGCTGCGGGTCGATGACAACGGCGCCGGCATCATCTCCGTCCTCGAGCTGCAGAAGCTCAGCCAGTCCCCCGCTCTGTTCTCCACCTTCCTCATGTGGCTGCTGGCCGACCTGTTCCAGGACCTGCCCGAGGTCGGCGATGCCGACAAGCCGTCCCTCGTGTTCTTCTTCGACGAGGCCCACCTGCTCTTCGCCGATGCGTCGAAGGCGTTCCTGCAGTCCGTCACGCAGACCGTGCGGCTCATCCGGTCGAAGGGGGTGGGCATCTTCTTCGTCACGCAGACGCCGAAGGATGTGCCCGACGATGTGCTCGCGCAGCTCGGGTCCCGCATCCAGCATCAGCTGCGGGCGCATACGCCCAATGATGCGAAGGCACTCAAGGCGACGGTGCAGACCTTCCCGAAGTCCGACTACGACCTCGAGGAGCTGCTGA
This sequence comes from Brevibacterium atlanticum, assembly GCF_011617245.1. Lineage (NCBI taxonomy): Bacteria > Bacillati > Actinomycetota > Actinomycetes > Micrococcales > Brevibacteriaceae > Brevibacterium > Brevibacterium atlanticum. The sequence continues at coordinate 1,780,135 of NZ_CP050152.1, read as the reverse complement.
CGTCGCTGGGCACCGGCGAAGCCGTGGTCACGGTGATGGATCCCGATGGGGCTCCGACTCCTGTGGCACCGACGCGGATGCGTGCCCCGGAGTCGAAGATGGGCCCGATGAGCGAGGACGAGATCAGATCGGCTGTGGCCGCCTCGCCGCAGCACGAGAAGTACGGCACCGTCATCGACAACGAATCCGCTCGCGAGATCCTCGCCAAGCGGCTCGAAGGCGGGTCCGAAGCCCATGCGGAAGAGCAGCGCTCGGCATCGGCCGATTCGGCTCGCGAACCGGCCGGCGGCTCCACATCCTCGGACACGATCGACTTCCCCGAAGAGAAGGGTGCGGCAGAGAAGAAGTCGGGGAAGAAGGAAGACGAGAACATGTTCTCGCAGGTGGTGAAGTCCTCCGCGTTCAAACAGTTCACCCGCACCGCCGCTCGTGAGATCGCCCGCGGCATCTTCGGAACCTCACGGCGCCGGCGCTGACACCAACAGCTGCCTCATCCCGGCACGCACGTGCAGCTCGACGCAGTCCTCGATGAGGTCGCCGTCGAGCTGCACCGGCGCCGAGGTCCGCAGTCGGACCGTGACTCCGGTGGCCTGACGGCAGTCCATGAGCGGGTTCGATCCAGGACTGCCGCTCAGACAGTCGAGGCCGATTGACCACCACGCGCGCATCCGCTCGACAGCTGTGCGGGGCAGAGGTCCGACGCCGAGCACGGAGAATGTCTCAGCGTCGATGCGGGCATCGGGGAAGACCGAGACCGGTCCGGCGGGACGAGCAACCTTTGAGGCCATCATCGACCACATGCGCTCCGGCCGACGAGCGTTTTCGGTCGTGGCCGCCTCCCCGTCGACGGTGATGCCATCCGCAGTGAGCGTGAGGTCGGTGGCGAAGAGCGCCCTGGCCGCGCCCCAGGCGTAGCCGAGCAGTCCCGGCGCGACGTGATGGCGGGCCACCGCTCGGGCGTCCCCGCCGATGCCGGCGAGGCAGAGGAACACCGTCTGCCGTCGACTGCCGTCGCTGTGACGGATGTCGACCTCATTGATCGGCACGAACCTAATTCCGCTCGAGTGAAGTCCGGTTGCGAGGACGCGCAGGCAGTGCGCGATCGCGTGTCGAGTCGAGGTGATGCCCACGTGGCGACTGAGCACGTTCGCCGTCCCCGTCGGAATGAGGAGCACTGGTGTTTCTGCATCGGCAAGCACCGGACCGGCTGCCCTGATGGTCCCGTCGCCGCCGAGGATGATGACGACGTCGGCACCCCACGCCACGAGTTGTGCTGCCTGCCATACACCGTCGCGTTCGCTCGTCGTCGTCATCGTCCGGTAGCGGATATCAAGGGGACGCATCGCCTCGACCAGATTCGAGTAGGCCCGGTGAGTGCTGTGGTGTTTGAGGTTGACGATGATGCCGACTTCCGGCGTCGTTCGCCCTCGTTCTCTCCACCTGTGCATGGGAAACGCCGATCAGGCGAAGGCCGGGTGCGTGGCGGCCGCCGCCTCGACAGCGTCGGTGTCGACGCTCAGGCCGGGGAAAGCATCGGTGACGACGCGCGGCCCGTTCTTACGCGGTGAGCGTCTCCAGGTTCCGCACGCGCGGGCCTGGCTGATGACAGTGTTTTTGAACATTCCGTTGCCGCCGGGCACGACGAGCTTCTCGTGTTCCGGGTCGAGTGTGGCGCTGCGGTCCTTGTAGCCGAGGATGACCTCGTCGAAGCCCGGCAGCAGCAGCGTGTCCTGGGCGTCGGACTCCCATGCAGCCAAGCGGTCGTCGAGGTCGGGAGCCTGAACGTAGTCGATGTCGCCGATCTTCGTGGCGATGATCTCGCCGGCGTCGACGGCAGCGTTGACGGCGGCTCTCACCGTCGTCTTCGGCAGGCCGGTCCACCGTGTCGCGTCGTCGATGGTCACCGGTCCGTGGCTGAGGACGTAGCGTCTCATCCATTCGTGCAGGGCCGCCTCGGCGTCGAGTTCGGTGGGTGTCGGCACCCAATCGGCGGTGAGAACGTACTTCATGTCGTCCTTGCCCGCGATCATCGGGGCCTGCACGATGAGGTTCTGCAGGCACAGTGAGGTGATGAGGTACCGGGCGTGACCGTATTCATCGCCGGCCCCCACAGGGGCGAATGCCTCGAGCAGCTCTTCACGTGTCAGCATTCCGCGTTCACGGATGGCGTCGGTGGCCAGCTCGGCAGCAGTCTCGAGCATGGCATCGGTGATGCCGAAATGCTCTCGGCGCTTCGCGGTGGCCTTCATCGTCCGTGGGCCGGTCAGGCTGAGGATCCACCCGATGTCTTTGGCAGTGGTGAGATGAATGGTGCCGCGTTGAGTCCACGAACGCACGACCTCACCAGCATCGATGGCTGCTCGCACGGATTCGAGGCCGGAGGAAGGATTGTCTCCGCTGCGCAGCGCCACCGATGCCAAGGCTCCGCCGAGGGCCTGCGCTTGGACGCAGCCGAGATGTTCGACGACCGCACCCGCTGGCGATAGTCGCGTACCGGTCGGTGATTCCGGTGCTGGTCCGACGAGTCCCTGGGAGATGAGCCGGGCGGCGGAGATCTGGTGAGCGTCCATGGTCCAACGGTAGTCGACGCCGGTGACACGGGGATTGTGAAAACGCGACTCCGATCGGCTCCATCGTCAGAACGCGTGCGGCCGAGTCCGTGCGATGGGCCCGGGTGACTACGTCAGCCCCGTCAGCCCATGATGTCGATGAGCCCCGGGACGGGCACTCGCGGCAACGACCCCGAGGTGGCGAATCGGCCCCAGACCCGTCGCAGTTCGGGTCCGGCGATGGCGGTGGTCTTGCCATAGTCGAGGAAGGAATCGTGCCAGATCTCGCCCGGGAAGATCAGCGGCAGATCACCCGAATGTGCGGCGTCGAAGAAGCTGCCGTCGCCGCGGGAGACGATGAGCAGGCGTGCGCCCTGCCCGCCGGACATGCGGTGTCGGTCGTAGAACTCCCGGCCGGCTCGGGTGTAGACCGCCGAGGTGATGCCGGAGATGAGGGATTCGAGCATCGGCGAGGTCAGGGACCGATTGTGCAGCCGGCGCAGGGCCGGAACGAATCCGGCGAAGAACGCGATCTCGCGTTCGGTGCGGGTCATGAGGACGTCGAAATTCGGCGCGACGTCGGCCCATGCGGCCGCCGCCTTCGCGCGAGACGGCAGAGGGTGCCGACCGTAGTGGACTCCGAAGCACATCCCCGCGTGCAGGCCCCCGACGAGGGCCGCTCTGTGGACTTCCTCCTGGGCGTCGAGGATCTCTTTGATGCTCGCGTCGGGGTCGATCCTCTGGGCGACCTTCGCCATGGCCCAGTTCATCGGATCGGTGCCGCCGGCCAACCCCAATGGAGCTGAGGCCATGAGCACGCGGCGGAAGAGCCCTGCCGTTCCCTCGGCGATCATGAGGTGGGCGCAGGCGTCGGCACCGGCGCTCTGTCCGGCGATCGTGACGTTGTTCGGGTCTCCGCCGAAGGAGGCGATATTGGTCTGCACCCACCGCAGGGCCGAGATCTGGTCGAGCACGCCGAGGTTCGAGTGCTCGGGGTCGCCCGTGCCCAGATAGCCGAGGACGCCGAGGCGGTAGGTGACGGAGACGACGATGATGTGCTGTTCTGCCGCGAGGGTGTGCGGGTCGTAGATCTCCGCGTCACCGGCACCGGCGACGTAGGCACCGCCGTGGATCCAGACGAGGACAGGAAGCCCCGCCTCGGCGCTGGGATCGATGTCCTGGGGCATCGTTACGCTCACACGCAGGCAGTCCTCGCTGATGGGAAGCCCGCCGAGCTGGTCGAACGTCATCCCCGCGTTGGGGTCGCGACGCAGCTGCGGGCTCGCTGGTCCCGGATCAGCACCGTCGATGAAGACGACGGGCGGTTCGTCGACGGGAGGACGGAAGCGCTCGGCGCGGGCATAGCGGATGCCCCGTGCGCGGATCACGTCGCCGTTCAAGTAGGCGCGGACCCGTCCGCACGGGGCGACGAAGTCCCGTGTCTCCGTCACCGTCTCAGGTCACTTGCTGGGTTCGACCGGGGGCTCGGCCGACCAGGGGAAGACGATCCACTGATCCGTGCGCTTCCACACGAAGTCGGGGTCGACGATCGAGGCCGACTTCGCGTAGATGACGGCCGACTGGGCCTCGGCCCCGTGCTTGCGCAGGAGTTCGAGCACGAGGGCGAGGGTGCGACCGGAGTCGGCGACATCGTCGACGACGAGCAGCTTCTTGCCCTTGATCGCCTCGATGTCGAGCATAGGTGCGAGCAGGATGGGATCGGGCAGGGTCTCGTGGACGTCAGTGTAGAACTCGACGTTGATGGCGTCGGAGAGCTTGAGTCCGAGGGCATAGGCCAGGGCACCAGCGGGAAGCAGGCCTCCTCGAGCGACGGCGATGACGATCTCCGGGTCATAGTCGGAATCCGCGATCGTCTGGGCCATCTCGCGCGCCGACTGGCCGAACAGATCCCAGCTGAGGATCTCTTTGTCGTCGAGGTCGGTCGAATCGGCGTGATAGGCCATGGATGCTCCTTGTGTGTGCCCAGTGGTGGTCCGAGCTTCAAGGATACGCCGTCGCGAACTCAGCGCAGAAACGCCGTGAGCCCCGCCATCTCCTGTGCTTGGGAACCGGTATGGACGCGTGGATGCGGGTTCACCCAGTAGCTACCGGTGCCGGAGTTGCGTTCGAGGAGGCGATAGTCGATGAGTTCGCGCCGCAGGAGGGCGAAGTCAGGGTGGAAGCCGAGGAGGATCGTGTTGACATCCTTCTCTGTGTACGTCCGATCGGGTTCGAAAGCCTGGAGCACCTCGATGAGGAGGACGACGAGGGCTCGACGTTTCGTCGGAATGGCCGTGATCCGCCCTGCAGGCATGAACGTGCTCAGCGTCTTGGTGCGGAATCGTTCGATCTGGGGATCGATCTGCGAGTCGAGCAGGGCCGCGCGCGCGGACATGAAGTTCTTACCGGTCGCTGTCATCCGCGCCCGCACGAGCTTCTTGAAGTCTTTGTCCTTGGTCATGGTGTCGCTTCCTTCAGCGACCAAGTCTCCCCCAGCACGAAACCTGGTCAGGAATTCTCACCGTGCCGGTTTCGTCCGAGGATTCTCTCCCCTTCGCCATGCGGTCGATGTGCTGGGACCACGACCTCGGCTGGGCGTTGGATGCGCCGGAGACCAGTATAGGCACGCGCGCATCCGGTTTTCGAATGCGGTGCCGTCAGCGACTCAGGGTTCGGCGACTCAATGGTTCAGGGCGTCGAGATACATCCATCGGCCGGCCCTCCGAACGAATGACGAGTTCTCCTCGAGTTCCTGTTCGCCGAGGTGGTCCCGGAATCGCGCACGGAAGTGCACCGTCCCCGTGGCATCGTCTTCGCCACCGTCGGTGGTGTCGATGATGTCGAGACCGAGCCATTGCGTCTGCTCGTCGACGCCGAGGTCGGCGGGACGGGTCTTCGGGTGCCAGGTGCGGAAGAGGTGGTTCTCGTCCCCGCGGACGAAGGCGGTGTAGCGGGAGCGCATGAGCGCCTCGGCGGTGGCTGGCCAGGTCTCACCGTCGAGGGCGGGTCGGCAGCATCGGTCGAAGTCGGTGCCTGGGGGCAGTCCTGAGCAGGGGCAGATCATGGGTCGATGATAACTGGGGATGATCGACGGGCGATTGCGTGCGAGGATGGAGCAATGAGTTCAGTGTTTCTCTCCGGTGATCCCAAGGCCGATGCCCTCCTGACCGAAGACCGATTCGCCCTGCTCGTCGGTATGCTGCTTGACCAGCAGGTGACGATGGAGAGCGCTTTCGCTGGCCCGGCGAAGCTCAAGGAGCGTTTGGGCCGACTCGACGTCGAAGAGATCGCCGAGATGAATCCGGACGACTTCCTCGACACGTTCGCCGCCACACCTGCCGTACACCGGTTCCCGAAGTCGATGGCGGCGCGAGTGCAGAAGCTGGCCGCTGCCATCGTCGATGACTATCACGGTGAGACCGAAGCGATCTGGACCGATGGTGATCCCAGCGGAGCCGAGGTGCTCAAACGGCTGAAGAAGCTACCGGGGTTCGGCGATCAGAAGGCGAAGATCTTCCTGTCGCTGCTGGGCAAGCAGTTCGGGCTCACTGCCGAGGGGTGGCGTGAGGCCGCGGGTGACTACGGTGACGAGGATGCGCGACGATCCATCGCCGATGTCGTCGACGCTGTCACCCTGCAGGAAGTACGCGCTTTCAAGAAGCAGCAGAAGGCTGCGGCGAAGGCCGCGAAGGCGGCAAAGAAGTAGGTCGCTCACTCCCGCGTAAGTTATCCACAGATTCCACTTCGCCTGTTCTAAAACGGGCTGTTGTCGAATAATGTAGGGATTCCGGGTGCTGGGCGAGGGCTCGCACCGCAGTTGCAGACCACAGAGGCGTGGAATGAGAACTGGACCATCCCGAGACATTCGTCGACCTGGCTTCATCGTTGTTGTGCTTTCTGCCGTCCTCATCCTTGTTGCTTTAACGGGGTGTGACGACAATTCGCCCGTTGCCGCGCCGACATCGACCCTGCCCGAGCAGGAGCCCGATGACGATGCCACCGATGCCGGCGCCGAGGTGGACATCCCCGACTATGAGACCGACCTTGATCTCTCGGCTGAGGAAAAAGAGGCGGTGGACGGTGCGTTGGTGGCGTTCGTTGGATACATCGAAACGATCAATCGGGTGTTTTCGTCCGGCGGTGAAGATACCAATGATGACGACAAGTTTGCACACGGGGACTCGCTTCAAGCTCTTCGAGAGAGCGCGAACGATTTGAAAAAAGAACGCCAGTACATGGCCGGAGAGTACGACTTCTACGACGTACGGATTCATGAAGTGGAGCTGGATTCAGAATCCCACAAACAGCGAAGCGTTCAGATTCTCTATTGCTCTCATGATTCCGACCACGCAGTGGTCAACGTTGGTGAGACTATGCCTAGCCAAAAGAAGCGGAGCCTGACGATACTGCAGACTGCCACTTTAAAAGATGGCGACTGGAAGATCTCCAACCAAGAGCTTTGGAGCAAAAAGTGCGAGTAAGCGGGCGCGTCCTCCCACTATCACTCCTCATTGTGATGGCGACGTGCTTTTTCAGTCTTCCAGCAAATGCCACGAATGGCCCTGCGTGCAGCTCACTTCAAGAACGTGCGTGCAACGTGGTCAAACCCCCGGCTCCCGCTCCCCCGCCCGGCGGAGGCGGCGATTCCGGAGGAGCCGGAGGCGGCGGTGGCTCAGGTGGAGGAGGCACTGGCGGCGGTGGTCGTGGCGGTTCAGGTGGTGGCGGCGGCGGAGGCGCCGAACTCCCCGATTGCAGTTACGAGGAGATGGGACACATCTGCGCCAGCCTGCCCGGTCCAGGCGGCGGAGGTGGCGGTGGTGGACCGACCGCTCCAGTCCGCCCGGATCCTCCCACTCGCATTCCGGAGTCGCAGTTCCAGACCTTCGATATTCCGGCCCCGACGATCTACGCCTGGCCGAAAGACTGGGCCGTCGTCGGCAAACCTGCCGCGTTCTGGACGAACACCGAGGTCAGCTACATCGACATGACCCTGTTGACCTACGCCGTCACCGTCAAGGTCACCCCGGAGAAGTTCCATTGGGATTTCGGAGACGAGACAGGCAAGACCACCTCGTCGAAAGGGGCGAAACCGCGACCCGGAGGTGCCCCGCAGATCGGACACGAGTACCAGAAGTCCGGGAAGGTCTCGGTGTCGATGACCGCTACGTTCAGTGGAGAGTTCTCCGTCGACGGCGGACCATGGCTGCCGATCGACGGCTACGCCCACGTCGCCAGCAACAACATCGGCATCGACGTCTACCGATACCACCGCTACCTCGTCGATGAAGACTGTTACTCCGACCCTCGCGGACCTGACTGCACCTGACTGACTGCACCTGACCGACTGCTCCTCATCGGCTGCGCTCGCCCGCCCTGACAGTGAAGATTCAGCCTCCCACCCGCGATTTCGGCCGTTCGAAGAACAGAACTGCGACGAAACCGATGATGATGAGGGCCGCCGGCACCCACAACGACTGTCCCATCGCATGCGCGAATCCCGAGGCGATCGCGTCCGGCATTCCTGCCGACGCGCCTCCCGCGCCGTCGATGGACGACCCGGCCCCCGCCTCGGCGCCGGCACCGCCGACCGACCCCGTCGACGAACCGATATTCGCAGCCAAGCGCGACTCCATCGCCTCGGCGATCGCCGCACTGCCGAGCACCGCCCCGACCTGCCGAACCGTGTTGTACACGCCCGACCCGGCCCCTGCATGATGCAGCGGAAGGTTCCTCGTCGCCGTCGAACTGATCGGCGCCCACATGAATCCGTTCGCCACACCCAGCAGCAGAAGCGGCGGAATGATGGCCCACAGCGATGTGTGCGCGTCAAGAATCGCCCCCAGCCAGAACAGAGCGATCGAGAACGAGCCCAGTCCGATTCCGGCCAGGACTCGCGGGCTGCCGTGATCGACGAGGCGACCGACGAACGGGGCGAGCACACCGGAGAGGACCGCCATCGGTGCCATCAGCAGAGCCGATTGCGTCGGCGTGTATCCGAGCACGGTCTGCGCCCACAGCATGAGCGGAAACGCCATCGAGGTGATGCCGAATCCGACCGTGATCATGGCGATCGCCGCGAGCGTGAAGTTCCGATCCTTGAACAGCGAGAGCGGGACGAGCACCTCGGAGGTGTTGACCTTCTGCCACAGGACGAAGCCGATGAGGAACACGACTCCCCCGCCGATGACGAACGGTACGGTCACCGGTCCGATGAGCGGGCCCCAATCGGCACCATGCGCCTGCTGGATGCCGTAGACGAGCAGGAACATGCCGCATGCCGACAGCACCACACCGAACCAGTCGAAACGGTGCGGATGCGTCTGAAGTCTCGGTACCAGCCATACGGCCATGACGAAGGCGATGATTCCGACGGGAACGTTGATGAAGAAGATCCACTCCCACCCGAACGCATCGACGAGCACTCCCCCGAGGATCGGGCCGACCAAGGTGGCGATGCCGGCAACGGCACCCCACATGCCCATCGCAGCACCGCGCCGATCGGGTGGGAAGATCCGCGTGATCACTGCCATCGTCTGCGGTGTCATCGATGCGGCACCGATGCCCTGGACGACTCGAGCGATGATGAGGCCTCCGACGCTCGTGCTCAGTCCGCACCACAGTGAGCTCAGAGTGAAGATGACGAGTCCGACCAGATAGACCCGTTTGGGTCCGAAACGGTCACCGAGGCGGCCGGTGATGAGCAGCGGCACCACGTAGGCGAGCAGATACGCCGACGTCACCCAGATGACGGCGTTGATGTCCGCATCGAGGGAGTCCATGATGTCGCGGATGGCGACGGATACGATCGTCGAATCGACGAGGATCATGAAGAAGCCGAGACAGAGGGCCCACAGGGCTCGCCAGGGGTTGCCCACGGCATTCGTTTCAGTGCTCACCGGTTCATCATTGCCCTCCCCGTCTCCCCGGTCAATCCGGACCGCCACCTCGGAGGCGAGTGTGACGGATTCGGACGGCAGCCCCACGCATCACCGCCGTCGACGCGAACCTGGGACAATGGGCTCATGGTGTGCCGAATCAACGAGCTCCTCGTCGACTCCCACTGGTCCGTCGTCATCATCGGTGCCGGTCAGGCGGGTCTGTCCGCAGCGCACTATCTGTGGCGCGATGGCATGGTCCCGGGAAGGGACTTCGTCGTCCTCGATGCCGGAGACGGGCCCGGCGGCGCATGGCGCGAGCGGTGGGACTCTCTGACACTGGGCAGAACGAATCACGTCGCCGATCTGCCAGGATTCCCTCTCGGCCGCCCGGACCCGAATGTGCCCGCCTCCCAGATCGTCTCCGACTACTACTCACGCTTCGAACGTGAACTCGAGCTCTGCGTCGTCCGTCCCGCCGAGGTGGCCACCGTGACTTCGCGGGAGCGTGGATCCGGCCGACTCGACATCGTCGCCGACATCGACGGTGAGCGGGTGACGCTGTCGACTGACTTCCTCATCAACGCCACCGGCACGTGGACCCAACCCTATGTGCCCTTCGTCCCCGGAATCGGTGAGTTCGAAGGACACCAGCTGCACACCGTGAACTTCCGCGACGTCGAGGACTTCCGCGGTCTGCGCACACTCGTGGTCGGCGGCGGCATCTCCGCCACTCAGTTCCTCCTCCAGCTCGCCGAGGTCACCGATACGCTCTGGGCCACCCGCCGTCCCCCGAACTTCACCGCCAGAGAGTTCGACGGCCAGTGGGGACTCGAGGTGGAGCGAGCAGTGCGTGAGCGCACCCTTGCCGGCCTCGCCCCTGCCAGCGTCGTCCGCACCACCGGGCTGCCCATCCGCAGCGAGTTCCGTGACGGCGTCGAGTCCGGTGTGCTCGTCTCCCGCGGCATGTTCGACCGGGTCCTCCCCCACGGCGTGCACTTCCCCGGCACAGTCGAGGCTGCGACGACGACTGCCGAAGGATTGGGCCCCTCGGCGAGTGATCGTCTCGCACTGCCGCAATCATGGGCGCCGTTTCCGACCGAGCAGGTCGAGGACGTCGACGTGATCTTCTGGAACACCGGCTTCCGGGCCGCCCTCAAACATCTTGCCCCACTCCACCTGCGCACCCCCGACGGCGGGATCTCCATGGACACCGAGGTGGCCGTCAAGGACGATCCCCGCATCTTCCTCGTCGGTTATGGTTCCGCAAGTTCCACCGTGGGTGCCACTCGGGCAGGCCGTATCGCCGCGCGGGAACTGCTCAAACGCCTGGGCAGTACACGTCAGCGCAGGTCCGGGACCTTGAGTTCCTGATCGTCGAGGCGGACGGTCGGCAGCATCTGTCTGAACTCCTCAACGGCCTTCTCATCATCGGCAGGAGCGAGCATGTCGACGCTGACCTTGAACAGTCGGCCGTCGACAGAGATCCCGGCGACGACACCGAACATCGCCGTCTCCTCGTCCTCGACCGCACGCATGTCCTCGGGAGCGAGTGTGCCGTAGACCGTCCAATACTCTCCCCCGTCAAGGGAGCCCGAGGCTTCGCCGACTTTGGTCGATCCGGACGTGCTGAACATCTGTTCACGGGCCTTGTCCATGAGCTCCTGAACCGAAGCGTCATCCTCGTCGAGGCAGTTGACCGTGACAATCGCGTCTGTGTCGGTTTCGTAGAGCCGGTAACCGTCATACCCCTCTCCATCCGACCAATCCGCACTGATCGCCAGACTCACGTCGACCGGGCACGCACTGCCGAGATCCACCGTGGTCTCGATCATGCCTTCCGGAATGATCGGACCCGTCGGGCTCGGTGACTGGCTCGCCGAACCGTCGCTGATGCCGACTCCGGCCGGCTTCGACCCAGCCTCATCGGAGCTGCTGACTCGCAGCGCCGAGCATCCTCCGAGCACCAGACTCGCGGCCACCACGCCCACCAAGAGCAGTCTCTTCTTCATCGTCAGCCTTCACTCGCTCGGACGGTTGCCATCATCGTACCCATCTCCAGGGTGCCATCAAGCTCTGGCGCAACCGATTCCCGCGGCCTAGCCTGGTGTCATGACTGAACTCCCGCTCTTCGACGACTCCGACATCGACCGTGTGCTCTGCGTCGTCGCCCACCCTGACGATATGGAGTACGGCGGCTCGGCCGCAGTCGCGAAATGGACCGACGAAGGCAAGGAGGTCGCTTACCTTCTCGTCACCCGAGGTGAGGCCGGGATCCGCAGCATGCCTCCGGAAGAGGTCGCGCCGCTGCGAGCCGGAGAGCAGCGCCATGCCTGCACCATCGTCGGTGTCGATGACCTCGAGATCCTCGACTTCCCTGACGGACTGGTCGAACCCACGCATGAGCTGCGACGGGCCATCGCGAGGAAGATCCGCGAATTCCGACCGCAGGCCGTCGTCGTGACGAACTTCGATCTCAACACCGGATGGGGACTCAACCATGTCGACCACCGCAATGTCGGTGTCGCCGCCGTCGATGCGATCCGTGATGCGGACAATCCGTGGCTCTTCACCGAGCTCACAGACGAGGGGCTCGCGGCGTGGAAAGCGGACCGTCTCCTCATCAACGGCGCCGACCCGACTCATGCGGTAGCGCTGAGCGCCGAACACGTCGACCGGGGTGTCCGCTCGCTCGAAGCACACACGATCTACCTCGACGCTCTCAGCGATCATCCCGCGCCGAATGAGATGATCCCGTCGATTGCGACATCCGGAGGAGAGCGAGCGGGCATCGACTACGCCCTGCCGATCCGAGTCGTGGACATGTGAGAACCGGGTGGAACGCACTAGTGCATTCCACCCGGTTCGTCTGCTTATCCGCCGGTCAGTCGAGCCCGACCTGCGGCTGTTGATCAGGCGTTGACTGCAGCGATCGCCGCGTCGTAGTCGGGTTCGGTGGTGATCTCGTCAACGAGCTGTGTGTAGACCACGGTGCCCTTCTCGTCGAGGACGACGACGGACCGGGCCAGCAGTCCGGCGAGCGGTCCGTCGACCATGGTGGTTCCGTAGTCCTTGCCGAACGAGCTGCGGAATCCCGAGGCGGTGATGACGTTCTCGATGCCTTCGGCTCCGCAGAAGCGCGCCTGCGCGAACGGCAGGTCGTTGGAGATGCAGAGCACGGTGGTGTTGTCCAGACCTGCGGCGAGTTCGTTGAACTTACGCACCGAGGCGGCGCAGACTCCCGTGTCCAGGCTGGGGAAGATGTTGAGCACCACGCGCTTGCCGGCGTTGTCCTGCGAGTTCACCTCACCGAGGTCGGCCCCGACGAGGCTGTATGCCGGAGCCTGCTCGCCCTTGGCCGGCAGCTCGCCGACCGTCTTGACCGGTGATCCCTGAAATGCTGTGTTGGCCATACTTGACTCTCTCCTTCTTCAGAGCGGACTTGTCGTCCCCACTCTACGTGAGTCACTGCACAGGGGAACCCGACGTCCACCTCCTGTCCGTTGTCCCTCATCTCTGTCCGACGGTTTCAGCTGCGCCGGCGTCGAGCGAGGATGACCAGGGTGATGCCGAGGGCGATGGCCGCAGCAGCGATGCCGATGCTCGTGGCGATCTCGACGCCCGTCCGCGGCAGATCGGAACCACCGTCGGCGTCGCCAGAAGCGTCCGCGGTGTTTCCCTCCGCTGTGCCCGAGTCCCCGGCACCGCTGTCGATATCGGCAGAGCTGTCGTCTGTCCCGGCACTGCCTCCGCCGGCATTGTCGGCACCATCGGTCCTGCCATCAACCTCGGCGCTGGTCGACCCATCCTCGGTCGCTCCGCTGCCAGCGTCGGAACTGCCGGCATCGGAGCTGCCGGACGTGTCCGCTTCCGCGGAATCAGCACCGGACGAATCCGCATCGGAATCGTCATCGCCGGGAACCTGGCTGCTCGTGACGACCTGCCAGTTCTTGTCGAAGAAGTCGGCGGGGTCGACCACTTTCTGCTCTTCGACCCAATCGATGAGAGCCTGACGGACTTCGACCTGCTCGTTGTAGACCTCGTTCAACCCATCGACCGGGTAGGCACCTCCACCTGACTGGCGGTAGTTGTTGATGGCCAGGATGAACCGATCGTCATCTCCGATGGGATCGCCCTCGGCATTCGTGAGGTTTTCGATCCTCTCTCCCACGGGCTTTGACACATTGATGTCGTAGTCGACTCCGGCCAGGGCGTCGTAGTTGTAATCCGGGATCGGTGCGTCGGTGGTCTCATCGATGGCGTTGGTGCCGTCGACGGGGTCGAAGTCGGCGCCTTCGCCGGTCTGTTTGAAGTAGCGAGCCGAATATTCGAGGTAGTCGCGCAGCTGTCCGCCGTTGATCTCGACTCCGGAGAGGGTGTTGTCGTAGACATAGAGCCCGGCCACATCGCGAATGGTGATGTCTCCGGCGGGGAACTCTGCCGTGCGGCTGAACGGTGATGCCTGGGAGATCACCGGGACGTCCTCATAGTCGGTGCCCTCCAGTCCGTCTTCGACGGTCTGCGTCTGGACGTGGGAGATGAAGTCGAGGATTGCCGTGTCCTCGTAGTACGAGCTCTTGGCTGACAGAGTCTCTGTCACCGAGCCGATCTTCGTGTTCACATAGTCGATGGTCTTCTGATGCTGATCATCGACGAGATCCTTGATCTCCGGATCCTCAGCGACCTCGCCCTGAGTCACGAGCGGATCAGCCTTCGGCTCGTCCTCGTCCCAGTCGACATGGCCGGTGTCGAGATTGATCGGCAGGTTCACCTCGGAGACCGAGCGGGCCCAGTAGTTCGGTTGAGTGATGAGCGCCTTGCTGCCGTCGTCTCGGGTCACGACCTGGCTGGGTTCGTTCTGATGGGTGTGTCCGGCGACGAGGACGTCGACTCCTGGGACGGTCGCCACCGAGGTGCTCACGTTCTCCTGCAGCTTGTCCGGATCCCAGGTCTGTCCCTTCGGGTCCTTGCCGGAGTGGGAGAGCACGACGATGACGTCGGCTCCCTTCTGCTTCATCTCCGGTACGTACTTCTTCGCGGTCTCGACCGGATCGTCGAAGTGCACCTTCCCGGACAGATTGTTCTTGTCCCAGATGCGGCTGCCGGGAGTCGTCACACCGAGCACTCCGACGGTGATCTCTTGACCGTCGACCTGCTTCTTGACCATGGTGTACGGATCCAGGTGGGTCTCATTGTCGTCATCATCGATGACATTGGCGCCGAGCAGTGGGAAGTCGAGCTGCTTCTCATACGCCGAGAGCAGGTCGAGTCCGTAGTTGAACTCGTGGTTGCCCACGACCTGGGCATCGTAGTCCAGATGGTTGTAGGTCTTCGCCAGCGGATGTGTCTCACCGGTGTCAGTGATCGGCTCCTGCTTCGCGTAGTAGTAGGCAAGAGGACTGCCCTGGATGGTGTCTCCGTTGTCGACGAGCAGCACGGAGTCTGCACCCTTGTCCTCTCGGACTCCATTGATGAGAGTCGAGGCGCGCGACATACCGAGTTCCTCACCGTCAGGATAGGGCTTGTTCGCGAAGTAGTCCCAGTTGAGGACGTTTCCGTGGACGTCCGTGGTCGCCAGCAGGGTCAGTTCCCCGGTGTCGCCGGCTTGAGGATCGGCGGTCGTCGTCGCGTCGCCGAGCTCGGCTGCCGAAGCGGCCGCCGATCCGGCGACGATGAGGGTGAGCGCGAGAACCGATGAGGCGAAAGCGTGCAGTCGCATGAGTCTCCAGAGATCCGAACAGTGAGTATGAATGTGATTCAGATCTCCTACCCTAGTACGTGCTGACCGTTTCCTGGGTGGAACGTGAGCAAAATTTGAACAAACTCTGTTGTACTCAGTCGCCTGTCTGCCCGTCGATGTCTTCGCGGATGAGATCGGCGTGGCCGGCGTGCCGGGCATATTCCTCGATGAGATGGATGAGGATCCACCGGACGTTGAATCGCTGCCCCCTCGAGTCACTACGCACGCTCAGCGTGTCGAGGTCGGTCGCCTCGGCGAGGATCTCACGTGATCGAGTACAGGCCTGCGCATGGGCGGACAGGAGCTCGTCCGCGTGCGATCCGGCCGCAGTGTCGAAGTCCCAGTCGGGATCGGTCTTCCAGTCCACGCTCGACCATGGTTCTCCGAGGTCGTGGCCCAACAGAACCTCCGAGAACCAGGACTCCTCGACGAGCGTGAGGTGGCTGATCATGCCGCCGATGGTCAGCGACGACGAGGCCACCGTGTGCGAGATCTGGGCAGCGCACCCGAGTCTCGAGCAGGACGCCCTGCCAGCCAGCAGAGCTTCCTCTCAGGCTACAGTGCGCCGACCGATGTCGAAGAGGTTCCCTTCGGGATCCTTCAGCGTCGTCCACTCGATGCCGTACTCGTCGAAGGAGGCGAGCTTCTCTGCCCCCAGCGCCACCGCTCGCTCGACGTCGGCAGGATAGTTCGGATCGTCTAAGTCGATGTGGAGTGGATTCTTGCCTGCAGCACGGTCATCGACCTTGATGAAGAGCATCCCCGGTGTCAGAGAGTCCGAATTATGCACACCGCCGATGCTCGCAACGAACTCATCTGCGCCTTCGTCGAGTTCCGTTCCGAGCAGTTCGGCCCAGAACAGTGCCTGCCTTGCGACGTCGTGGCAGTCGAAGGTGATGCTCAGAGATGACAGCGACGCCATGGGTGATCCTTTCGCCAGAGGTACGCCGGTGCCTCCGACTCTAGACTCACGCACTGACGCGGAAGCTGTGCTGTTGTCATCAGAGGTTATCCCGCGTCATCTCGCTCAATCGCGCGGTTGCCGAGCCAGCTGGCGGGACTGCGCCACGAGGCGGCCGGTCGAGTCCCAGAGCTCGCAGTCCTCTTCGAACATTCCTCCGGCGATGTTGCGGGTGGAGATCCTCGCACTGATCCATCCGGGGGCCGGCAGGGCGCGCAGGTGCGCGGTCAACTCCATCGTCGGAGCCCAGTTGAATCGCCCGAGGTCGAACATCACCGGCGGGAAGGCGTCGAGGAAGCTCAGCAGCGACAGCGGATCGGGGTCGGTGTCGTCGATCAGTCGAATCCACCCCTGCAGCAGTCCGCGGCCGCTCGGCTTGCCGACAGCGAAGCCCGCCGTGGCAGGGTCGAGTCGCATATCGAAGCGGTCGATGAGCGGAGCTGCCTGGTGGAAGTCATCACTGGCCTCGGCGACGCTGATGCATTCCTCCGGTGGTGGCAGCTGGGGAGGTTCCGCAGTGGTGGCGACATCGTCGGGAAGTGCGCCGAGGTTGCCCATCGTGGCCATCGCCGAGATCGTCGGTGCCCCGTCCTGGGACAGGTCGATGCCGTAGTTCGCCGTCGAGCGCCCCTCCCGCAGGGTGCGGGTGGTGATGTCGGTGGCGCCCTCCGCGCTCGGGCCGAGGTAGAAGGTCGAGATCACGAGCGGGTCCGGGTTGGCAGGGTTGAGCGCCCTCAGCGCTCGTCCGGCGACTGCGAGGAGGTATCCGCCGTTGATGGCGTTGCCGACCTTCCACTTCCCGTCGAGTTCGGCGGTGAAGGTGGTCTCGGAGAGGCGTTCGACGGCAGTGGCACGCGCGAATTCGCTCGCGATCGTTTGACTCATGTCACATACAGTATCAATAACTTAACGATCGTACAGCCAATTTCAGGGGCGGCGAGAGCGGCATTCGTTGCCGTGGCGATAGTTTCCCGTGATCCGGGCGAGCAGCTGCTGGTCGAAGTCGTCGCTGAGCCCGAGTGGGTTCTAGTGTAGACACTATGAGAATCGAGCTGACCCGCATTGATCCGGCGGGGCCGGACGCAGCAGGGCTTGTCGACTTCTTCACCTCGGAGGACTTTCCTTTTCATGTGTATCAGGCGGCATGGTCCGATGGGATGGTCAGGGAGCGCATCGACTCCGGGTACTTCCATGACGAGGAGAATGAGTCGTTCTGGCTCGATCATCATCGATTCGGCCGGGTGGGCTTCACTCGGCTCGAGGACATCCACGACGAGACGGTGATGGTCGATCTGCGCCTGGCGAGCCGTTTCCGCGGCCGTGGTCTCGGAAACGAAGTGGTAAACGCGATCACCGATCATCTGTTCTCCGCGACGGGAGCGTTGCGGGCAGAGGGTCAGACCCGCGACGATAATCAACCGATGCGCACGGTCTTCGAGCGTGCTGGGTGGACGAAGGAGGCGCATTATCGTCGGGCCTGGCCGGTCAATGGTGCGGCGCCGAGGGATTCGGTCGCCTATGCGCTGCTTCGGGAGGAGTGGCTGACCGGCCGTCGGGTCCCGCTTCACTGGCATGACGGTCGGCGCTTTCGGGAGTCGGCTGATTCGGCGATCACGTACTCATCGAATGCTCTGCCCCCGCAAGAGGCGCTGATGGTCCTCTATGACTCGGTCGGGTGGTCGGCGTACACTGCCGATCCGGCACGGCTGGATCGGAGCATTCGGGCGTCCGCTCATGTCGTGAGTGCGTGGATTGGGGACAGCCTTGTCGGGTTGGCTCGAGTCCTCAGCGATTTCGACACTGTGGTGTACGTGCAGGATGTCCTCGTCGATCCGGAGCACCGACGCCAAGGTATCGGTGCGGGTCTCATGCAGAGAGTGCTTGAACCGTTTGCCGACGTCCGACAGACGGTCTTGCTCACCGATGACGAAGCTGGCCTGGCCGCATTCTATGTCTCACTCGGATTCAGCGAGGCATCAGTGACGGCCGGGTCGTCTCTGCGCGCATTCGTCCGGATGTGACGAAGTGCCCCTGGCCAGATGGCCAGGGGCACTTCGGTTCAAACGATCACGTGTGCATCGTTCGCGACATTCTCAGTTGTTCTTCTTGCGACGCAGGGTCAGAACAACGGCGGTTCCACCGACGAGGAGGAGTCCGGCTCCGGCAGCCAGGCCGGTGAGCTCGGCACCGGTGCGAGGCAGATCGGATCCACCATCACCGTTTCCGTCATCGTTGTTTCCGTCGTCGCTGCCGTCACCGTCGTCTCCGCCGCCGTTGCCGTCTTCGTCGGCAACAACTTCGAACGAACCGGTCAGCGCCGACTCATCGTCGGTGTCGTTGGCTCCCGTGACTTCGACGTCGTACTTGCCGAGGTAGGCCGCGGGGTTCGAGGCGCTGGTGCCGTAGATCGAGAATCCGACGACGCCGTCAGCGTTGGCGGTCTCTTCGAGGGTGATTCCCTCGACGTTCTCCGGACCGGAAGCAACCTTGAGAGTCACCTTCTCACCCTCGTCGAAGCCTTCGCCCGTGATCTGCACGCCCTTTTCCTTCTCAACGAAGTCGGAAGCGGTGACTTCCTTCGGGTCGACAGTCAGCTTGCGCTCGGCCGGAGCCTCTTCGGCTTCAACCGTCACGACGAACTCAGTGGCAGCTGAGTCCTGGCCGTTGGCGTGGACGACTGCAGTGTAGTTGTAGTCACCGGCTTCAGTGGGAGCATCTGCAGCGAACTTGCCGTCAGCATCGGTCTTGACGGTGGCACTGCCCTTGGCGGGAGCAGCCTGTGCCGCGGCCTGCGAGGAGCCTGCGTTGGCGTCGGCGGGTGCCCAGCTCAGCTTGACCTCAGCGTTCGGCTCAGCCTGGCCGGTGATCTTTCCGCCCTCGACGACGGTCTGGTCGCCGACCTTCGGAGCTTCGGGCTTCTCGTTGCCATCGGCGTCCGAGTCGGCCTTGTCGTCCTTGCCGTCGGCGTTGTCGGATCCATCGGAGTCCTTGCCGTCGGCAGCGGAACCGCCGTCAGCCTCGTCCTTGGCATCCTGGTTCGCGTCATCACCGTCGGCCTGAGCACCGGCGTCCTCGCCATCGGCCTGAGCACCGGCGTCCTCACCATCAGCCTGAGCACCGGCGTCCTCGCCATCGGCCTGAGCTCCGGCGTCCTCACCATCAGCCTGAGCACCGGCGTCCTCGCCATCAGCCTGAGCTCCGGCGTCCTCACCATCAGCCTGAGCACCGGCGTCCTCACCATCAGCCTGAGCGCCAGCATCCTCGCCGTCAGCCTGAGCTCCGGCGTCCTCACCATCAGCCTGAGCGCCAGCATCCTCGCCGTCAGCCTGAGCGTCAGCGTTTTCGTCGTCGCCACCGTCGTCAGGGTTCTTCAGAGTGAACGATTCACCGGACTTCGCCAACGAGTTTTCGAGGTCGGCAACCCACGACCATTCGCCGGTCTCGGGTCCCCCCGAGATGACACCGACAGCAGTGTCGCCCTGGTAGACGGCACCGCCCGAATCACCGTGGTCGGAGAAGCGCTTTGAACCAGATGTCACTTCGAATCCGTGCACGGCACGACCGCCGATGTTGGCGTATTCGAAAGCTTCAGGATCGTCGAGCACCGTTCCTTCGGTGACTCCGGTGGTACGACCCGACTTCTGAATTGCCGCGCCGGGCGTGACAGCGCCAACTTTGGTCACCTTCGAAGTGCTCTTCGACAGGTCATCGTCCTTGGCCGTCGTCCAGTCAGTGACCTCAGCCTTATTGGTGAACCCGTCAGCGACCTTGATCACTGCGAAATCGATGGCCTTATTTTCATCGGCCACCTCGCCGTCGACGATGTCCGAGCCGTACTGGTTGAATCCCCACGACCCTGGAGCACCGGTCCCGGCAGGCTGGAAGCCCTCTCCGCCTACTGCCTCCGCGATCGAGGGCTTCTCAAGATCGATGATCTCGTTCTGAGCTCCATTGTTGGAGTCGACGGCGCAGTGCCCGGCGGTGACAACCACCTGGTTACCCTGACCGTCCCAACCGGCGAATCCGGTAGAGCAGACTGACTGGTACTTGTCGTCCGACGGCACCGTAAACAGGTAACCTGCTCCGCCGACCAGGTCAGTCGCAGCCTGCGGTTCAGCTTTCACAAAGCGCGGATCGACGACGACCTCGACATTGTCGTATTTGGACGAGAACGTCTTGACCTGCTCGCTCTTCTTCGACACACCGATGACAAGCTTGTCACCGTCGACGCCGAAACGACCGACTTCGGAAGCCAACTGGCCGGTCTTGTCCGCGAGGTTCTCGTAGACGGCAGCCTGCACAGCGTTATCGCTGGAGACTTTCACTTCTGGCTGATCTGCAGCCGCGGGGCCGGCGACGAAGGCGCCTCCGAGGCCGAGTGCCGTCGCTGCTGCCAGCGCCAGCGAACTCTGCACGAGTTTCTTCTGCATAAGTAGTTGTCTCTCTTGTCTGAGGGATCAATGTCACGAATCGATGACCTAAGTCACGATAAGGTTACGGGCTCGCCTCAGTGACTACCAAGAAAGTGGGCCGGAAACTGTGAACTAAATGAACGAAACTTCACCAGATGTAGACAGTGCGATGTGGCGGAGTGTCGACCGGCTGCGCTCGTCAATAGACGATGCCCCCGGTCACCTAACCGGGGGCATCGCCTCTGAGTGCTCAGCAGACCGTCACAGGGCCTGACTTCACTGAACTCAGTTGTTCTTCTTGCGACGCATGGTCAGAACAACTGCGGTTCCACCGACGAGCAGGAGTCCGGCACCGGCGAACAGGCCGGTCAGCTCGGCACCGGTGCGGGGCAGATCGGATCCGCCGCCACCGTTGCCTCCGTCATCTCCGCCGCCGTTGCCGTTTTCGTCGGCAACAACCTCGAACGAACCGGTCAGCGCCGACTCATCGTCGGTGTCGTTGGCGCCGGTGACCTCGACATCGTACTTGCCGAGGTACGCCTCGGGGTTCGAGGCGCTGGTGCCATAGATCGAGAAGGCCGTCGCACCATCCGCATTTGCAGTCTCTTCGAGGGTGATTCCCTCGACGTTCTCCGGACCGGAAGCAACCTTGAGAGTCACCTTCTCACCCTCGTCGAAGCCCTTGACAGAGATCGTCACACCTTTGTCTTCCTTCACGAAGTCGGAAGCGGTGATCTCCTTGGGGTCGACGCTGATCTCCCTCTCGACAGGAGCAGGAGGCTCAGTGTCCTGCTTCTCGACAGTCACCGTGAATTCGGTGGTGTCCGATTCCGCTCCGTCGACAACAGCGACTGCGGAATAGTCATACTTGCCTTCAGCGGAGGGACCTTCAAGGCTGAAATTGCCGTCCTCATCGGCCTTGACTGTCTCGGACCCTTCCTTTGCCGCCTGCGCACCTGAGTTCGGTGCCCATTTCACCTCAACCTCGGCACCGGGGTCGGCCTTACCGGTCACCTTGCTCTTCGGAACGATGGTCTGGTCCTCAGCGACTGGAGCCTTCGGTGCATCAGGGGTCTCGTCACCCGGTTCCTTCAGCTTGAAGTCGACACCCGACTGCTCGATCGAGTGGTCCAGGTCGGCGACCCAGGTGAACGAGGTGTTCGCGTCATAGTCACCCCCGCCAGAGATCACACCGACGGCGGTGCTGTCCTGGAAGACAGCGCCGCCCGAGTCGCCGGGCTGAGAGAACGGCTTGCTGATCGGTGAAGTCACACCGAATCCATGCACCCAGTAGCCGCTGACGTTCGCGTACTCGAATTTGTCGTTGTAATCCGAGAACACCTCACCGTCGGTGAGTCCTGTGGTGCGCCCCGACTTCTGAATACCGCCGTTCTTGTGCGCTCCGACTTCGGAGATGTCGGCGGCAAGGCTGCTGGACAGGTCCTCGGAATCGGCTGACGACCAGTCGGTCACACCGTTCTTCACAGCATATTTCGAGTCGTCGACCTCGATCACAGCAAAGTCGATGTCGCTGGGCTTGGCGTTTGCCGTGTCTTCGTCATCCCCGACGAATCCACCGCTGCCGAAGCTGGTGAATCCCCACTTGCCGGCGATTCCCTTACCTGACGGCTTGAAGCCCTCTCCGCCATTGGCCGGTGCCGTCGATGGCTGCTCGGTCTCATCCACCGAAGTGTCGCCCTCGATGAGACCCGACTCTTCGTTGATGATCTTCGAGCAATGGCCGGCGGTCAAGACGACAGGGTTGCCGTCACCGTCCCAGCCTGAGAAGCCCGTCGAGCAGGCACCTGTGCCGCCTCCGGCGTCCACCAGGTAGCCGGCACCGCCGACGAGGTCGGTGTCGGCATAGGCTTCGAGCTGCTTCACCCCTTCGGTGACGGTGACATTCTCGAACTTCTTCTCAAGCTCCTCGATCTCAGGCGTCTTCTTCTCAACACCGATGTTGAGTTCGCCGCCCTGAGTTCCATATGCGTTCAAGCCCTCGACGTCGGCGAGTGCTTTCTGAATCTGAGCATCGCTCTGTACGTCGAGCTGCCGGGGAGCATCGTCAGCCATCACCGGTGATGCGACGAAGGCACTGCCGAGCCCGAGGGCAGCGGCGGCAGTCATTGCGAGCGAACGCTGCACGAGTTTCTTCTGCATGTGTGGTCGTCTTTCTGATAGGGACCAGCGAAGATCACATTTTCATGATCTTGGTCACAGTCAGATTACGGGCAGTGTTCAGCAAATGCCAAGAAGATGGCTAAGAACCGGTGATCTAAATGAACGAAACTGCGGACGCCGTCGGTAGAGGCAACCAGTTCATCAGGATTGATGTGACATGACGATGCCCCCGGTCACAGGACCGGGGGCATCACCTCTGAGGGCTCAGCAGACCGTCACAGGGTCAGCTTCACTGAACTCAGTTGTTTTTCTTGCGACGCATCGTCAGAACCACAGCGGTTCCACCGACGACGAGGAGTCCGGCTCCGGCAGCGAGGCCGGTGAGCTCGGCACCGGTGCGAGGCAGATCGGATCCGCCGTCCCCGTTTCCGTCATCGTTGTTTCCGTCGTCGTTGCCGTCTTCATCGCCGCCGTTGCCGCCGCCGTTGCCATCTTCGTCAGCGACGACCTCGAAGGAACCATTGAGGGCGTCTTCGTCTTCGGTGTCGTTGGCGCCGGTGACATCGAGGTCGTACTTACCGAGGTAGGCCGACGGGTCCGAGTCACTGGTTCCGTAGATGGAGAAGGCAGCAGCACCATTCTCGTTGGCGGTCTCATCGAGGGTGATGCCCTCGACGTTCTCCGGGCCGGAGGCAACCTTGAGGGTCACCTTCTCGCCCTCGTCGAAGCCCTTGACGGTGATCGTCACGCCCTTGTCTTCCTTCACGAAGTCAGAGGCGGAGATCTCCTTGGGGTCGACGCTGATCTCACGCTCGACGGGAGCAGGCGACTCGGACTCGTCCTTCTCAACGGTCACGGCGAACTCGGTCGTCTTGGACTCCTGCCCATCAACGGTAGCCGTTGCGGAGAACTTGTAGTCACCTTCGGCCTTCGGGCCTTCGAGGGAGAACTTGCCGTCCTTGTCAGCCTTGACCTTCTTGGAGCCGTTCTCGGCGGCCTGGGAGGAGTTCTGTCCGCTCTTCGCGGCTTCCCACTTCACCTCGACCTCGGCGCCGGCCTCAGCCTTGCCGGTGATCGTGCCTGCGGGTTCGATGGTCTGGTCGTCGACCTTCGGAGCGGCGGGAGCTTCAGGGGTCTCGTCGCCCGGCTTCTCGAGGTTGAAGTCCGTTCCGGTCTCTTCGAGCGAGTGGTCCAGGTCAGCAACCCAGGTGAACGAGGTGTTCGCGTCGAGGTCGCCGCCGCCGGAGATCACACCGACAGCGGTGGATCCCTGGTAGACGCCTCCACCGGAATCGCCCGGCTGCGAGAACGGCTTGTCGATCGGAGCGGTCACACCGAAACCGTGAACCCAGCGTCCGCCGACGTTCTGGTAATCGAAGTCGTAGGCTTCGCGCGGCAGGACTTCACCCTCGGTCTGACCGGTGGTGCGGCCCGACTTCTGGATCGAGCCTTCCTTGTGCGCACCGACCTTCGTGATCTCCTGAGTGGACTTCGCGAGATCGTCCGAGTCGGCGGTCTTCCAGTCGGTGATGCCGTTCTTGACGTTGTACTTCGACTCGTCGACGTTGATGACGGCGAAGTCGATGTCGGACTCACTGGGGCTGGGCCACTGGTCCTGGTCGTCACCCTCGAGGAGGTCGCCGCCGAACTTGTGGAAGCCCCACTTGCCGATGACGCCGGCGCCGGAGGCCTCGAAGCCTTCGCCGCCGTTGGCCTCGGAGGTCGAAGGCTTCTCAGTCTCGGCGACGGTGCTGTCGCCTTCGAACTCATTCGTCTCTTCGTTGATGATCTTCGAGCAGTGTCCTGCGGTCAGAA
The DNA here is from genome assembly GCF_011617245.1 of Brevibacterium atlanticum. NCBI lineage: Bacteria > Bacillati > Actinomycetota > Actinomycetes > Micrococcales > Brevibacteriaceae > Brevibacterium > Brevibacterium atlanticum. Next base: position 1,755,662 of record NZ_CP050152.1, on the reverse strand, counting down.
CGACGGGCTTGCCGTCGCCGTCCCAGCCGGAGAACCCGGTCGAGCAGGCCCCGCCGCTCTCGCCGGCCTTGACGAGGTAACCGGCACCGCCGACGAGATCGTTCTTCTCGTAGGGCTTGAGTTCCTTGACGCCCTCGGTGACGTTGACGTTGTCGAACTTCTTCTCGAGATCCTTGATCTCGGAGGTCTTCTTGGCAACGCCGATGTTGAGCTCGCCGCCGTCGGCACCGTAGGCGTTGACGCCTTCGATTCCGGACAGTGCCTTCTGGATCTGCGCATCACTCTGAAGGTCCAGCTTCTGCGGGGCGTTGTCGGCCATCGCGGGAGAAGCGACGAAAGCGCTGCCCAGGCTGAGCGCCGCAACGGCGCTCAGTGCCAGTGAACTCTGAACGAGTTTCTTCTGCATACTGTTGTTTCCCTTGATCGTTGTCGGTGCTTCGATTGTCCGGCTCCTCAACACGGCCTGCCGTTCACGGCGGTCGCGCCTCCGGTGTCAGAATTTCAACCGTGTGAAAGGTTACGGTTTGGTCACGGTGCAGTGCAAGAACAATGAGTGTTGTGCGTGAACACAACTTACAGAAGTCGCCGTCTTGCTCGCGGCGGAAGTCTCTGCCGCCCCGACATCAGCGTTCTTACAGGTGACGGAGAATCCTTCCCGCTATGATCAGGGCATGCCGAACCACACTCTGCTTCGCTCCCTGCCGACGTCACGCTCGGTCTCCCGGCTCGCTCTGGGGATGGCCGCGCTCGCGTTGGCCCTGCCCCTGGCCGCCTGCGATACCGGTGTCGACCCGCGCGATCCCGATTCAGCCTCGCCGAGCGAATCGGCCTCCTCCGCCTCGCCGAGCGATGACGCCGCCGACACCGACCCGGTCGGAAAGTGGTCCTCCCCCGAAGCCGGCGATCCCTTCCTCGAATTCGCCGAGGACGGATCCCTCAAGGGCTCCGACGGATGCAATGCGATCGTGACCTCTTGGAAGGCCGAGAACGGCAAGATCACCATCGATTCCTTCATGAGCACACAGAAGGCCTGCGCCGGGGTCGACACGTGGCTGAGCAAGGCATCGTCAGTCACGATCGAAGGCGATGTCATGAAGGTCAAGGACAGCAACGGCAAGGTCATCGGCGGACTGGAGAAGGAAGACAAATGACACACGATGCGATCGGCCGCTGGGTGGCCGAGGACAACGACCGAGCATTCCTCGACTTCCAGGAGGACGGCACTCTGCGCGGCAACGACGGCGCCAATGCCCTCGTCACCTCGTGGACCGATGATTCCGAAGGGGTGACGATCAAGTCCTCGCTGACGACTCTTCGCGCCGCCCCGAATATGATCAAGTGGATCCCCAAAGCCCGCCGCGTCGAACCCGATGGAGATCGACTCCACGTGTTCGACTCAGCCGAGAACCACCTCGGCGATCTGCTCCGTCAGCCGCCGGCCGGCTCCGGCACCGACGAAGGCCGATAGATGGCCGGAGGACTGTTCGCTCTCCTCGATGACGTCGCCGCACTCGTCAAACTCTCCGCAGCCAGTCTCGACGATGTCGCCGCAGGAGCCTCCCGGGCAGGGGTGAAAGCCGCCGGAGTCGTCGTCGACGACGCAGCAGTGACCCCGAAATTCGTCGAAGGGGTCAGCCCGAAGCGCGAACTGCCGATCATCCAGCGCATCGCCCTCGGATCCCTGGTCAACAAGATCGTCATCATCCTGCCGATCATCCTGCTGCTCAGCCAGTTCCTGCCCTGGCTCCTCACTCCGCTGCTCATGGTCGGCGGCACCTACCTGTGCTACGAAGGCGCGGAGAAGATCTTCGAGAAGTTCGGGTGGATCACCCACCACGAGGAGCACAAGGACGACGACGAGCGACCCGCAGACGGTGCCGCTGCGGAGAAGAAGATCGTCCGTTCGGCCATCACAACCGACTTCGTCCTCAGCTGCGAGATCATGGTCATCGCCCTCAACGAGGTGGCCAGTGAGGCACTGCTCCCCCGGGCGATCATCCTCGCCATCGTCGCCCTCGCCATCACCGTCGGCGTCTACGGAGTCGTCGCGCTCATCGTCAAGATGGATGACATCGGCCTGCATCTGGCAACCAAGGATGCACCGGGGCCGCAGAAGTTCGGCCGATTCCTCGTCGGGGCCATGCCGAAGCTGCTCGCGCTGCTGTCAGTGGTAGGCACGTTCGCGATGCTCTGGGTCGGCGGGCATATCATCCTCGTCGGCACCGATGAACTCGGCTTCCACACGCTCTACGGATTCGTCCACCACCTCGAGGAACCCGTCGCCGTTATCGCCGCGGTCGGAGGTTTCCTCGGTTGGCTGGTCAACACCTTCTTCTCGCTCATCCTCGGCGCGATCTGGGGCGCGATCGTCGTCGGTGTGATTCTCGGGGCCAAAGCTCTCTTCCGCTCGGGGAAGCGCACCGGGCATTGAGCACGCGGCTGAGGAGGACACCGCTCGCTGAGGCAGTTGAGGCGCAAGCCTGCTGAGACGCAGCCTTATTGAGCCTCAACGCTGGGCGAAGGTCTTCTTCGGCATGCCCGCCACGATCATCGGGGCGCCGGTGACGGGATCGTCGATGACGGTGCAGTCGATGCCGAAGACTTCGTGGACGAGTTCGGCGGTGACGATCTCCTCTGGTGCGCCCTGCGCGATGATGACTCCGCCTTTCATGGCGATGATCTCGTCTGCGTAGCGGCACGCCTGGTTGAGATCGTGGAGAACCGCAACCATCGTGTGCCCGTATTCGTTGTTCAGCTGTGAGAACAGGTCGAGCAGTTCGATCTGGAAGGCGACGTCGAGGAATGTCGTCGGTTCGTCGAGCAGCAGCAGCGAGGTCTCCTGTGCCAGCACCATCGCCACCCAGACGCGCTGCCGCTGGCCGCCGGAGAGCTCGTCGACGTGCCGAGAGGACAGTTCCTCGGTGTTCGTCGCCCGCAGGGCTCGCAGCACGGCCGCCTCGTCCTCATCGGTCCACTGTTTGAGGAAAGACTGGTGCGGATGACGTCCCCGGGCGACGAGTTCGCCGACGGTGATGCCTTCGGGGGCGATCGAACTCTGCGGAAGCAGTCCCAGACGTCGCGCGATGGTCTTCGTCTTCATCTTCGCGATGTCGGTGCCGTCGAGGAGCACGTTTCCCTGTGCCGGAGGCAGCAGTCGGGCCAGGGCCCGCAGCAGCGTCGACTTCCCGCAAGCGTTGGGTCCGACGATGACGGTGAACTTCCCGTCGGGGATCGACACGTCGAGGTTCGTCACGACCTGCCGGTGGTCATAGGCCAGGTCGAGGCTCTTTGCGACGAGAGGAGCTGCTGTTGTGGTCATTGTGCCTTCCGAGCTTCTTGGACGAGGAGCCAGATGAGATAGACGCCGCCGATGCTCACGGTCACGACGCCGACGGGCAGTTGGACGTCGCCGAGCGCATGCTGGGCGATGAGATCGGCTCCGACGAGCAGCAGCGCACCGACCGCGGCGGAGGCCAGCAGGCTGGTGCCCTGCGCCTTGGCGATCCGCCGTCCGATCTGCGGGGCCGCCAAGGCGACGAAGGCGATGGGGCCGGCCGCTGCGGTGACGACCGCGACGAGGGCGACGGCGACGAGGATGAGTGCGGCACGCACCGGTTCGTTGCGGACACCCAGGGCCTTCGCCGTGTCGTCGCCGAGTTCGAGGGTGTGGAGATCTCGGGCGAAGAGCCCGCAGGCAAGGGCGAGGGCGACCGTGACGATCGCGGCCGGGGTGATCGTCGACCAGCCCATACCGTTGAGCGACCCGGCGCCCCAAGTGGCCGCGGCCATCGCGAGTTCGAGGTCGGCGCGCATGATCAGCCAGGTGTTGAAGGCGTTGAGCATCGCGGTCAGAGCGATGCCGACGATGATGAGCCGGAACCCTTGGACTCCGCCCTTCCACGTCAGCAGGTAGACCAGGGCGGCAGTGGCGATGCCGCCGATGATCGCGCCGAAGGCGGTCGAGATGTAGCCGGAGCCGAAGACGATGATGGTCACGATTCCACCGGTGTAGGCGCCGGTGGAGAAGCCGATGATGTCGGGGCTGCCCAACGGGTTGCGGGTCAGTGACTGGAAGACCGCTCCCGAGACGCCCAGCCCGGCACCGAGGACGATGCCGGCGATGATGCGCGGGGCACGCCATTCTCCGACCACGGTGTTGACGATGCGGCGGTCGGCCTGACCGAAGAGTCCTTGGAACACCTCACCGGGCGTGAGGGAGAATTTGCCGAGCATGAGGCCGGCGAAGCCGCACGCAAGGGCCAGGAGCGTGACGATTCCGACGGTGATGACCACACGCATGTCGATGCGCTGGCCGAAGATGCGCAGCATCGGCCGTCCGAAGTCGATCTTCTCTCCGGGCAGAACGGACTGTTCGATGTTCATCGGGGTCGATTCGAGTCGGATCGGTGCAGTCTTCACAGTCCGCTGGCCTTCTTTCGGCGTACGAGGGCGATCAGGACGGGCGCTCCGACGAAGGCCGTGACGACTCCGACCTGCAGCTCTCCGGGTTTCATCACCACACGACCGATGACATCGGAGGCCAGCAGGAGGATGGGCGAGAGGAGAACGGAGTAGGCGAGGATCCACCGCTGATCGGGTCCCACGATCCAGCGGGCGATGTGCGGGATCATCAGTCCGATGAAGCCGATCGGCCCAGCAGCCGCGGTGGCTGCCCCGGCCAACAGCGTCACCGCGAGGATCGAGAGGACTCGAGTGCGATTGACCGAGGTGCCCAGGCTCGCAGCGAGGTCGTCGCCGAGCGCGACGGCGTTGAGCGAATGGGCCAGGGCGAGGGCCAGCACAGTGCCGACGGCGATGAAGGGCAGAACCGCGGTGACCGCGTCGAAGTCTCGACCGGCGATCGCGCCGACATCCCACGAGCGGAAGGAGTCGAAGGCGCGTTCGTTGGTGAGCAGGATTCCCTTCGTCAGTCCGGTCAGCACCGCAGCCATGGCGACTCCGGCCAGTGTCAGGCGGATCGGGTCGACGGTGCGGGTGGGTCCGGAGGACCCGATGATGTAGACGCCGACGGTGGTCAGAAGCGCACCGATGAAGGCGAACCAGATGTAGCCGTTGATCGAGGTGATGCCGAAGAAGCCGATGCCGATCGTCACTGCGAAGGAAGCACCGGCGTTGACTCCGAGGATTCCGGGATCGGCCAGCGGGTTGCGCGTCAGAGCTTGGATGAGGCCGCCGGCCAGCCCCAGGCCCATGCCGACGAGGATGCCCAGCACGGTCCGGGGCAGACGGAGCTCGAGGACGACGAGCTGGTCATCGCTGCCGGTCGGAGCGAAGAAGGCGTCGAGCACCTCAGAGACGGGCATGTCCCTGGCACCGATGGCCAAGGAGGCGAGCACCACGAGGACTAGGGCGATGACCGCCGCAACCAGCCCCGTGGTGCGCTTGAGAAGCAGAGCCCGGCCGGAGATGCGACCGGTATCCGCGTCCTCCTTCGCCGAGGAAGGTGTGACGGATACGGTCATCGAGGTGGTCCTTTGAATCGCGGGCTAAGGGCAGGCTAACCACACTGTAGCTCACCGGACCACGTCAGCCAAGCAGAACCGATCTCACTCGGCTGTGATCTTGCCGATCCTTTCGGACACCTGACGTTGGATGCGCGAGAGCATTCCGCTCATTCCCCTCAGCCTCAGGGGGCTGACGATCTCGGACATCGACAGACGAAGCGGCAGGTCGGGGGGAATGCCGAGGATCACCTCGGCGGTCGCTCCGTCGAGCCCTTCGTGGAGGATCCCGGCGAAGCCACGCGTCGTCGGAGCCTCGGGCGGGGCGGAGAAGTGCAGGTGCACGATCGGCTGGTCCCCCGCCGCGGCGTCGTCGACCTCGGTGACGAGGAAGATGGGCGATTGGCATTCGGGCACCGGTTCGAGCAGCTCGGGGTGATCGGCATACCTCTCCGGCAGGTCGGGCAGGTCGGTGGCCAGTTCCAGCAGAAGCTGGAGTCGGTCATCGGCCGGTGTTTCGGCGAAGTCGGTGACGATCTCGGCCAGCGCCTCCGGCAGATCGTCGGTCTTCGGTGCGGTGTCGGTCTCAGCGGCCATCAGCGTCCGGGCACCTCTCCGGGTTCCGAGCCGGTGACGATCGGCACGCCGACGACGTTGCCCCACTCGGTCCAGGATCCGTCGTAGTTGCGGACGTTGGAATAGCCGAGCAGATGTTTGAGGACGAACCAGGTGTGACTCGAACGTTCACCGATGCGGCAGTAGGCGATGACCTCGTCGCTCTGCCCCAGACCGGCCTCGTCGGTGTAGAGGGCCTTGAGTTCGGACGCGGACTTGAACGTGCCGTCCTCGTTGGCCGCTTTGCCCCACGGCATCGACTTCGCCCCTGGGATGTGGCCGCCGCGCAGGGCGCCCTCTTCCGGGTAGGCCGGCATGTGGGTGCGTTCGCCGGAGTACTCCTCCGGGCTGCGCACGTCGATGAGGGGAAGGTCGCCGAGGCTGTCGCGGACGTCGGGCAGGAAGGCGCGGATGACCGAGTCGTCGCGGTCGATCACCGGGTATTCGGTGGGTTGGGGGTGCGGCTTCTCGGTGGTCATGTCCCGTCCTTCGGCTTCCCACTTGGACCGGCCGCCGTCCATCAGCCGGACGTCTTCGTGGCCGAAGAGGGTGAAGACCCAGAGTGCGTAGGCGGCCCACCAGTTCGACTTGTCGCCGTAGACGACGATGGTGTCCTCGCGTGAGATGCCTTTGGCGGACATGAGCGCTGCAAAGCCTTCGCCGTCGACGTAGTCGCGCGTCACAGAGTCGTTGAGTTCGGTGTGCCAGTCGACCTTGACCGCTCCGGGGATGTGCCCGGTCTCGTAGAGCAGCACGTCTTCGTCGCTTTCGACGATGACGAGTCCGGGATCACCGGCATGCTCAGCGACCCACTCGGTGCTGACCAGTCGTGCTCCGTCCGCATACTCGGCGAACTTCGGTGCGGGATCGGCCGGGATCGAAGTGCTCACGCATTCCTCCTGAGAGCTTGTGATGGTGACGTTCTGTTCTGGGCAACGTCGGACCCATTCAGCATATTCCCTTTCACGGCTTGCTGAGGAAGGTCGTCAGTGCCGAGACGAAGGCCTGCGGCTTCTCCGAATGCACCCAGTGCCCCGAGCCCTTGACGGTGAGAAGGGTGGTGCGGGGGAAGAGCGTGCGCATCTGCGGCAGATCGTCGCGGCTGACGTAGTCCGATTTCTCCCCTGCCACCCACAGGACTGGGTGGTCGAAGACGGCATCACCCGTGTCCGGGAAGTCTCCGATGACGTCGAGGCTCGAATGCAGGAGCGTGAGGTTGGGCTGCCAGGCATACCCCGCCGAGGTGGGGCGCAGGTTCTGCAGCAGGAAGCCTCTGACTGCGTCTTCCGGGATGGGCTCCCGCAGTGCGGCATCGGCGTCGGTGCGCGATTCCACCTGGTAGAGGTCGAGGGCGGCGAGGCTCGAGAGCAGATGGTTGAAGACCCCGGTCGATCCTCCGGCGTTCGGGCCGATGTCGACGACGACGAGGCGGTCGATGAGTTCGGGGTGGCGCAGTGCGAGGACCATGGCGACCTTGCCGCCGAGGGAATGGCCGACCAGGTGCACCGGCTGATCGTTCGCTTCGGTCACCTCGGCGATATGGGCGGCGACGGCATCGGCGAGGTCGACGTAGTCGAAGGTCTCCGTCCAGTCGGAGTCGCCGTGGTTGGGCAGGTCGATGAGCAGGCTCGAGAATTCGGGCTCGATCGCCTTGGCGATCTGGGTGAAGTTCTTGCCGCGGCCGAAGAGTCCGTGGAGGAAGACGACGAGGCGCCCGGTCTCGCCGATACGTCTGCTGAAGATGGAGGTCACCCCTCCAGCCTATCCGGCCCGGGTAGGGTGAGTGCATGCACTTCTCCGAATATGACACCCGCCTTGCCGGTTATGCAGTGATCGTCAATGACGACAGAGAGATCCTGCTCAGCTGGTTCAACGGCGGCGCCGACAACGCCCACGCGATCTGGACCCTGCCCGGCGGCGGCATCGAATACGACGAGTCGATCGAGGACGGGACGGTTCGCGAAATCAAGGAAGAGACCGGTTTCGACGCCGACCTCGTGCGCCCGCTCACGACGCATTCGTTCACCGATGGGCGGCGCAGTCCGTCGTTCGGCGAATCCTCAGGGCGTCCGTTCAAAGGGGTGCGCGTCGTCTACGAGGCGCGGATCATCGGAGGCACGCTGGGCACACTCGAGGTCGACGGGACGACGGACCGGGCAGAGTGGCTGGCGATCGACTCGCTGACAGACGTGCGGCACGCCCGCATCATCGACGTCGGTCTCGATGCGTGGCGTGCCGCTTCGTAGCATTCGCGGTATGGCGGAGAGCAGCCGGCAACCGCGATGCGTCTGCTACTTGACGATCTTCTCGAGTTCGTCGGGCAGGTGTTCTGCCGCGTACTTGGCCGAGAGGATGGAGTTGAGCGAGAACGCCATCCGCAGGTCATCCATCTTGTCTGTGAACACGAGCGAGCGACCGTCTTTGACGGCGGGGATGCGCTTATAGCCCTCGTCCTTAGTGACGTCGGAATCGGGGATGTAGATCGGGAACGTCAGCAGCACATCGGCGTCGAGGGTCTTGAGGTTCTCCTCTGAGACCGGGACGGAGAATCCTTCGGCCTGGCTCTCATCGACATTCGGCGACTGCTTGAAGCCGAGTCGTTCCATGACCTGCACGCGGCTCGACTTCTCAACGTAGGCGCCCCAGCCGTCCGCTGTCTTCGCCGCGACCGTGGCGGTCTTGTCCTTGAACTCGGGATGGGCCTCTGCCTGATCCTTGAACGTCTTGTCGAGATCGTCGAGCAGCTTCTGGCCCTCGTCGGGCTTGCCGAGAGCCTCAGAGACGAGTTCGACCTGCTGGTCCATCGTCGTCAGGTAGTTGTCCCCGCCTTCGGGAACGCCGACGGTCGGGGCGATCTCGGAGAGGCGATCGTAGCGCTTCTGCTCCCCCGAGCTGTTCGTGTCGAGGATGAGGTCAGGTTCGAGCGCGGCGATCTGCTCGTAGTCGGGTTCCATCGTCGCGATGATCTCCGGGTCCTGGTCATAGAGGTCCTCGGCCCACGGCCCCACACCCTTGCCGCCGAACTCCACCCAGTCGGAAGCGCCGACGGGCTGGACTCCGAGCGCCAAGGCGGTCTCGGCGTCGCCCCATCCCACGGCCACGACCTTCTGCGGATCGGCGGGCACCTCGATGGCACCGAATTTGGTGTCGACGGTGGGGCCGGAGGCGGAGTCCGCCGAATCCGATCCTCCCCCGCCGCAGCCGGCGAGGACGAGAACGGAGGCGAACAGGGGGGCAAGAATTCTGCGCATGGGAGGGAGTCCTTCTTCAAGTATTAGGCGAGCCTAGCTTAACCCATCATCGCACGAACGATTGCAGCGGGATCCGCCCACACACCGGAGTTCCCGCAGCGTGGTTCAGGAAGCCTTGATCTCCAAACCGTCGACGTCCATGTCGTCAAGCTCGATCATGCGTGAGCGGCGGCCCGTGACGACACGGTGGATGAGCCACAGCAGCAGGAACGCGGGCAGGCCGGCATATGCACTGGCGACCTCGAGGAGGTGGCCGTTGACGATGGCCTGCACGTTCTGTCCGATGATGACGACGATGAGCATGATGAGTGCGATGACCGGGCCGATCGGGAACAGCGGCGCCCGGTAGGGCAGGTCGTCGATCGAATGCCCCTGGCGCACGTAGGCGCGGCGGAATCGGAAGTGACACCAGGCGATGCCGACCCAGACGATGAATCCGGAGAGACCCGACACGTTCATCAGCCAGGTGTAGGCACCGCCGTCGCCCATCACTTCGGTGAGGAACCCGAACAGGCCGATGAAGGCGGTGGCCAGGAGGGCCATGACGGGGACTCCGCGTTCGTTGAGACGGGCGAACAGCCTCGGCGCGGTGCCTTCCTTGGCCATGGCGTAGAGCATTCTGGTCGATGCGTAGAGGCCGGAGTTGCCGGCCGAGAGGATGGCGGTGAGGATGACGGCGTTCATCACGCCGGCGGCCACGGCGATGCCGGCGCGTTCGAACACGAGGGTGAACGGTGAGGCCGTGACGTCTTCGTTGTTCGCCGAGGCCAGCAGGGACGGATCGGTGTAGGGCAGGAGGAAGCCGATGATGACGATGGCGCCGATGTAGAAGAGCATGATGCGCCAGAACACCGTCCGGATCGCTCGCGGCATGTCCTTGCGGGGGTTCTCCGATTCTCCGGCGGTGACGCCGACGAGCTCGGTTCCCTGGAAGGAGAATCCGGCGATCATGAACACGCTGATCACCGACATCCACCCGCCGACGAACGGGGCCTCACCGGTCGTCCAGTTGCTCATCCCCGGTGAGTCTCCGCCGATGATGCCGACGATCATGAGCACCCCGAGGACGAGGAACGCCAGCACAGCAGTGACCTTGATCGCCGCGAACCAGAACTCGCCTTCGCCGAAGGCCCTGGCCGAAAGGAAATTCAACGTCCCGAGCAGGATGAGGAAGACCGCCGCCCAGATCCAGGACGGCACGTCGGGCAACCAGAAGGACATGATCACCCCGGCCGCGACGAGTTCCGCAGCGAGGGTGATCGCCCAGTTGAACCAGTAGTTCCAGCCCATCGCGAAGCCGAAGGACGGGCTGACGTACTTCGTGCCGTAGGTGTGGAAGGAACCGGCCACGGGCAGGTGGGTCGACATCTCCCCCAGCGACTGCATGACGAAGAGGACCATGACGCCGATCGCCGCGTAGGCCAGCAGCGCACCGCCCGGGCCGGCCTGAGAGATGGTACCTCCGGAGCCGAGGAAGAGACCGGTGCCGATGGCGCCGCCGATCGCGATCATCTGCAGGTGCCGGGACTTCAGTCCCCGTCGCAGATGACGTTCGTCGGGCGCCGAGGCGGTGGGTGTTCTCATGGTCGTCCTTGCTCGTGGATCGGCAGGTCCACGCACGAGGACCCGGGCCATTCCTACCACATGCGCGGCCGACATGGACCGTCGTCGACTTCGAGTGGGACCAGGGTCACACCTGGTCGGTCACGCCTGCTCTGAGGAGACGGGAGCCTCTGTATACGGAGCCTGCGGCAGTCCGCGTGCGAGCTCGGGTCCGAGGTCGGCGATGCTGCGGGCTCCCATGAGGCCCATGGCGGTGCGGATCTCCTGCCCGATGAGGTCGATCGCCTTCTCAACGCCCCGCTGCCCTCCGGCCATGAGGCCGTAGAGGTAGGCGCGGCCGATGAGCACGAAGTCGGCTCCGGCACACAGCGCGGCGACGACGTCGCAGCCGGACATGATGCCGGAGTCGAGGATGAGTTCCATCTCCGGCCCCACCTCGGCGCGGACCTCAACCAGTGAGGACAGCGAGTCGGGGGCACGGTCGAGCTGCCGGCCTCCGTGATTCGAGATCACGAGCCCGTCGGCTCCCACCGACTGGGCACGTCTGGCATCGTCAGCGGTGAGGATGCCCTTGACGAAGAGCTTCCCCTTCCACTGCTCACGGATCCATCGGAGGTCCTCGAGGTCGAGGGTGGGGTCGAACATCGTCGCGGTCATCTCGGCCAGGGATTGGGAGGTGTTCGACAGTGAGGCGTACTTCGGCGGTTCGGTGGTGAGGAAGTTGAACCACCAGCCGGGCCGGTAGGACGCGTCGAGAACCGTCTTGAGAGTGAGTTTCGGCGGGATCGACAGTCCGTTGCGGTGATCACGCAGGCGCAGCCCGGTGATCGGGGTATCGACGGTGACGAGCAGCGTCTCGTAGCCGCTGTCCTGGGCTCGCCGCAGCAGGTCGAGGCTGCGCTGTCGGTCCTTCCACAGGTAGAGCTGGAACCATCGGGTCGAATCGGGAGCCGCCTGCGCGACGTCTTCGACGGAAGTCGTTCCCATCGTCGACAGTGAGAACGGGATGCCTGCCTTCGCAGCCGCACGCACTCCTGCGACCTCCCCTTCGGCGTGCATCATCCTCGTGTACCCGGTCGGAGCGATGCCGAAGGGCAGTCGTGCCCTGGCCCCGGCGATGGTCGTCGAGGTATCGGGGGCATCCACGCCGTGGAGGATGCGCGGCAGCAGCACCACCTCGGCGAACGCGTCACGGTTCTTGGCCAAGGTCCGCTCGTCCAGGGCGGCACCGTCGACGTAGTCGAACGGCGCTTTCGGTGTCACGCGCTTGGCGATTCTGCGGAGGTCCCAGATGTCGGCTGCGGAATCGAGTCGCGCCGCCACTCGGTCGAGCTTCGGCAGTCCGAACTGCAGAAGTGGGGCCAGCTCTCTCACATCGGGCAGCTGCCGTTTCATGACTCTCCTCGGGTGCGACGTCGACTCTCCTCGGAACTCGGACATTCGCGACTGAGGCGAGCGCCCGGCTGTCCCTCGGTCCGAGTCTAACGAGGCCGTCGTGATGGTCTGAGGTGGGATCACAATCGGAGATATTCCCACTTATTCACTTAAGTGGGAATAACGGTTAAGATATTCCCATGTCGAGCGCTCCCGTACCTATCCCATCGGCACAGTCGGAAACCCGCCCGTGGCGACAGGAGTTCCGCGGGGGCACGATCGATGACAGGAAGTTCGCCGAGGTAGCTGTTTCCATCCCCGCGAACATCGGTACGGTCGACCTCCAGCTTCCGACTGATCTGTCGGCCCTCTCCGAAACGGCGATCCGAGCGATCTCCCGTCTCGACGCCGATCACGGCCACACGCTCATTCCCCTGTCATATCTGCTCCTGCGCAGCGAATCCATCGCCTCATCGAAGATCGAAGCGGAGGAAGCACCCATTGATGACTTCGTCCGTGCGCTTCACGGCGTGAAGTCCAATTCCTCGGCGACAGCCATGGCTGCGGCTACGGGAGCACTGGATCTGCTGAGTTCAGGCGAAATCAGCTCCGATTCGATCGCTCGCGCCCACCGGCTGCTCATGGCCGACGATCCCACCGAGGCTCACCTTGGCGGCCGTTATCGGCCGATGCAGAACTGGATCGGCGGATCTGATCATTCACCCCGCGGCGCGCTCTATGTTCCACCTCCCCCGGAGTATGTTCCACCGCTGATGAACGATCTGTTGGCCTTCTCACTGCGCAGCGACATACCCGCTCTCGCCCAAGCCGCGGTGGCGCATTCTCAGTTCGAGGCGATCCATCCGTTCACCGACGGCAACGGCCGTATCGGACGGGCACTGGCCGCCGGAATTCTGCAGGCACGGGCAGTGACGACCGGAATCACTGTGCCGCTGGCAGCCGCCCTCGTCGAAGTCAGAGACCGTTACTTCCGCGCGCTGAATTCCTACCACTCGGGCGATGCCGGACCGGTTATCGCCCTCTGGTGCAGATCGTCGATCATTGCCGCTGAGGAGGCGCAGCTGACCGCACAGCGACTCTCCGGTCTGCCGGACGAGTGGCAGGAGCTGACCGGTCGTCCACGTGCGAAGAGCTCGACTGCGCGGATACTCACATACCTTGCGTCCACGCCGGTCTTCACTATCGACGACCTCGAGGACTCCTTGGGGCTATCCAGCACCGCGGCCAGCAGATCCGTCACCGTGCTGGCCGACGCCGGAGTGCTGCGTGGGATGACCTCACGGAAGCGCAATCAGATCTGGGGCGCCAGCGACATTCTGGCCGAACTCGAGGACCTCAACATTCGAATCGGAGCACGGGCACGTTCCGAACTCTGATGGCCGCACCTACCTGGACGAAGAGTCGGCTGCCTTCACGCGGCGGGCATATCCCTCAGGATTTGTCGAGGTAGGCGAGGACCGCCGCAACCCTGCGACTGCGTGTCTCCCCTGCGTGCAGGTCGAGTTTGTCGAAGATCGCGCTGATCGCCTTCTCCACGGCACTGATGGAGACATAGAGCCGTTCCGAGATGCCGCGGTTCGACAGCCCCTCGGCCATCGCTTCGAGCACTTCGCTTTCCCGCGGGGTCAGCGACGATAGGGTGTTCTGCTTCTCCGAGGTGCTCAGCAGCTGTCGGACGACCTCGGGGTCGATGACGGTCCCGCCCTCGGCGATGCGGTTGACCGATTCGAGGAACCTGTCGATATCGGTCACGCGGTTCTTCAGCAGGTAGCCGACTCCCACCGACTCGGTGCTCAACAGCTCCGTCGCGTACTCCCGCAGCACATACTGGCTGAGCACGAGCACACCGATGTCCGGGAAGCGATGTTTGATCGCCAGGGCCGCCTGCAGGCCCTCGGTGGTGTGGGTCGGCGGCATCCTGACATCGACGATCGCAAGATTCGGCCGCAGCGCTTCGACGGCCGCCAGCAGCTCGGTCCCATCGCCGACGCTGGCCACGACGCTGATGCCCTCGTCCTCGAGCAGACTGCGCACGCCTTCTCGCAGCAGGACTGCGTCGTCGGCGAGGACGACGCGCAGGGACGACTCGGTGGTGCTTTCGGTCATGGCTTCCTCTCTGGTTCGCCGGAGGGAACCGGCAGTCCGTGGGGTATTCGAGCGCTGATCATGGTTCCCCCGTCGTCTGGCGAACCGACGGTGAGGCTGCCGTCGAGGGCGCCGACACGCCGGACGAGGCCCTGCAGTCCGCTGCCGTTCGGATCAGCCCGTCCATTCCCGTCGTCGACGACCTCGGTGCACAGCGCCGGGCCGTCATCGACGACCGTGACCGTGATCGATGCCGCCTCGGCGTGCTTGACGACATTCGTCACCGCTTCCCGGATGACGAAGTACGTGGCCGATTCCACGGCAGGCGGAAACCTCCGCTCGGGCACCGCGGCCAGCGTCAGCGGCACCGGGCTCCGGGCGGCGATCCGTTCGAGAACGGGGCCCAGTCCGCGTTCGTCCAGGGCCGTGGGGTAGACCCGCCACGCGACCTCGCGCATCTCATCGATGAGGTCCTGGGACTGTGCGAGCGCGTCATCGAGCAGACTCTGCGTCTTCACCGGGTCGCTTGCCCGCTGGGCACGAGCGATGAGCACGGAGAGGGACACGACGTTCTGCTGCACTCCGTCATGGAGGTCGCGTTCGATCCGCCGCCGTTCGTCGTCGATGGCCAGGACCACTCCCCTCCGGGTGGTCAGCAGCTCCGTGATCCGGGTGTGCAGGGCGAAGGGACGAGCCACCTCGGCGAAGTTCGCATCGATGCGACCGTGCATCCAGTTCGCCGCTTCGGCGAGCGCGATCGCCCCGATGAGGTTCGCCGCCCCGTAGAGGACCCCGACGAAGAGGGTGGGCTGGGAGATCGTCCACATGTCGAAGCCGATGTCGACGGCGCCGCCGATGAACAGCCCCTGGATCAGGGAGCCGAGGGTCACGACGAGGAATCCGCTGAGCAGGTTGAGTGTCGGGATGATGGCCACACCGGCGATGAGTCCGTTGTACAGGAGAAAGCGGCGCTGCTGCGGGGGATCTGAGAGGACGAGACCGAAGCCGCAGGAATGTCGAGCCAGCTCCCAGCCGCGGACCCGCGCGGCGAGTCCCGATGATGGAGAGAAGACCGCAGCGACGAGCACCGGCAGGAACAGCAGTCCGCCCCACAGCACGCCGAGCAGCGAATGAGCCCACCGGGTGGCGAGCATGCGCGATTCGCGGGGAATGCGCGCAGTCAGTGAGCTGGGCCAGGGCATGGATCGATCGTAGCAACGCGCCTCCTGCGCTCACAGGGGTCAGACCGCAGACTCGACTTCCGGTTTTCCGCAGAGGTGTCCCCGGTCGTTCGTCAGCGCCGTACGCTCGACCGCATACCCCCACTTCGGCGAAGTCCCTAGCGTGGATGAGTATGGATCTCGCATTCGAGCTGCTCTCCGACGTCCTCACCTCGCCGTGGGTCTACCTGCTCATCGCCGTGGCGGCGAGCCTCGATTCTCTGTTGCCCGTCGTCCCTTCGGAGACGCTGCTCATCAGTGCTGCCGCCTTCGCTGCTTCCGGCATCCCTCATCCGACCGGTCTCGTGCTCGCCGCTGCGGTCGGGGCCCTGATCGGGGACCTGGCCGCCCACCTGGTCGGGAGGTTCGCCCGGTCGCGCATGAGTCGGTCGCGAATTCACCGGATACGACCACCGCAGCCACGACCACAGCGGGCACGGTTGCAGTGGGCACGACTGCAATGGGCGCGAGTGTCGAAGCGGGGCGCGGTGATCGCCGAGACGGCCCGGCCCGTCTTCACAGACCGCGGCGATTCCGCTCTCATCGCCGGTCGCTTCATTCCCGGGGGCCGCACACTGACGACGATCGGTTCAGGGATGCTCGGGTTCCCGCTCCGGAGGTTCCTTCTCTGGGACGGAATCGGGTGCCTGGTCTGGGCAGTCTATTCGACAGGGATCGGAGTGCTCGGAGGCACGGTGTTCGACGATCAGCCGCTGCTCGGCGTCGCCCTCGGCATCGGCATCGCGCTGGTCATCACGGCGGCGGGAGAGGTGTTCCGGCGTCTCCGTTCCAGTAGGACTCGACGGCCCACGGTCCGACAGACCACCGCCCGAATCGACATGGCCCGGAGCCGAGATGGCATGATGGAGACGATGTCGAATACGCATGTGTGGTACGTCAGCTACGGATCGAACATGGCCCGCGATCGCCTCGCCTGTTACCTGCAGGGCGGTCGGCCGCCGGGTGCGCACGTGACCTATCCGGGTGCCAGGGACCAGACTCTGCCCCGCAAGGAGGCCGGAGTCGAACTGCCCGGCCGCATCTACTTCGCCGGTGCCTCGACGGTGTGGGGCGGCGGGATGGCCTTCTACGACCCGGCTCTGCCCGGGCCGACCCCGGCCAAGGCGTATCTCATCACAGCCGAGCAGTTCGCCGACGTCGCGGCGCAGGAGATGCATCGCCGACCGGCACCCGGCAGCCCGCTGGAGACTCTCGTCTTCGACCTGCCCGTCGGTGCCTCGCATTCGCTGGGCCCCGGAGGCTACGAGACGCTGCTCGTCGTCGATGACGTCGACGGTGTCCCCATGGTCACGTTCACTGCCCCTCACGGTTCGGCCGAGGTCGAGCACACTCAGCCCAGCGAACCGTACCTGGCGATGCTGCGCACCGGAACAGCCGAGGTCAGGGACGGCGCAGCGCTTCCCCGGCCCGCAGCTGCACAAGGGTGAGATCGAGCAGCGGAGTGTCGACTCCCAGGTCAGCGGCCTTGCGCGCCAGATCGCCGAGGATGTGCTCGGCTTCGCTGGGCAGACCGGCCGTGACATCTCGGTAGAGGGATGACGTGAATGACGAGCCCTCACCGGTGAGCATCGAGACGGTGGCGACATGAGACTTCTCGGACACCGCGTGACCGGCCGCTGCGGCCACAGCCTCAAGCTCGTCGATGATGCGCAGCACATGGTCGTGCCCGCCGGCCGACATGATCGCGCCGACCGGTGCCCGGAACAGGCAGGTGACGACTCCGGCGGCGGCGATGAAGATCCACTTCTCCCACAGCCCGCCCGTGATGTCGTCGATGACCTGGAGTCGGAAACCCGGCACGTCGAGGACGGCGGCGATCGATTCGGGCACTTCTCCCCCACCGAAGTCGCCGATGGTCATCGCGGACATGTCCGTGAGCTGGTGGACCGCATCACCGTCGATGGTGCCGACGATCTTGACGAGTCCGCCGAGGACCTGCCCGGGGTAGTCCTCCTGCAGCCGATCGATCTGAGCCATACCGTTGAGGAACGGAATGATCCGCGTCCCCGCACCGACGGCGGGCCGGATGTCGGTGAGGACCGAATCGAGGCCGCCCGATTTGACTGCGATGAGCACGAGATCAAAAGTGCGCGGATCCTCGGCGAGTTCGGCGGCGGTGACCACCTCGACGGTGTTCGTCCGGTCGTTGCCCGGTGAGACGAAGCGCAGACCGTCGGTGCGGATCCGCTGTGCCTTCGCCTCCCGCAGCAGGAACGTCACCTCGCGACCGGCTTCGAGCAGGTAGGTCCCGAATGCCCCGCCCGTGGCTCCGGCACCGGCGATGAGGATGCTCGGCCCGTGCGCGCCCAAATCGTTCGCGTCCTGTTCGCCCGTACCCGTGCCGGTGCTGCCCTCGATGGTGTCGTTCATTCCAGTTCCTCCTTGAGTTCCCGTGCGGCTTCTGCGGGATCGCCAGCCGAGGTTATCGCACGCACCACCACGGCGCGCGTGGCGCCCGCCTGTCGGATCTCGTCGAGGCGTTCTCCGACCGCGACGCCGCCGATGGCGAACCACGGGGTGCGCGACGAGGCGGCCACCGTGCTGAGCAGGCCCGTGCCGACGGCGGCGCGGCCGGGTTTCGTCGGGGTCTCCCATACGGGGCCGACGCAGAAATAGTCGGTCTCCGGATCCGCATCGGCGGCGAGAGCCTGCTCGTGCGAATGGGTGGAGCGGCCGAGGAGGACGTCGGGTCCGAGGACGGCCCGCGCCTGAGCACTGGTGAGGTCGCCTTGCCCGGCGTGGAAGACGTCGGCTCCGGCCAGCAGGGCGACGTCGGCACGGTCGTTGACCGAGAAGAGCTTCCCGTGCCGGGCCGCAGCGTCCTTGAGCACGTCGAGGGCTGCGATCTCTTCTCTGGCTTCAAGCGTCTTGTCGCGCAGCTGGATGATGTCGACTCCCCCGGCATAAGCGGCGTCGAGGAATTCGGGCAGATCGCCCTGGGCGGTTCTGGCATCGGTGCACAGGTACAGTCGAGCTTCGGCCAAACGGGCGTCCCGCCAGGCTCGCCTGGATTCGGAGCCTGCGGTGTGCGGTGGAATATCGAAGGTCATGGTCATAGAGTAGAGGAGTTCGCGGGAGCCTCCCACTGAGGCTGAGAGGGCGTAGGAGCCGACCGTCAGACCTGATGCGGATCATGCCGCCGGAGGGAGAATCCATGCATGTCATCGTCGTGGGCGCCGGAATCATCGGCCTGGCGACAGCGTGGCACCTGCGCAGCCTCGGTGCCGGTGTCACCATCATCGATCCTGCTCCTGGTCAGGGAGCCAGCCATGCGGCCGCGGGGATGCTCGCGCCCGCCGCCGAGGTGGTCTGGGGTCAGTCACCCCTGTACCCGTTGATGCGCGCATCGGCGCAGATGTATCCGTCGTTCGCCGCCGAGGTGGCGAGCGCGGCGGGTGCGGATCTCGGGCTCACGGACTCGGGAACCCTGGTGTGCGCTGGGGACCGTGCCGATCTGCAGGCTCTCCGTGAGCTGCGCACCGCGCAGACCGCGGCAGGATTCCCCACCGAACTCATCACCGGATCCCGCGCCCGGGAGCTCGAACCGGCGCTGTCGCCGTCGGTGGCCGGTGCCGTGCGCATCCCCGACGACCAGTCCATCGACCCCAGGAGGACGACGGCCGCCCTGCTGTCCGTCGTCTCGGACACGACCGTCCGCCGGCAGGTCACCCGGCTCACCCGTCGAGACGGAGTCACCGTGGGCGTCGAGTTCTCAGGCGGCGACGAGCTGACAGCCGACCAGGTCGTCATCACCGCCGGGACCGAGGCTGCCGCGATCACCGGCATGCCGCCCCTTCCCCTGCGAAAGGTGTGGGGTGATGTTCTGCGTCTGCGGGCACCGGCCGCACTCACCCCTCTGCTGCACGGCACGGTCCGCGGACTCGTCAACGGTCGACCGGTCTACATCGTTGCTCGTGATGACGGGGAACTCGTGCTCGGAGCGAGCTCCCGGGAGGACGGCCGCAGCGGCACCGATGCCGGAGCCGTCCACCGGCTCCTCCAGGACGGTCAGCGCCTGGTCCCCGGCATCCTCGACTGCGAGATCACCGACATCACCACGCGTGCCCGCCCCGGTTCGCCCGATGACCTGCCCATCGTCGGTCGCATCGACGAGGGCTGCCTCGTCAGCACCGGGTATTTCCGGCACGGCATCCTGCTCGCCCCGCTGG
This sequence comes from Brevibacterium atlanticum, assembly GCF_011617245.1. Classification (NCBI taxonomy): domain Bacteria; kingdom Bacillati; phylum Actinomycetota; class Actinomycetes; order Micrococcales; family Brevibacteriaceae; genus Brevibacterium; species Brevibacterium atlanticum. The sequence continues at coordinate 1,735,881 of NZ_CP050152.1, read as the reverse complement.
GCGGACGGCTCGGTGCCGAACTGGCCATGGGGCTCACCCCCGACTGGATGCCTGCAGGAGGACTCGCGTCCGTCTCCCCCGCGCGCTTCTCTGACGGACCGTCGTCTGCCGACTCGACCTCTGACCCATCAATCCTCCACCCAACGACCCTGTACAGGAGCACATCATGACCGACACTGCGCACGCACCGACCATCGTCGTCAACGGCGACGAACGCGAACTGGGAGGAACCACCTCGGTGCTCGACCTCGTCGCCGAGGTGATCGGACGGGAACTCAGCACTGAGGGGACACCGGCGGATGGAGGTCGCCTGGGCATCGCCGTGGCCGTCGACGGCGAGGTCGTCCGCCGCGGACGCTGGGCCGATTTCGCATTGGCCGACGGGCACGCCGTCGACATCGTCACCGCCGTGCAGGGAGGCTGACATGACCTGGACGATCGATGACGTGGATCTGACCTCTCGCCTGGTCATGGGCACGGGTGGGGCGAGCTCGCTGAGCATCCTCGAAGATGCGCTGGCAGCCTCGGGCACCGAGCTGACGACCGTAGCGATGCGCCGCTTCGACGCGGCCGCCGGTGATTCGGTGTTCACCCTGCTGCAGCGTCTGGGCATCCGCATCCTGCCCAACACTGCCGGATGCTACACGGCCCGGGACGCCGTGCTCACCGCGCAGCTGGCCCGAGAAGCGCTCGAGACGAACTGGGTGAAGCTCGAGGTCATCGCCGATGAGGACACGCTGCTGCCTGATCCGGTCGAGCTCTTCCGTGCCGCCGAGGAACTCGTTCTCGACGGGTTCACGGTCTTCGCGTACACGAATGACGACCCGGCCATGGCCAAACGCCTCGAGGACGCGGGCGTGGCGGCCGTGATGCCGGCAGGTGCTCCGATCGGCAGCGGTCTGGGCATCCTCAACCCGCACAACATCGAGACCATCGTCAGCCGGGCAGGGGTGCCGATCATCCTCGACGCGGGTGTCGGCACGGCCTCCGATGCCGCCCTGGCCATGGAGCTCGGGTGCAGCGGAGTGCTGCTGGCCTCGGCTGTGACCCGCGCCCACGATGCGACTGCGATGGCTCGAGCGATGGCGCTGGCCGTGGAATCCGGGCATCTGGCCGCGGGTGCGGGTCGGATACCTAAGCGGCCGCTGGCCCTGGCCTCGTCGACCTTCGACGGAATGGTCGCAGCGCAGTGACCGGCGCTGGGCTGCCTCCCCTGGTCGAACCGGTCGAGGCGCTGAGCCGTGAGGAGATCGAACGCTACGCGCGGCACCTCAGCCTGCCGGGCATCGGACTCGAGGGGCAACGCCGGCTGAGGGCCGCCTCGGTGCTGGTCATCGGCGCCGGCGGTCTCGGTTCTCCGGTGCTCAGCTATCTGGCGGCCGCCGGGATCGGATCGCTGACGGTCATCGATGACGATGTGGTCGAATCCTCGAATCTGCAGCGTCAGATCATCCACCGCGGTGCCGACGTGGCCCGGCCGAAGGTGGACTCGGCCGCCGCGGCCCTGTACCGGCTCGACCCGACGATGCGCGTGCGCCCACTCGCGGATCGGCTGAGCCCGGACAATGCTCTCGAACTCTTCGCCTCCCACGACATCGTCATCGACGGAGCCGACAACTTCGCCACCCGGTATCTGTCCAATGATGCCGCCGAACTCACCGGCACCCCACTGGTGTGGGGCACGATCTTCCGGTTCGCCGGGCAGGTCAGCACCTTCGTGCCCGGTCACGGACCGATGTTGCGTGATCTGTTTCCCGATATCCCGGAAGCCGATTCGGTGCCCAACTGCGCCGAGGGCGGGGTGCTCGGGGTGCTGTGCGGGACCGTGGGTGCGGCCATGGCCACCGAGGCGATCAAGCTCATCTGCGGCATCGGCACACCGTTCATCGGCAGGCTGCTGCGCTACGACGCTCTGGACGGGGAGTATTCGACTCTGCGGTTCTCCCCCGATCCGGACCGACCACCGGTGACCGACCTCGCCGAGGTGGCCGCCGCCTGTGCTGCGACCGCATCGTCCGGTGCGGGTTCCGATGGTGCTGGCTCCGGGGTCGAGGAGATCGACCCGGCCGAAATGACCGACTCCGGAGCGCAGGTGCTGCTCATCGATGTGCGGGAGGACTGGGAGCGGGAACTGTCCTCGATTCCCGGCTCCGTCCATGTTCCTCTGGCGCTCATCCGCGAACAGGGGTGGGACGCGTTGGGTGGAGTGATCGACGAAGTCAACGAGTCCGGCAGTGTGGTGGACGATCTCGTCATCCACTGCAAGTCGGGGGTTCGCTCGGCCGAGGCCGTCGGAATCCTTTCCGCTACGACCCCGGGCGGGGTGCGACTGCGGTCGCTGGCCGGCGGCATCGATGCGTGGGCCGCTCAGGTCTGACGCTGAACTGACCAAGCATCAGTACTGAGTCGGGCAACCTCGTGTCTGACATCGGTCCGCTTCGGAGATCCTCGGGTCCGGGTCAGGCAAGAACGGCGGTCGATCATGGGTGAGCACGCGGGTCGGTCAGTCGCGCCGCGAGACCGCGCTCTCCGGCTCGCATCACAATCGCATGCATGAGGCTCGCGACGGGCCGAAGGATTCTGATCATCGTCCGCGTCGAGGTCACACACCAGAGGGAATCGACGTGGGTGGTCCCGTCGTGTTCGCTCACGGTCCACACGCCCTCGCCGCGCAGGTCACCGTGGGCACGGAGCACAACGAGGTTCGGAGCAGTCAGGGCCTCGACTTCGAGGGTGAACCGCAGCGGCACCCCGATCGGTGTGCGCACGACGACCTGCGCTCGACTGCCCGGCCGCACCTTGTCCCCGACGGGTTCGACCGCGGCAAGCCCCGGCCACCACTGCGGCCACTCATCGACCCGTTCGAGTACCGCCCAGACAGTGTCGATATCGGCGTCCACGCTCCAGCGATCGTCGAAATGGAAGGGCGATGATTCGCCCGCCCGCGGTGTCACATGATCGTGGCTCATGGTACGACGGTAGTGTGAAAGACGTGAGTGAGAAAAGCAATGTCAGCAGACGTCGCCCGCCTCCCCTGGGTGGTCGCAAACCGACGAAGGACGATCTCGCAGCTTTCGCCACCGACGATCCGAACGCGATCGACGATATTCTGCCCACCGATTCTGCCGGACTGAGGCTGCTCATCGTCGGCATCAACCCGGGTCTGTGGACGGCGGCGGTCAACGCCCCCTTCGCCCGTCCCGGCAACCGATTCTGGCCATCGCTCTTCGAAGCGGGACTCACCGACCACCTCGTCGATGCCTCCCGCGGACTCGACCCTGCCGATGAACAGCAGCTGCTGGCCCGCGGCATCGGGCTGACCAACCTCGTCGGACGTGCCACTGTCCGCGCGGATGAGCTGTCCCGGCAGGAGCTGCGCGATGGTGCCGCCCATCTCGTCGAGCGGCTGGCCGACATTCGACCGCGCGCCGTCGCGATCGCCGGCATCACCTCGTTTCGGACCGGCTTCGCACTGCCGAAGGCACAGTTCGGCAGGCAGGACACGTCGCTCATCGCAGAGTGGCCGAACTCAGTGGCCCTGCATGTGGTGCCCCAGCCCAGCGGCCTCAACGCCCACTACCAGGTTGCCGACCTCGCCAGGATCTGGCGTGAGGTGTGGGAGAGCATCGACGACTGACGCTCATCGTCCTCCGGGAGTCGACACGTCAGTGTGCGTGGGCTCAGTCAGCTCGGGAACATCTCGGTCCCCGGCTCATCGGGAACCGAGATGTTCCCGGATCCCAGTGAGCAGCAACTCCTCCACCGGGCTCAGCGGCTCGTAGTCGGCGTCATAGACATCGACATTGACGGTCGTCCGCCCGATCCTCAACGGTGGGGGTTGCTCGGCCCGGCGGAGGTAGCGCCACGGCAGGTGGATCTGCCACTGCTGGTCGCCGACATTGTCGCCGTCGGCACCCGCTGCTTCGACCTCGTCCGTCGGTGTCGTCGTCTCCCCGACCTTCGCGGTCGGTGGTGGTGTTCCAGCCTCAGCGGCTGGTATGTCGGTCGATGGTGGGTCGGAACCGACCGCCGGGTTCAGCGGACTGGTTCCCGCCGAGTCCGGCGGACCAGTTCCCGCCGGAACCCCCGGCGGACCGGTCGACCCTTCGACGATCTCACCATGGACCCAACCCGGATCAGGCTCACTGATCGGTCTCGTGCGCGAACGGTACCGGTGACCCGTAGGCGTAACCACCTCAAGCCCATCCGGGGTCGCGTTGTGGCGCCACCCCGCAAGTTCCTTCACATAATTGCGGGCCGCACACAAACCGGACGAGTTCTCCCAATCGGTGTCTCCACCGTCGGCGAAGGACACCACGTGATCAGCCTGCTTGATCGCAGCCTCACACCACGGCGAACGACACACATCATCACGGATGACCACCATGCGCCGAAGCAGACCAGCGAACTCCCTGCGGCGCGAATCCATACGCACCAACTGTCCATCCTCCGGCCGGGTATAGAGACGACGCAGGAACACCGCGGCATCGTTCTCGGCCACGAAGTCCCGCGCCGCCTTGGCCGGAATCGGACCGACTCCGGGGAACCATGCTGGCTCCTCCCCTGGTCCGAACAGGCTGCTGGCCTGCATGATGAGGTGAACCTCGGTCGGCACAGCCGCAGCCGATTCCTGCCCGGTCAGGCGCTCAACCAGCAGGTCAGCAGCAATCTGGCCCTGCGACCGCCCGTCAGCGTCGCCGGTGGCGATGACGGTTTGTGCCGACTTCTTCAGGTTCGCAAAGGCAGCAACCGCCTGCGGCATCGGCAACAACGCAGTCAGATAAGCCATGTTGCCCGGAGCAGGACGCACACTCACCGACCGCTCCTGAACACACCGCTCCAAATGCTCAACCGCGGCCCGCTGATCGAGCTTCTGAGCCAACGCCCGCACCTCGTTTCCCAGACGCCTCACACCCACCACAGGCAGGCGCTCAGCCATACGCTCATCGAGCTCCTGCTTCTTCTCCCGCGGCAACCAGTCAGACTCCTTGGCCACCACCCGCGCCTTCTCTTCGGAGATGTCACCGCCCTTCATCGCCTGATACGTCTTGGGCAGATCCATCAGCAGGGTACGGGAGAACTTCAACAGGGCAGCACCCCGCGAACGCGAGACCTTCCTCGCCAAAGCCACCTCAGCACCAACACCGCGACCCTGCTTCCTACTGACCACACCATCCTCGGCTTCGCGATTGCGGCGAAGCATATCGAAAGTCAGAGTCTCACGCGCCTGCGCCGCCGCACTCGCCGAGTTCAGTTCCTCAAGCGCAGTGATACGATCAACGGCCTCTTCCTCAGTCGTCGCCGGCGGCAATTCGGACAGGCTACGACGCCACCGATGAATCTCGGTGACAACGTCCGGAACCTGCTCTGCTTCCATACCCACCACACTAGAGGTCGCCACTGACACGAGATTTCAGGCGAGTGTTCCTCCAGGTCAGAGCCTAAACGTGAGATCAGAACCGAATCGCGAGGTCAAAGCCGATTGCGCAGTCTCAGGAAGGCCTGCGCGGCAAGGGCAGAGCCAGCACCCCACAGGCAAAAGGCGACAGTCCCAGCACTGGCTATGCCTGAGAACTGCTGACGGCTGACATTGTGGAGCGGCCCCGGCTGAAGTGCTCGCGACAGCGAGCGACATAGGCGTCGAGACCACCGACGTGGCTGGCATCGATGGCGGTTGCGGCGGGACTCGGTGAGTCCTCGTCCGAGGCCGCCTTCGCTGCCGCTGCAGCGCCCGATCCGCTCTCCGAGTCCCTCAGCCGCTGATGGAAGACGGCGTCGCGGCCGCAGATCGTGCACACTGCGGTGAGTCGGAGCACCTCTTCGGCCACGGCCATGAGGCTCGGCAGAGGTTCGAACGGTTCTCCGTCGAAGGTTACACACAGCCCTTCGACGATGACGTCGACTCCTCTGTGCAGGAGCTCGTCGACGGCGGGGATGAGACCGGGTCCGAAGAACTGGGCTTCGTCGATGGCGACGAGATCGTAGTCTGCGGATCGGGCAGCCTCGGCGAGGGACTCCACGTCGGACAGCGGCACCGCAGGGATGTTCGCTCCGATGTGGGAGGTGATCGTCGAGATCGACGACCGAGTGTCGAGTGAATGGGACACGACCAAGACGGTGATCCCGGCGATGGTAGCCCGCCGCACCCGACGCATGAGTTCCTCGGACTTGCCGGAGAACATCGGTCCGGCGATGACGATGAGGCGACCGGTGTCAGTCAAGGCAGAATTCGTTGTCTTCGGGATCGGCCATGACGATGAAGCCGTGCTCCATCGGCGGGTCGGGTTCGACCCGTCTCAGCCGGCTTGCTCCTGCCTGCGCCAAGCGAACGCATTCGGCTTCCAAGGCCTCCATCCGTTCCTCACCTTCGAGACCGGGTGCAGCTCGGACGTCGAGATGGATCCGGTTCTTCACTGTTTTGCCTTCGGGGACGGCCTGGAAGAACAGTCGCGGCCCAACCCCTCCGGGATCCTCGATGACCGCACGCATATCCTCTGGCCCCAGTTCAACGCCGAGGTCGGCGATGAAGCTTCTCCATGCGTCGAACGGATCATCGCCATCGGCGAGTTCAACACCGGGTGGCCCCGGAATGATGTACCCGAGTGCCGACGCCCAGAATCTCGCGACAGTCTCCGGGTCACGGCAGTCGAATGTCACCTGGACGGTTCTGATCATTTCAGTCTCTCCTTGGCCGACTCACCGTCGGGACTCAGACCCTCGGAGTTTCGCGGGTCGTCTGCGGGACCGACCCACATGTCAGGGTAGACGGTGGCGACGGTCCATCGCTGCGGTGGGGTGGACATAGCTGGAATTCTGCTCTCATCCGTCCGTGATTACCAGGGGGCGTGCTCGGATCCCCGGTGATCACACAGCCAACGGCTCGTCGAGGGAGAACAGACTCGGAACCTCCTGCCTGATCTGATCCCCAAGGGCAGGGGCCCCGCCGAAAAGTCCTTCGACGGCGTCGACCGTCCGCAGCACCCGATCACGTGAGATCGGGGGCATGAGGTCCCCGTCCTTGAGGTAGCCCTTGAGCGATCCGGCCGCCGCCGACCTCAGACCGAGACGACCGGAAATCAGCCACGTGATGCATTCCGTTTCGAAGCGCACCTGAGCCTGATCGAGCCCAAGGTCGCTGGCAACGATGTTGTGGTCGGGACGGTCCCCGCGGTGACCGGCGAAGACGAGCGCGAGCTCTTCGATGAGGTAAGTGAGCATGACGGTGGGGCTGCGCGTCGTCGGCAGCGTCACGTGCAGCAGGTCCTGTCCGCGCAGATCCGCGATCACCGTATCGAGGCCGTCCCACGTCGGTGCACGGTCCGCAATCTCGGGGTCCTCCGCCTCCGCGAAGACCATCGGCCCCGCGATACCGGCGACCATCGACTGACCAGTCCCGTCGACTGCCTCTGGAGTCCCAGCGGTCGCCTCCGGGCGCGATCGGGCGAGCATCGCCGCGTCGAAGGCTGCGAGCTGCGGGCGCCGGCGCACGCAGACGAGCAGCTCGTCCCACGGCGGGAGTGAGCCGCGCTCGAGCGGTTCGCTGTAGAGAGCGTCGAAAGAGTACCGGTTGTCATCCATATGCTCAATCTAGGTCTCGCCCCTGACACGAGATCCGCCAGTGCCCGGGCCTGCCCGCACGGCCGGAGGAGACGTAGGCGCGTATGGCAGAGTCTGCAGCGGTTCCGCGGGTCCGGCGCCGTCACCGCGGACTCGAGCCTCGATGTCTGAGTCGAGAGGCCCAATCGATTCTGACGATGAGGTGAGCGGCGAGCGCGATCGCGCCCATCGTCGGCGCACCGAGCCGCCGGTCGGAGGCGGTCAGCGGCTTGCCGAGCGAAGCGAGTTCGCTTCTGGCGAAGGCGGCTCCCGGCCACATGATCGGCAGTGCCGTGAGCGCCCCTGAGGTGTATCGGCGGGCTGCCGCCGCCGACAGCAGATGAGTGAACACATGTGCTTCGAGGCCGGCGACGGAGGCTCGGTAGAACCGGGACGCTCCGCGAGTTCTCGCTCCTCGGATTCCTGCGACGGCGAGTGCGGCTCCCACCAGACCGATCGCGGCCACACTCTGCTTCGTGCTCATCCGCAGGGAGTCGATTCCAGTGAGGTCGGCCAGCTGGTCAGCCGTGGTTGGAAAGGTCAGCGCCTCCTCCGCATCATGGAGAGCCCAGGAGGCGAAGAGCACCAATGGCCCGCGCATTGCGATCCCTTCCGACGACGGTTCTCACCCCCATTGCATCACACGACCGCATCAGTGACGCGTCTTCCTCAGAGTGAGTGAACTCGCCCTTCGGCGAGGTGCAGGCGACGGTGGGACGAATCCGCAGCCCACCGCTGGTCGTGGGTCGCCGCAAGGACGGCACCGCCTCGGCGCAGGACACGATCGATGATGGCGGTGAGCCGGTCCATCCCCGCCTGATCACGCCCGATCGTGGGTTCGTCGAGCAGCAGGACGTCAGCACCGGTGACCAGGGCCGAAGCGATGACGAGGTCCTTCCGTCGGGGGCCGTCGAGGTCGAACGGATGTTCCTCGTCGACGGCAGCCAGATCGACCTCGTGCAGCACCGCATCGACGATGCGGCGACGGTCCTCGAGCACTCGTGTGCGTTCCCGCCGCCGGTGCCGCGGCAGCGGGAACGCATGCATGAGTTCGGACCGCACGGTCGCCGCCGAGAGCTGGATGCCCGGATCCTGCCCCACCCAGCCGAGGTGAGCGCTGCGTGCGTGAGCGGGCATATCCAACAGGTTGATTCCTTCGCCGAGGCGGCTCATCGTGACCGTGCCCGCACAGTCTCCGGAGCGCCCGAGGAGCCCGATGAGTCCGCGCAGCAGAGTCGACTTCCCCGCTCCGTTGGCACCGGTGAGCGTGGTCAGTTCGCCGCGATGCAGATCGACGTCGACACCGTCGAGAATGGTTCGGCCCGCGCGTCGCACGCTCAGGCTCCTCACGCTCAGCACCGGTTCGGCCCGCGGAGGTTCGACCGACCGGCTCCCCGTCATCGACGCGCCTCGTGACTGGCCCGCGTGGTCTGGGCGGGTGTCCCAGACTCCCCGCGCTCGAGCCGATTGTGCCGGCCCGTCACCGTCAGCGCTGCCCTGGGCCAAACCGTCACCCGCGCCGAGGAAGCGCACCTCGTCGCAGGCGAGGGTGAGCTCGTCGATCTGATGGCCGGTGATGAGCACCGAGCCTCCACGCTCGCAGTTCTCACGCAGAAGCCCCGCCAGACGTCGACGCATAGCGGGATCGAGCGACTGCGAGGGCTGGTCGAGGATGAGCAGATCGGGGTCCAGTGACACGATCCTCGACAGTGCCACCAATTGGCGCTGACCGCCGGAGAGGGTATCGAGACGCCGGTTCCACAGATCGTCGATCCCAAGCCTGGCCAGTACATCGCGTGCCCGGATCTCGGCGTCGGCGGGAGCGACGCCGCGCAGTCGGCACGCCAGCTGAGTCTCGTCGTCGACTCGGCTGGTCAGTCCGCTCAGCTGGGCCTCCGGATCGTCCCCGAGGAAACCGACCGTGCCGGTGACGTCGACGCGACCAGTCGTCGCCCCTCGAGTCTCGAGCAGACCGGCCAGTGCCCGGCTGAGGGTCGATGTGCCCGAGCCGACGGGACCGAGCACCGCGGTCATCGATCCGGCGGGCAGTTCGAGATCGACTTCAGTCAGCGCTGGGTCGTCTTCGCCGTCATAGGTGAAGCCGAAGCCTTTCATGCTCGTCGTCATCTCAGCTGATGCCGATCAGCTGCACGGTGTCCGGCAGCGGGAGCACACCGGCCACCGAGCACGCGATGAGTCCGACCACGAGGACGGGGATGAGGAGCCGGAACAGTCCCTGCCTGCGACTGTCGTGGTGGTCATGCAGTTCGACGGTTCGGCCCTGCGTTCCCAAGCCGCTCTGTTCGAGCACCTCATGGCGCTGTTCGACCTCGATGAGCATCGAGGTGAACAGGCCGGTGACGATGCCCGGCATCAGCCGCATCCTCACCCGCCAGCGTCCCGTCGCCCAGCCTCGTGCCCTGCGGGCCTCGATGACGTTGCGGGTCCGAGTACCGATGAGGGGGATGAGTCCGATCGCGGAGGCGCATACGTAGGCGATGCTGTCGGGCAGTCGGAGTCTGCGCAGTCCGTCGAAGAGTCGGGCGGAGTCAGTGCCGAGCCCGAAGAGGGCGCACAGTCCGATGAGTGCGGTCACGCGCAGCCAGATCTGGACGGCGATGCTCAGTCCTTCGACGCTCAAGTGTGCGGGTCCGGCCACCCAGAGGACATGTGCGTTCGCGCCGGGATAGAACAGTCCCTGCACGATGATGAGCACGAGCAGCGTCGGCAGACACAGCACGCCGACGCCGAGTGCCCACGACCGCAGCCGCACCGCTGGTGAGGAGGCGACCGCGAGCACTGTGGCGACGATGACGGCGATGGGCACCACGGGCGAGGGGATGCCGAAGACGAGCAGCAGACCGGCAGAGAGGATGACGATCTCGGTCGCCGGGTGCAGCCGATGCCCCTCTCGGCCGGCAGTGTCGTCGCCCGCCCCGTGCTCACGTTCGACCCGGTCGGCCCCGGAGCGCCCGGTGGCGTCTCCGGTCGTCCCGGGCTCGGTGCCGGTGGTGATCATTCCGCCGTAGGAGCCGACTCGACCGGCGCACCCGACTGCGGCGTCGAACCTGTTCGCACTGCTTTCGGGCGGCTGTATGCAGCGAACGGGTAGCGTCCGATGATGCGTTTGGGCAGGGACCGAATGACGACGTAGGCCAGAGCGAAGATGAGCGCCTTGTCGACGATGTCGGAGAACATGCTCTGTGCGAAGGTTGCGTTGAACATCTCGACTCCCGCGGCCTGGAGGATCGCCACGACTCCCCCGGTTCCGGCACCGAGCCCGCCGCCGAACACATATGCGGCGACCGGGGCTCCGATGGCTCCGGCGGGGACTCCGGCGACCGCGCCGACGATGACAGCGGTCCAGGGTGTACGGAAGACGCCGAGACGGGCGGCCCACCCGGCGGCGGCGCCGATGAAGGCTGCCCCGGAGCTGAAGGCGATGACGCTGGGGCTCAGCGTGACTCCCCAGATGAGATTCGAGATGATCCCGGTGAACGCACCGGCAGCGGGACCGGCGAGGACGCCGATCATCACAGTGCCGATGGAGTCGAGGTAGAGCGGGACCGGAGTGTAGTTGCCGATGATCTGCCCGATGATGATGTTCAGTGCGATGGCGACGGGGATGAGCGCGAGGACGCGGCGAGGAATGAGCGGAAGGGTGCCGGCGGCCAGGAGGATTCCGCCGAGCAGGTAGCCGAGCATCACCCACAGGGTGGTGTGGCCGAGATCGATGCCGAGGTTGGCAGGTTGCGTCAGGAGCACCGAAAGGTAGGTGCCGATGACGACGAGGGTTCCGAGCAGCGTCAGAGTCAGGGGAAGTGCGGTTCTGCGACTTTGTCCGGGACCGACCGAGGAGGTGGTCGGCCCCTGCCCAGGCTGTGGGGAGGGTGCAGTCACGAGGATGGTCCTTTCATCAGTGTGGAGCTGAGGTGGTCTAAGAAGGCCCGGGCGTCGACCGTTCGGATGATCTCGGCGTTGACGGGTCGATCCCACCGACCGAGCCAGTCGGCGACGGTTTCGCCTCGTGTGAGTGTACCCGTGAGTTCGACGTCGACGGGTGCGAACAGAGTCCGTGCCCAGGGCAGCGTGCCGTGCGTTCCCCTCACCGGCGCCGAGGCGGTCACCGGGTCGTCGTCGACCGTGGCCTCCCCTCCGGTGGCGGGATCCGTCGGCGCCGGCCAGACTGCGGACGTGGTGTTCTGCCGTGCCCAGGTGAGAGCGCAGGCGAGGACGAAGGGATCGTGGATGTGAGCGAGATAACCGAGTCCGTCGGATGCGTGGAATTCGAAGTAGAACCGCAGCGCCGCGGCCAGCTGGGTGAGCATCCGCTGCCAAGCAGCATCGGTGTCCGTTGCCCCGCCGAGGATGTCGCTGACTCGGTCAGGCGTCATCTCGACGGCCTCGGTGGCTTCGATCGGCGCGATGACCGGCAAATGGGCGAGCTGGCCGTGCGCGTGTGCCTTGCCGAAAGCCGCGAGCACCCGGGCCGTGGATTCCGGGTCGAAGGTGACGTTCCACTCGGTCGTCGGATGGGTGTTGCCGCGATAGTTGAAGGCGCCTCCCATGATGAAGAGCCGTTTGAGCAGTCGCGGCAGCGCAGGTTCGATCTCGAGGGCGAGCGCAAGATTCGTCGTCGGGCCGATGACGACCCCGATAAGCTGGCCGGGGTGGGCATGGGCCGCATCGACCCACGCTTGGGCCGCCGAGACGGGGTGTGCATGTCCGCTCGGTTTCGGCAGGACCGCGTACCCGGCGCCGGTGTCGCCGTGTGTGAGGTCGGCATATTCAAGAGCTTCGGCCGGTGTCGTCTCCTTGTCGTGCCGGATCAGCGGCAGTGCGTGTCCGACGTGGATCGGGATGTCGTTGCGTCCGGCCAACTCCAGCCATCCGCGAGTATTCGCTGCCACCTGTGCGGTCGGAACATTTCCGCCGGAGGCTGCGATGCCGACGACATTGACGTCAGCCTGGCAGCACAGATAGGCGAGTGCAATTGCGTCGTCGATCCCCGGATCGCAGTCGAGGAAGAGCGGAAGAGTGTCGGCCATGGTCTCCATTGTGCCCGAGGGCCGAGCGTATGCGCGCCCGAACTCAGTCCCGTCCTGACTGTCGTACCCAGTTGCCGCAGGGCTGAGTCGAACCGCGGCGCACGATCTTGCAGCACAGATATTTCACCGTCATCTGCGTCTCATCGATGTCCTCGATTCTCATGTTCTCATCGACGTCGACGATTCTGATCGGAGTGCCGAGGGCTTCGGCGAACGGGCCGGGGTCGAGAATCCACGGATGAGGCCCGAGGGTGAAAGCGTCGAGGATGATCTGCCCATCACAGCAGCATGCGCCGAGGCTGCTGAGACGATCGAGCAGGGCCGTTGCCCTGGGTGCCGTCTGGTCCCGGAAGGTCAGCGCGAAACGGCGAGTGCCGTTGCAGCCGAATTCGCTGAGTTGGCGGTGCACGTAGCAGACCAGGCATTCGCCGGGTCGTGGAGCGAGGATGCGGTCCGAGGCCGTGTCGATGATCGTTCTGATGTCTGTGTCAATCGTGTTCTTGTCCATGGCCACACACTGCCAGGCGCCACTGACACGAAATTGCCTCTATCATGTCGGATCCTCGATTGCTGTCCTATTGCTGCAGGTCACACTGCCGGTCGTTGCTCATCGTAGAATCGCAGGCATGGGCATTCTCGTCATCGGTGAGTCACTCATCGACATCGTCAGCACCGCCGGACACCGTGATCGGTACTCCCCGGGCGGGGCCCCGGCGAATGTCGCTCTTGGATTGGGCCGCCTCGGCGATGAGGTCGAGTTCCTCACCGACGTCGGCGATGATTTCCACGGCGGATTCCTCCTCGCGCATCTGCGGGAATCGCGGGTCGACGTTCTCACCCGCCCGACCGGCGCCACATCGACGGCACTCGCGCGACTGGCCGCAGACGGCTCCGCCGACTACGACTTCCGACTGCGATGGGATCCCGACGACTCGCTGGTCGCAGACGATGAGCGTTCGGTGCTGCATTTCGGGTCGATCGCCGCGTTCCTCCAGCCCGGCGCGGCCGCGGTGGATCGGCTGCTCGAGCGGGCCGCCTCGGCGACAGGAGCGGCACCCCGATCTCCTCTCGTCACCTTCGACCCGAACATTCGACCCTCGATCATCGGCACTCACACCGAGGCACTGCACCGGTTCGAGGAGTTGGCAGCCCGGGTCGATGTCGTCAAGCTCAGCGATGCCGATGCCGATTGGCTCTACCCCGAACTCGACGAAACCGCTCAGATGGACCGCATCCTCGACCTCGGTGCGGGGATGGCGGCGATGACACGCGGTGGAGATGGGGCAATCGTGGCGACCGCCTCGGCGCGGGCGGAGGTCGATGCGGTCCGGGTCGATGTGCGGGACACGATCGGGGCCGGGGATACGTTCATGGTCTCGCTCATCCACGAACTGCACGCGAACGCAACCGAGGTGAGCACCCTCGGAGAATCCGCACTCACCCGCCTGGCCGAACGGGCCGTGCGGCTTGCCGCGATCACGGTCGGGCGCGAGGGCGCCGATCTGCCCTGGGCCGAGGACCTCACGAACTGAGGTATGCGCCGAGCTGGCGCAGGCAGATCTCGTGGCCATTGCGGTGGCCGTCGATCATTCCCTGGCCGACGAAGGAGACGACCTGGTCGATGAGGTCGACTCGGGTGCCGCTCGAGGTGGCCGCGAAGGTCCAGGTGATGATCGCGGTCGACAGGATCTGACCGTCGCGGCTCAGCGTCTCGGTGGTCACGAGCCAGCGTTCATCTTCGACTGCGCAGTACTGTCCCGCGGAGTCGAATTCCAGTGCTCCCGGCGTTCCACAGCGGGCACGAATCGATCCTCCCGGCCGGAATTCGTCCTCATCGCAGATCATCTCCTCTCCCGCAGGAACACCCCATCGCACTCGCTGGTCGACCTCGGCGAAGGCCTCCCACACCACTGAGGTCGGGTGGTCGATGTCGGCGCCGAGGCTGATCGTGGCGGTGATCGGGCCGGGCGGATCCGAGAGGAACGACGGGCCGGGCGAGTCCGAGGTGGGCTCACTCACCGAAGAACACCACCTGATTTCCATCCGGGTCGCTGACCGGGAGGATGCGCTGTCCGCCACCGGGACTCGGTTCGTCGTGGTCGATTCCGACCGCTCGCAGATGCTCGGCCATTGTGTCGAGATCGTCCACGTCGATGACCACGTTGGAGCCTCCGGCTCGCTGCGGGTCTTCCCAGATCTGGATGCCGAACTTCTCGTCGAAGCACCATTGCGCCAGCCCCGCCATCGGCTTGTCATCCGGTTCCCTTTCGAAGAGTCGGGAATACCATTCGGTCGCTTCCTCTTCGCCGGTGACAACGATATTGGCCATGAGTCCTGTGAACATGATCGCTCCTTCGGGATCAGTCTTGACATCGAGTGATTGCAGATTGCAATCACTTATTCCATGGAAGCACACTTCAGCCTCGAGGACAAGAGCGTTATCCAACTCAGCCGTCAAACGGGGCCAGCGCACGTTACCTCTCCTTTGACAGCACGATCTGCAAGGCTCCGCCGATGCCGAAAACCATTGCCATCGCAGCCAAAGGCGCATGGAGTCTTCAACGTCGGCCGCAACGCGGTTCACCTGTCGGCGATCTCCGCCTCGTACGCGGCCTGCAATCGCTGCGAGGAACGCGGAGCATCTGGGTTCGGGCGAGGCACGCCGAGGTGGGTCTCCCGGAGTTCATCCATGAGACCGTCCACGAGCTGCGGATCGCCTGCCATGAGGCGGGAGCGGATCGTCAACTCCCGCGAGGTCTCCCGGTGGGTCATCCCCCAGGTCCCGAGAGCGACCATGACCGGCAGAGTCTGGATTCCAGCCTCGGTGAGGGAGTACTCGGCTCGCTGCCCGCGTGCAGCATCCGCCCTTGTCAGCAGCCCTTCGTCAATGAGCTTCTTCAGACGACTGGCGAGCATATTCGAGGCTATGCCCTCATTATTGCCGGTGAGCAGCTCGCGGAAGTGCCGACGATTGCCGAAGATGATATCGCGGAGGACGATGAGCGACCAATTGTCGCCGAGGACCTCGACAGCGGCATTGATCGCACATCCCGAGCGCGGCTGTGCAGGCATCGATCCACCCCCAGTGATTGCATTCTGAAACTACTTTATCTTACACTTGGTCCACTTCGCGGGAACCGACGCCGTTCATCCGACAGCCGACATCAGCCGAACCACCACACTGGAGTGCTCATGGCCAAAGCATGTGTCAACAATCTCTTCGTCTCACTCGACGGCTTCGCCGCCGGAGAGTTCGTCACGCTCGATCAGCCGATCGGGGAGGCACAGGCACTGTTCTCCTACTTCGACGGCCAAGGGATCAAGGGCGTTCACACCGTCGACGGCCCCATCACAGCCGACCGCGCGCTGTTCGCCATGTGAGGTCAGGGCAACGGTGCCGAGATCATGGGGCGAAAGAAGTTCGGACCGCAGTCTGGGCCGTGGCCCGATGACGGGTGGCGCGGCTGGTGGGGTGAGGAACCGCCGTTCCGAACCCCGTGCTTCGTCCTCACCCACCATCCGCGTGAGCCGATGGAGTTCGACAACGGCACGAGCTTCCAGTTCATCGACGCCTCCCCCGCCGAGGCTCTCGCCGAGGCGACCGCAGCGGCCGACGGCCTCAATGTCCGCATCGGCGGCGGACCGTCGACGGTCAGGCAGTTTCTCTCCGCCGGTCTGATCGATTTCCTCCACATCGTCATCGTGCCGGTCGCCCTCGGCCGGGGTGTCTCACTGTGGGAGGGCCTCGATGGAGTGGAGAAGGATTTCGCGATCGAATCCTTGACCACCGCGAGCGGACTGACCCACCAACTGTGGAATCGCCGAGGCTGAGCCTCCCGAGATCCCTGCCGGCCGATCGTCGCCGGCGTCACAGACCGATGGCCCGTCGCTCCTTACTGAGCGACGAGCCATCGGGTTGGTGACCCTTCAAACCTGCGGGCATTCGAGCCCGCATGGCGATTGAGGTCAGCGGATCGCCTCGGCGATGGGGGTCTGACCGTCGTAGAAGTTCACGGTCTCACGCACCGCCGCCGATTCAGAGACGACGTGGGTGACGACATCGGCGACGAGTTCGCGTGACGTCACGCGCACATCGTCGGCCGGCTTCTGTCCGTCGAGGTCACCGGCAGCATCGGCGATGAGCACCTGGCCGGTCGAGGGTTCGAGGGTGAGTCCGCCGGGGCCGAGGATCGTGTAGTCGAGCGAGCTGGCGCGCAGATGCTCATCGGCTCCATGCTTGGCCTGCACGTAGGGGTAGAAGGAGCTCTCCGGGTCAACACGGTCGGAGTCGACGGAGGCGCTGGCGTAGGAGACCAGAACGAAACGCTTGACTCCGGCCTGTTCGGCGGCGTCGACGGAGCGCTTGGCGGCGTCGAGGTCGACGGCCTTCGTCCGTTCCGGGCTGCCTCCGCCGGCACCGGCGGAGAAGACGACCGCTTCGGCTCCGGAGAACAGGTCGGCGAGCGCCTGCGTGTCGGCGGTTTCGATGTCGAGGACGACCGGGTTGGCCTGTGCGGCTTCGACATCGGCCGACTGGTCGGGATTGCGGATCACGGAGTCCACCGTGAAGCCGGCGGCGTTGAGCTTGGGTGCGGCCAGGAGGGCGATCTTCCCATGGCCGCCGAGAATGACAACACGAGCTGAATCAGACATATCTTCCTCTGCTGTTGGTGATGGTCGTACTTCGCACAGCGATCAGGCTGCTGCGATTATTCCCGTCGGACTCCAACCGAGATCGCAGACTCGGTGATCACCGCCCGAAGAGCCGTGAGAAGAGCCCCTTCCGAGCAGGCTCGGCGCCTTCTGCCGGTGCCCCAGCGCTGGCGGTCGGACCGGCCGAGGCTCGCGTGTACGCGGTGCCGGTGAGGGCGAAGAGGTCGGTGTGCGCATCCATTCCTGCCACCACGGGAAGCCGTTGGATGAGCAGGTCGCCGTCGATCTCGACAGTTCCGGCGACTGTGCTGTCTCCATCGACTGCGCCGTCAGCGCTCTCGTCCTCATCAGTCTCGGCACACGGCAGCCGCAGACACGATCCGTCCAGGCAGGGTGATCCCCTCCTCGTCGATCGCCTCGGCGAGCGCATCGGAGCCGTCGATGATGATCGTGCGACCATCAGTCCTGACCACGCAGGCACGGTCTTCGGACGGGGTCAGCAGGACCGCCTCGGCGGTCAGATCTTCCTCTGTCGGGTGCAGGTCGATCCCGGCGAGGTCGGAGTCGGTCAGTGTCGTATCGGCGATGATGATATTGGCGCTGAAACCCATGGAACTGAGCCTACCGTCCACGCTCGCGCGGCGATCCCGGGCCGATGGGATTGTGTCCGAATGATCACGTCGATCATGGTGCCCGGTACTCTGATGCCTATGCCCGAGGACCTCTCACCCGCAGCCGTGATGCGCCGATTGGAGCGCGGACAATCCGTGTTCATCCCCTCGTCGACCCGACACATCGTCCTCACCCTGTTCCTCGCGCTCATCATCGGATTCGGGCTGCTCGTCGCCTTCATCTGGATCACCGCCGGCACGATCAGCGAGGGTCGCAGCTGGTGGCTCATCATCGCCAATCTGCGCATGTGGGCCTTCGTCGTCGGCATCATCGGCTGCCTCGTCGTGGCTCCGATCGGCGTGGTGCTGCGGCTGCGCCGCCGTGAGGCACTCGTCCTCTCCCCCGCGGGCGTCGCCCTCGCCAGACACGGGAGAGTCCTGCCCGGAACCCTTCTGCCGTGGCACGACATCTCGGAGGTCGTGTTCGAACGTGCCGTCTCCCGAGGGCCGAAGGTGCTCGCCTACATCCTCACCGAGGAGGCAACCCGGCGACTGCGCGGTCGCGGGCTCAATCCCCGTATCGTGGTCCGCAGCGGATTCGTCCTCAACCACCGCCGCCTCCATCCGATTCTGGTGGCCGCACATGCACGCTTCACTGTTCACACACAGGGACGCCAGTAGGTTCACTCACTGCGGTGCTCTACCGTTGAGTTCATGATCCGACGCCTCATCGCCCGCGCCTTCTGGACCTTCAGCCGGTGGAGACTCGTCACCGAGCCTGCCCCGAACCGTCCGACCGTGCTCGTCGGAGCGCCCCACACATCCAATTGGGACTTCGCCATCATGCTCGCCATCGCGTGGAGCCTCCGTGTCGAGGTGCACTGGCTGGGCAAGGATTCCCTGTTCACAGGGTGGCGGGGCCCGATCATGCGCAGCCTCGGCGGAATCCCCGTCGATCGATCCGACCCCAGCCGCATCGTCGCCGAGGTGATCGATCGTGTCCGCGCCGGCGAGGTCTTCGGCCTCGTCATCACCCCCGACGGCACCCGCGGCGGACACACACACTGGAAATCCGGCTTCCACCGCATCGCCGTGCACACCGGAATGCCGGTGACCATGGGATACCTCGACACCGCGACCCGGACGACAGGACTGGGTCCGACCATCGAGATGACCGGAGACATCTCTGCGGACATGGACCGCATCCGCGGATTCTATGCCGACAAGCACGGTATTCGGCCGCACCTGCAGATCACGCCGAGGCTGCGCGAAGAGGACGTCGCAGGTGAGAGTCGCGAAGGCGGCTCGGAGCCGAACTGAGATGAACGGTGATGTGCGTGTTCCCGCAGGACCAGGAATTCCGACCGGCCTGGTCATTCCCGCCGGCGAACTGAGCGAACAGTTCTCCCGTTCCTCGGGCCCGGGCGGGCAGCATGTCAACACTGCCGACTCTCGGGTGCAGCTGAGCCTGGATCTGGCGAGCGCGTCCTTCCTCACTGAGACCCAGCGCGATCGGGTGCTGAGTTTCCTGGCACCGAGGCTGACCGGCACCGTGCTCACGGTGACCTCCGAGTCGCAGCGATCTCAGGTGAAGAACCGGCAGGACGCGAGAGTCCGACTGGCACGACTGCTGCGGGAGGCCCTGGCACCGCCGACTCCCAGGCGAGCGTCGAAGCCCTCGCGTAACTCCCGTCGCCGCCGAGTCCGGACGGAACAGCGCAGATCCGAGATCAAACGCAACCGTCGCCGACCACGCCCGGACTGACATGTCGTGACAGGGCCGGTTTCCGTGACAGGACCGATGTCGAAGAGCAGAATGGGCGACATGAACAGCATCGAACTCCTCACCGACCTGGCACAGCGTCCCCTGCAGGCGGCCACCGCCCTCCCCCGACTGTCCGCCGATCAGCTCAACGACCACCTCGGCGGTCATCCGAATTCGGTGGCATGGCTGCTGTGGCACAGCGGCCGGGAGATCGACGTCCAACTGTCCGACCTCACCGGTCGCCCGCAGCAGTGGGAGGACTTCCGGGAGCGGTTCGACCTCGGCCAGCCCGGTGACGGCTTCGGCCTCGGGCACACTCCCGAGGAGGCCGCGCAGATCAGGGTCGACGATCAGCAGCTTCTCGTTAACTACCTCAAGGCGGTGCTGAACGCGTTCACCGACTATGCCGCCACACTGTCCGAGGCCGACCTCGGCGAAGTCATCGATGAGAACTGGACGCCCGCAGTCACCCGCGGGGTGCGGATGGTCTCGATCGTCGACGATGCCATCCAGCATGTCGCTCAGGCGGCTTTCATCGCCGGCGCCGAGGCCTGACCGCCCTGTCTGCCGTCGGCTCGGTCAGGGACGGCGGAAGTCCGTGACCTCGCCGAGGCTGTCCATCCCGGCCGCACGATAGGTCGCCACGGCGGCGGTATTCGATGAGGGTGTGGCGACCGTGACACTCGAGGCTCCCATCGCCCGCAACGTCGAGGCCGCTGCCTGTGCCATCGCGACGCCGAAGCCGTGTCCGCGGTGGGCGCTGTCGACCCCAAGTGGTTCGATGAGACCCGGGCGTCCCCGACCGGCCGACCAAACGGTCGTCGCCTCTGCCGCGTCCCCGGTTTCGGTGTAGCCGACGAGGCACCGAGCCTGCCGGTAAGCGTACCCGTCTGCCATCGCAGCCCACCGCTTGAGGGTCAGTGAAGATCCGGGGAAGGCTGCGGCTTCCACGCCGATGCGGTCCTCGACGCGGTCGGGGGTCACGACGTCGAATCGCAGAGGTACGGGAGGGACCGGGTCTGCCAACTCCCGACGCAGCTGAGTCCACGGTTCGTCGGTCGTCCATCCCGCCTCGGCGAGGATGCGCCTCATGGGCGTGGAAAGGCGAAACGGCCATGCGGATGAGTTCGGATTCGTCGAGGAATCCGACGGCGACGATCTCATCGTCTAGAACCCAAATTCGCAGGGCGGAGTCGAGCGCGGCGGCGCCGAAGCGCTGGTACCACCCGAGGTCGCCCGGATGGACCTGCACAGGCTGGCCTTCCGCCTGCCAGGTCGCGACGGTATCGATGATATCGGGCAGGTCGGTCACGGACGGTTCTCGCATGGTCATTCTCAGGTCCTGTCATCAGTGCGCCAGATGATCTCACCGTCGTCGAAGTCGTCGCTCGGGTGCAGCCCCAGTCGCTCGGCGACGCGATTCGACGCCACGTTGCCGGGATGGATTGCCGCCCGGAGATCGGTCACCGCGCGTTCGCCCAACCATTCGACCATGGCAACAGCCGCCTCGGTGGCCAATCCCTGCCGCTGTCGGTCGGGGGCGATGACCCAGGCGATGTCGGCCTGGTACCGCCCCTCATCAGTGGTCAGCGTGGCTTGGACGTATCCAACGGTGTTTGTCTTCACCTTGTCGCGGACGATCCAGTTCAGCCAGCCTGCGTCACCGGACGGTGCCCGGCCGGCCGCCTGCAGAGAGTACAGGCGCTGCAGTTCTGGCAGCGTCGGTGGGGTCCCTCCGATGAACTCGTAGAGTTCCGTCGCGGACAGGGTCTCGACCATCTCCTCGGCATGGTCGGGGGTCAGCGGTTCGAGGCGGAGACGCTGGGTGGACAACGGCACAGCTCGCGGCCAGTCCGGCGCGGGTGATCGGTTCGCTGTGCCATTCCTGGCGGTCTCTGACGAAGTCATCGGCTCAGGTCCCGTCTGCCCGGGTTGCGGCCATCTCATGCCACGTGAGTCGCACGTCTCCCGCTCCCGCGCGCAAGGCCTCGACGAGGTCTTCGGTCGCCCCCATGACGGAACCGATTCCGTCTTCGCCCGCCGATTTCAGCAGGATCTGCCACCCGTCTCCGTCGGCCGCCTTCGACGTCTCCGCGGTGTAACCGCCCCAATAGTGAACGCTCGTGCCGTCAGCGACTTCAGCGTCAGGCACTGCTGTGAGGGATGCGTGGAAGGAGTTCACCGCACGATCCGCCGCGGTACCAGTGACCGAGGCTCTGGCCTGAACCACGGTCTCCTCGTCGTACGGCCAGTCCTCGCGCCAGTGTCGTGACGGGGTGAAGGGTCGGACATCGGAACTGCTGTGCATGCACTCCTCCTTCGACGCACCCGGAGAGCGGGATGATTGGTGCCATCGTAGTCGCATGTGCGATCGGGCATATCCTTAGCCCATGCCCATCGAACCAGTTTCATTCACCGATGTCTCCGCCGAGGGACTCGAATCCTCCCCCGTCGCAGAGGCGCTCGCCGGTCTGCGCGCCAACGAGGCGCGGTACTTCTCCAACAAGTACAAACACACGTTCGCCGTGGCCCCGGCGGCTGAGGCGCAAGAGGCCCTGGACTGGGTGGAGGAGATCCTTGCCTCCGAGCGTGAGATCGCACCGACCTCGCCGGCTCTCGAAGTCAGCATCAATGATGTCGACGGCATCTATTGGGTGCACGTCTTCTATGAGTCCGGGCTCGCAGTCAATGTCCTATGGACACGAGCAGACGATGGCAAGCGGGCTGTCGGTTTCAAACTTTCGGAGGGCATGGAGGTGCCTCCCGAATTATCGGCGTTCAAGTTCGCCCGTCAGAAGTCGAAGCTCGCCGGAGAGATCCGTGGATCCTTCTTCAAGATCAAGGGTGATCATCCCCTGCCGTAGCGTCACGACGCGCAGCGCCTGAGGCCGCGAACGACCGTTTTTGCTCCTCGGTCGATTGGCACCAGGCTTCGGCCTCGGCATCGACTGCTTTGAGCGGGTGCACGATGTCGGCATCGTCGAGGGTCACATAGGGTGTGCCGAGTGCCGCCGTTGATCTCCTCGCGCCACTCGGTGTGGATCTCACCGGACAGGTAGACGGAGAAACTCATGTCGATCACTCCTCCCTCTTATAGCAGATTGGACTGCTTTTCCCCCTCAAGCACCACCATAGCCAATCGGAGGTCAGATTCTCGGAGCCGACCGCGGGGCTGAGCCCCGGACACAGACGGCGCACGCAGTGTCGTCTGCGGGCTCAGCCCCGGCGGTTGTCACCGTCAGGAGGTTACCGTCCTGACGATCTCGGCGATGCGCTTCTCGGCGACCTCGTCGATGGTCTCGAAGTACCATGCGGCGGGCATCAGCGATCCGTCGGAACCACCGGCTGGGGTGAGTTCGACCTTTTCCGTGAGGGCCAGGTTGACCCGGTCGTCATTGCGCAGTGTCACCAGTGCAGGAGTGCTCGCGGACAGAGCATAGGCAGGCATGCCGTACCAGATCCGCGGCTTGAGACTGGGGGCGACGGTCACGATGATCTCGTGCGCTCGCTGCATGAGCGATCGTTCCGGTTCGTCCATCTTCGCGATCTTGACGGTCACCTGGGACAGGTTCTTCTCGTCTTTGGTCGTCATCTCATGTCCTTACGTCGGCCGGTGTCTCGCACCGGCAGTTGAAGACGGCGCAAGAATGCGCCACACCCCATTTGGACATGTTCCGGACCGACCCGGAGCTCTCCGCAATGATTCAGGCTTAGGTACCTGGAAGTGCTGGCCACCGTACGTGCTGCCGATTTCCACAATACCTGCATCGACGCCTCCCGCCAGGACAGCCGAGATCCACAACAGACGTGTGGCTAGCGAAGTTGCTCGGATAAGTAGGCCTCTGCGATGCTCAGGTGTCCCTGGCTGCCGATTGAGTTCTTCGCCTTCTGCGTGTACGCATGATTGGCGAGGGGAACTTTCACGGTCGTGACGTCGACTCCGCGGCTTCGGGCCGATTCGGCCCATGAGAGCTGGTCGGTTGGGGTGATCACGTCATCGCGCATCGCTGTCATCATGAGCATCGGCGGCGCGGGTGCTTTCAGATGCGTGACGGAATCGGCCGCTGCGTAGCGTTCCGGATATTCCTCTGGTGTGCCACCCGTGTAGCTGGTCGCGAACAGGCGCGTGCCGGATCCCGCGCCTGGCCCGGTGGGAGCGTTCTCGTAGAGGCCCGTCACGTCGAACGCGGGGTAGTCGGCAATGACCGCTGCCGGAACCGGAACCTTCCCACCGCAGGACGACTCGGCGTCGCCTTGCGCTGCGGCACCGGCGGTGTTGGCGACCATGTTGCTGCCCGAACTCTCGCCCCAGAACGCCAAGCGGTCAATGTCCGCGCCGAGTGACGCTGCATGGGCCTGAATCCAGCTTGCTGCACATGCCACCTGCGAAGGTGCGCTCTGCCAGGTCGCGTTGTCCAGGGTGGCGAGTTCGTATTCGACCGAGACGACCAGATAACCGTGATCAGCGAGTTCACGAAGCTCTGAACTCGCTGCGTTCGGTTCGCCGGCGATCCAACCACCTCCGTGGACGTACATGATCGTGGGAGCTGAACCCTTCGCTCTCTCGGGTTCGTAGATCGATACGGAGAGGTCATCGCCTGAGCTGGATTTGTCGTACACTTCCTTGCGATCAGGCGATGCCGAGTCGATCGCCGAGAGTCCGAACGTCGCAGTGAACAGGTTCACCGAACCACCGGCCGAGGTGATGGCAACGAGGAGCACTATGCCGACAGCCAGATTCGCGATCGTGCTCACCGCTCCGAATCCTGTCACTGCAGCTCCGGTCCGTCGATGGCCTCGACGCAGCCAATCGATTCCGAACCCGAGCACAATCGCTCCGATCACAGTCGCTATCGGCGCAATCGTCGGCGCAAACCGAGCCGCAGCGGAACTGACTGGGCCAAGCCCGGGGATGAGCGATGCCAGGCCGATGACCGCGACGATCGCACCGAGCAAGAGCGCGAGGATGAGGCCCGTTGCCCGAATTGTATTGGCCACGCGCTGGGGCACCGCGGGCTGTGACGAACTTTTGCTGGCTGTCATCGTCGGTCCTCGCCTTCCGATCTTTCGGGTTGAGATTCCCTCTGCAGCAGATCTCATCGTGGCGGTCACCTGCTGACGCCAGGGGTCACTCTAACGCAGGCAGATTCTCATGACCTTGATGAATCGACCTGCGTCCACAGCCATGGGATCGCAATCAAGTCCTGCAGGAAATCCGGGATCGTAGCCAGCCTCATCGATGCTGCGAGGCTAGTCGGACACCCTGAACGATCTGCAGAGGTCATCGAGCAAGAATGCGGTTCGGCGGTCGCGATCGACTCGAGGCGGTCTTCAAGCGAGGGGCGAAGCGAGCCGTCGGCCTGCCACCACTCAGCAGCTGCGATGACTGCCACGATCCCCCGCATGTTCGCGATTCCGTTCAACACGAGCCGGTCTTCGGTTCACGAGCATCTGTTTGACGATCTCAAGCAAGGATCTCTCCGGATTTCACATCGCATCGAGTTTGCTTGCGAGCGGGACAGTGGCGTCGGCTACGCGTTCGGGGATGAGGTCACTGCGGGAAGGTGATGATTTGCTGGTCCAGCTGCTCGGCTTCATCCAGCGCCCTTGAGACGTGCCAGTATTGATCGACTGCCGCTGAAACGGCGTGGCCCGGTTCAGTCCGGCTCGCCGCGTACCGTGCCAGTCAATCCGGGTAGAGCACGCCGGAGCGTTCAGAGATGGCGATCGGGCGTTCCCCCGCATCATTGTCGGTCACATCTTCCATATTCACACGAGAACTGAAGCGGCCTTTGCTGCGGGAGCGCTGACGATCTGACGGCCTCGTGGGTCGAGGGAACCGCCTCGGCGCTGTCCTCGGTCACGCCTGATCGAGCAGCGCAATGCCGAAACCGCCGACGACGGCCCGAACTTCGTCGAGGTAGCGTTGCGCCTGTTCGGTCAGAGGGATCCCGGAATGATCGATCCAGCCGATCTCGATGCGTTCCTCGACCTCAAGTGGAATCGCGACGATGGCCGGATCGAGATCGTCGCTGATGATGCCCGTCGAGATGGTGTAGCCGTCGAGTCCGATCATCAGGTTGAAGATGGTCGCACGGTCAGAGACCCGGATCTCCTGCTTGCTCGACAGGGTGGAGAGAATCTCCTCGGCAAAGGAGAACGAGTTATTCGCACCCTGGTCGAAAGTGAGCCGCGGCAGGGCGGCAAGATCGTCCAAGGTGACGCGGTGGCGGGAGGCAAGCGGGTTCGTACGAGAGATGAAGATGTGTGGGGAGGCGAGGAAGAGCGGGTGGAACGCAAGTCCGGAATCTCGCAGCAGTTTGTCGATGACCTTCCTGTTGAAGTCGTTGCGGTAGAGGATGCCGAGCTCACTGCGGAGCGTGCGAACGTCTTCGATGATGTCCCAGGTACGTGTCTCTCGCAGTGAGAACTCGTACTCGGCAGCATCGCTGGCCTTGACCATCCGAACGAAAGCATCGACGACGAACGAGTAGTGCTGCGCCGAGACTCCGAGCAGACGCCGTGACGGTGGTCGCCCTAGATAGTGCTGTTCGAGGAGTTCCACCTGCTCGACGACCTGCCGGGCATAGCCGAGGAACTCCACACCGTCGTCAGTCAAAGTCACCCCGCGGGCGGACCGAACGAGCAGAGCGCGATCCACGCGAGTCTCCAGGTCCTTCATCGCAGCAGACATGGTCGGCTGGGAGACATAGAGGAGATCGGCGGCGGCGGTGATCGACCCCTCCGACGCGACCTCGATGAAGTACTGGAGTTGCAGCAGCGTGATGTTCTTCAGACCTCGAGACATAGTTCAAGGCTATAGGAATCCATAGTTCCCTCGAGTTACCCGATGACTGCCGGGGACGGGCAGGATGGATCACAGACATGCAAGCGACCGCAACCGGCCGAACACCCACCGAATTGGACGTCCATGACACCTGGGTTCTCATTCAGCATCACCACGACTCGATTCGACGAGGACTACTCGCCGTCAGAGAGCACCCGAGCGACGACGAACTTCGCCAACCTCGCCAGGGGCGAGGACCGTCAGCAGAACCTCCGCACTGCTCTGAGCATCATCAATCGCCGCTTCAACGAACTCGCGTCTTGGGACAATCCCGACCAGGATCGCTATGTCCTCGAACTCGACATCGTCTCCGGAGGACTTCACTTCACCTCGGGCGGTCGGGAACAGGAATTCCCCCTGCTCGAAGTCCTGGATATCCAGATCATCGACAGACTGACTGGAAAGCGTCACCCCGGGATCGTGGGGAACAATCTCTCGTCCTTCGTCCGCGATTTCGATTTCAGCGTGCGGCTGCCGGCTGCCAATGAGGCCGCAACCGAGTTCACGGTCCCCGATGACTTCGGTGACCTGCATGGCAAACTGTTCCAGCACTTCCTCGATTCTGCTGCCTATCGGGAACGGTTCCACACGGCACCCGTGATCTGCATCAGCGTGTCCACGAGCAAGTCGTACCGTCGGACCGAGAATCACCACCCGATTCTCGGATTCGAATACCAGCAGGACGAGTACTCGCTGACCGATGACTACTTCGCGAAGATGGGACTCCAGGTGAGGTATTTCATGCCACCGGGCAGCGTCGCACCGCTGGCCTTCTACCATCGCGGCGACCTCCTCGGCGACTATTCCGATCTGGCGCTCATCGGCACGATCAGCACGATGGAGACTTTCCAGAAGATCTATCGACCCGAGATCTACAACGCGCATACCGCCGCCGGAGAGGTCTACCGGCCGACGCTGGACCGGCACGACTTCTCGGAGATGCCTGTCACATATGATCGCGTCGAACGCAGCCAGCTCGGCATCAGACAGGGGAAGTTCACGGAGGAGTTCTTCGTCAACCCGCACCGAGAGATGCTCGAGCAGTGGGCTTCCGACCGACCCGTCCCAGTCGCATGACCGCAGGAGAAGAAACGATGACGCAGCCGCTGTTGCCCACCTCAATCGTCGGCAGCCTGCCGAAGCCGTCCTGGCTCGCGCAGCCCGAAACCCTCTGGTCCCCCTGGAACCTCCAGGGCGATGCCTTGGTCGAGGGCAGGCACGATGCCCTGCGCATCTCGACTCATGAGCAGACCACCCGCGGCATCGACATCGTCAGCGACGGAGAGCAGACCCGCCAACATTTCGTGACGACGTTCATCGAGCATCTCAGCGGAGTCGATTTCGAGAAGCGCAAGACGGTTCGGATCCGCGATCGCTACGACGCAAGCGTACCCACAGTCGTCAGCGCCGTAAGCCGCGAGAAACCGGTCTTCGTCGACGATGCGAAGTTCCTCCGCCAGCAGACCGATCAGCCGATCAAGTGGGCGCTGCCGGGACCGATGACGATGATCGACACACTCTATGACGACCACTACAAGAGCCGCGAGAAGCTGGCCTGGGAATTCGCCACGGTCCTCAATCAGGAGGCAAAGGAGCTGGAGGCGGCGGGGGTGGACATCATCCAGTTCGACGAGCCCGCTTTCAATGTCTTCTTCGAGGAGATGAAGGACTGGGGAGTCGCCGCGCTCGAACGGGCAGCGGAAGGTCTGCGGGCCGAGACCGCAGTACATATCTGCTATGGCTATGGGATCAAGGCGAACAACGACTGGAAAACGACTCTCGGGTCCGAGTGGCGCCAATACGAGGAATCGTTCCCCCTCCTGCAGCGCTCGAGCCTCGACATCGTCTCGCTCGAATGCCACAATTCCCATGTCCCGATGGACCTCATCGAACTGATCCGCGGCAAGAAGGTCATGCTCGGCGCCATCGACGTCGCAAACAAGACCATCGAGACGCCGGAGGAGGTCGCCGCTACTTTGCGCAAGGCACTGAAGTTCGCCGACGCGGACAAGCTCATTCCGAGCACGAACTGCGGCATGGCCCCCTTCGCGCGCGACGTCGCCCTCGCGAAGATGAGCGCCTTGAGTGCGGGAACAGCGATCGTCCGCGAGGAGCTGGTCGCGTCAAGGGTCTGACCGCCGCCGCACTCCGTCCGCCCAGGTCCCAAGCCGTCGTGCCCTTCCGCAATGATTCGGGCGTTCCGAGCCCGGGAAGTGCAGTGACAGCGCAGGCTGTCGTTGCCACAGTACCCCCAGCCTCTGCCGCAGACGCAGGGCAGAACGGAGAGTGGCTACCTATCAACGTTTGCCTCAGACGTTGAAGCGGAACTCCACGACGTCCCCGTCGACCATGATGTAGTCCTTGCGTTCCATCCGGACCGTGCCGGCGGACTTCGCGGCTGCCATCCAACCGGTTCGCATCGAGATCATCGAAGGACACGACCTCGGCCTTGATGAAGCCCTTCTGGAAGTCGGTATGGATGACTCCGGCCGCCTCGGGGGCGGTGGCGCCTTTCGGAATCGTCCACGCACGGGAATCCTTGGGACCGGCCGTCAGATAGGTCTGCCTACCGGAGTTGTCGAAGCCCGCTGCCGCGATCCCGGTGTTGCGATGAGCTCCGCCGACGGATATGGCGTTCTGCGGTCACGACCACAGCCAGAGCATGCTCACGATTCCGCTCTACACGCTCCAGTCTTCGATTCAAGACCATCTGCTTGACGATCTCAGGCAAGGATCTCACCGGATCTCACATCGACTAAGGGTCGTGACCGAATCGTCGAGACGAACGGCGACGGGTCCTCAGAGTTCCAGTCAACCGGTGCGATACGCGTGACGTTCACGGGCAAGTCGAGCTTGTCGCCTGCTTCGGCCGCAATCCCCGACAGCGTCCTCCGCGGCGCCTCCCCCACGACGAGGACGTCTAAGTCGTTGGGAAACTCACCGCTTTCCCCGGACCGGCGTGCGGCCCAAGATCCGTAGATAAGCAGCTCCTCCACCCCGTCGATCCCGGCGAAGAGCTCACGCAACACCGGCACCGGCCCGTAGGTCGCCGCGATCAGATCTCGCATCAGAGCGAACAATGGGCGGTCGGCATTAGCGCTCACGAGACGGTTTCGCCCCTCGTACCGGTCACGAAGCACGGCGGATTCGACCAGTCGCCCCACTTCGCGGTGCACGACCGGGCCACTCGTGCCGGTCCGCCGCCCAAGCTCTGCCAGCGTAAACTCCCGATCAGGGTGCCCGAGAGTCTCGGCAAGAATCGCCCCAACGGCATCCGAGCGCACGAAAGGCGTCAGCTGCGGTGCCATATTCTTCATAGAACACGAAGATATCTTCCGCTTATAGGAAGAGTCGAGAGTGTGCCACCGCTCGCCAGTGATCGCCGTGGCCGTTCAGAAACATGGTCCCCCAGGGTTCCACTCCGTCGCGATGAGCATCTCGAAGCATCTCATACATCGCCCAGGTTCGCTGCACCAGCACGTCAGGAATAACGCTGCGCAGCTCCGCCTCGGCGCGGTACCCGTCAACAAAGGCGCGGAGTGACTGCCCTGCCACGTTGGGATCAACCGACGTGTCGTTGAGCGTGAAGGCCTGCGCGGAGTACGCCAGGTCCCACAACTGGGTACTCGCAGCCGCACCATCCCAGTCGATAAATACCCAGCGCTCACCCAGCAGAAGGTTCCAGGGCGTGAGATCTCCGTGACACACCCAGTCGGGCGCTGGCACCGGTATCAGTGCAGGAGCCAGTCCAAGACCATCAGCGTCGAGCCCAGCGCTCGCATCGTGGATGTCCCTGACCATCCCTCCGACTCGCTCGAGTTGCGCATGAGTCATGGGCGGCGCATCCATCGCAAGAACGCCGTCGACGAACTCCGCGACCAGCCGCCCCTGGGAGTCCCGCCCCATCGGTAACGGCACATCCACACCACGCTGACGTAGAACTCGCATGAAATTGAGAACGCCAGACGCGCCGTCAAACCACGGTTTGCGCACTGTCCCACCGACCCGGACGACGAGAGCCGCCGCGTTACCACCCGACAGTGGTTCTTCCGGCACCCTGCCCACCTGATCGGAGTGCTCGCCGTTCACGCCACCTGCAGCGGAACGATCGAAGCGATCTGCTCACCTGCCTGGTCCTCGGCGCGGTCGAGCTCGTAATGACTCTGCAGGTTGATCCAGAACTCCGCCGACGTGCCGAAGTACTTCGCCAGCCGCAGCGCGGTGTCCGCCGTGATCCCGCGCTTGCCGTGCACGATCTCGTTGATCCGTCGAGGCGGCACACCGATCGAGACCGCGAGCTTGTTCTGCGTGATCCCGAAGCCCTCGATAAAGTCCTCCATGAGAACCTCCCCAGGGTGGATCGGCTCGATCCTGTCAGTTGTAGTCAACGATCTCCACCTCCTCCGGTCCGGCGTCCGTCCATGTGATACAGACTCGCCACTGGTCGTTGATCCTGATGCTGTACTGCCCGGCCCGATCACCCTTGAGAGCTTCGAGCCGGTTGCCAGGTGGGTTGCGAAGGTCCTCAAGGGGCTCCGCGGATCCCGCCTGAAGAAGCTTGCGCAATGCGACCCGATGGATCCTCGGATCGATGGACCGCACGCGCTCACGACGCCACAGCCGTTCGGTCGCCTTGTCGCCGAACGATCTGATCACGAGTCGAGCTTATAACGGAAGCCGTCAATAACGCTAGACGTTAAACCGGAACTCCACCACGTTCCGGCACGCACGGCCATCTGCAGTCAGCGACTACCAAGCCCGTCCGCTCAGGTCGATGTCTCCCTCGGGCCACAGCTCGAGCGGGGCTATTGGCAGGATGACGATCGGCGGGCCGGGCTCGTCCACAACCGGTTCGCTATCACGCCCGATCGACCTCACGCGGGCAAGGATCTTCTTCCGACCAGATGACTCGTAGAACGGGACGACCTGCTCTCGACAGCCCAAGTAGTCGCACGCGACGCGGCCGCGATCGCGCATCCACTGCACTGCCCAGCCCATGAGTTCGCGCCCGCGACCCTTCCATCTTGCGTCAGCGGAGAAAAAGACACCGCCAACTCCCGCGATTGCAAGGGTCTCCGTACCGACAGCGATCTCGCGGCGCGCCCAGCCCACGTGGCCAACGATGCGACCTTCGATCCGCGCCATGAGGTGGACATCGTGTGACGCGTAACCGTAAGGCTGTTGTGGATCCCACTCTCCGAACTCCTTGAGATACTCGCTGTCGAAGGGCTGTCGAAAACCATCCAGAACGGCCTCAGTGAGCTCCTGGTGGACGAGGACCTCGATCGAATGACGCTTTACGCGTCCACATTCCACGGGTCGAAGAGTTCGACGCCGGTGTGCTGGAAATCCTTCACATTGCGCGTAGCGCAGGTTGCCCCGTGCGCCAGGCAGATCGCGGCGATCTGGGCGTCGGGGGTACTGACCGGCGTACCTGCCGCCTCACGCGACGCGAGCACCTCCGCGTATCGCTCCGCCGCGTCAGCATCGAATGCGAGCACCGACTGGCTCCCCCGATACGGCGCTACCGCCTCTTCGATCCCGTGCGCCAGCTCGTCTTTGCGTCGGCCGTCCGGGAGCCTTCGAACACCGGCAAGCAACTCCGCAAGAGTGATGGACGTGATCGCGACGTCGCCCGTCAGCGACACGAGCCACTCGACGACACGAGGCTCCGGAGAGGGCCGAAAGATCTCCGAGAGGACGTTCGTGTCGAGGACGATCATTCGAAGTCCGCCGCCCGTGCGACATCATCGCGCGTCGGAATCGGCAGCTCATCGACCCCACCGACATCCCGCGCCACACCCAGAAGAGCCATGCCGATGTGCGGCCGTCGAGCCGCCTTCGTCAGGATGTCGCGAACCTCGGCCTCCATGGACCGCCCGTGCTCCTTCGCCTGAGATGCGAGCTGTTGCTTCACGTGGTCATCGAGACCACGCACGATGATGGATGACATGAGCCCCCCCTTCTGCTATCAACTATGATAGCTCTGATTGCGCGATGCGGAAAGACAAGGACGAGACATCGAAGCCCCGCCGATCACGAAGATCGACGGGGCCCGCGGAGCAGAATCAGCTCACATTACACGTTGAAGCGGAACTCCACGACGTCCCCATCGACCATGATGTAGTCCTTGCCTTCCATCCGGACCTTGCCGGCGGCCTTCGCGGCAGCCATCGAACCGTTCGCATCGAGATCATCGAAGGACACGACCTCGGCCTTGATGAAGCCCTTCTGGAAGTCGGTGTGGATGACCCCGGCCGCCTCGGGCGCGGTGGCACCCTTCGGAATCGTCCACGCGCGGGATTCCTTGGGACCGGCGGTCAGGTAGGTCTGCAGACCGAGCGTATCGAATCCGACGCGAGCCAGCTTGTCCAGACCGGCCTCGTCCTGGCCGGTGGATTCCAGCATCTCGAGAGCTTCCTCCGCGTCGAGCTCAGCGAGTTCGGACTCGAACTTCGCATCAAGGAAGATCGCCTCGACCGGCGCCACCAGGGCACGCATCTCATCCTTCTTCGCCTCATCGGCCAGAACATCGTCGTCGACGTTGAAGACATAGAGGAACGGCTTGACGGTCATCAGCTGCAGTTCACGGAGATTGCTGACATCGAACTTATCCGCCTGCATCGCCTGATACAGGGTCTTGCCGCTCTCGAGCACCTCGGTGGCGGCATCGATCGCGGTCAGCTGCTCGGCCGGGGCACGCTTGCCCTTGACTTCCTTCTCGATCCGCGGCCGGGCCTTCTCCAAGGTCTGGAGATCGGCGAGGATGAGTTCGGTGTTGATCGTATCGATGTCGTCGGCCGGGCTGATCTTACCGTCGACGTGGACGACATCGTCGTCGACGAATCCACGGATCACCTGGCAGATGGCATCGGCCTCACGGATGTTGGCGAGGAACTGATTGCCCAGGCCTTCACCCTCGGACGCGCCGCGCACGATGCCCGCGATGTCGACGAAGTCGACCGTGGCGTTGAGGATGCGCTCGGAGGAGAAGATCTCCGCCAGCCGACCCAGCCGGGCGTCGGGCAGAGGCACCACGCCGACATTGGGTTCGATCGTCGCGAACGGGTAGTTCGCCGCGAGAACTTGGTTCTTGGTCAGTGCGTTAAACATGGTCGACTTGCCGACGTTGGGCAGTCCCACGATTCCGATAGTCAGAGCCACGGTAGTCAAGTCTAGCCGTCGCCGAGGTGGTCCTCGAATTCTCGCGTCAGTGCCCTCTGTCACCCTGGAATCATGAATGCTTTCCCCGCCTCCGGTGTCATCATCGCCTTCGTCGTGACGATCGTCCTCGCCTCCGCCCTCGGCTTCCTCCTCGGGCGCGCGCTCACCCGCTCCCGCTACCTCGAGAGACTCACTCGCGCCGAAACCACGTCCCGCATTCTGTCCGAACGGACGGAGGACCTCGAGGCCGATGCCCAGATGGCCGGCGAGATCACCGCTGCCATCGGCCCCCTAGCCGCGAGTGTGAAGAACTTGCAGGAGAATCTCCATGCCCAGGATCGGACCCAGATCGAACAGATCACCCGCCTGAACTCACAGATCGGACACCTCAGCCAGCAGAACCTGCGTCTCCAGGAATCCACCGGGACCCTGGCCAATGCCCTGAACTCGACCACCCACCGAGGCGACTGGGGCGAAGTGCAGCTGCGACGCATCGTCGAATACGCAGGGCTCCTCCCCCACGTCGACTTCGACACCCAGGTCAGCAGCGACCGTGACGGCAAACGGCATCGCCCCGATATGGTCGTGCACCTGCCCGGCGGCGGCACGATCATCATCGACGCGAAGACACCGCTGTCGGCGCGGATGGGCAGTGCGGACTCGGATGCGGCGGATGGCTCGGATGCTCAGGATCATGCTCGGGCTCTCCTGCGCCACGTCGATGCGCTGGCGTCGAAGGAGTATTGGAAGTCGTTCGACTCCTCACCTGACTTCGTCGTCTGCTTCGTACCCACCGACGGGCTGCTGTCCTCGGCGGCCGCAAGCTATCCGAAGATGATCGATCATGCGCTGGGCAAGAACGTCGTCCTTGCCTCCCCGGCTACCCTGCTGGTCCTGCTCAAGACGGTGGCGCTGAACTGGCGCCAGGCCGACATGTCCACCTCGGCGAGCGAAGTCCTCCGCCTCGGGACGGAGCTCTACGAGCGCATCGGTACGCTCGTGACGCATGTGTCGCGGATGGGAGCCAGTCTCGACCGGTCTGTCGAGGACTACAACCGATTCGTCTCCTCGTTGGAATCGCGCTTCCTCGTCACCGCCCGAAAGTTCCCGTCGACGGGGATCGTCGCCGACGAACTCGACGCAGTCGCCGAACTCGATGCTCGCGCCCGCGGAATCAGCGCCGAGGAGCTGACCCGCCCTCGCTCCGGACGATTCGACGAGCGCCGTCCCACCGACCTGCGCGACCGTCACACAGGGACGAGCTGACTCGCCTCCGAGGTCTCAGCGGAGTCTTCGCAGCTCCTTCGGCGGGGCAGACGTCGGTGTGGGAACGGTGACGGCACCTAGGCACAGCGATGTGGGTCTACGTCAGTGGTGTTCGTTAGGCTGGGGGCTCGGAAGGGGACACACCATGGCACAACGCATCTCCGGGACTCCCGGCACGCTCGGCGAAGCCGTCGCACCGAAGGAGCTCGCCGCTACAGCCGCCGAGACCACGGCGGAGAACCCGTGGCCGCTGAGCCTGCTCTCGTCGAAGATGAAATCCTATATCGACCGCATGTCGAGCGTGTGGATTGAGGGACAGGTCGTCGAGCTCAACCACCGCGGCAAAGCCAGCTACCTCACCCTGCGCGACACCGATGTCGAGATGTCTCTGCCCGTTCAGATCTGGAAGAACGTTCTCGAACGCACAGGCGCACCCCTGACCGAAGGCAGCCACGTCGTGGCCAACCTCAAGGCCGATTTCTGGACGAAGACCGGACGGCTGACAA
The DNA here is from genome assembly GCF_011617245.1 of Brevibacterium atlanticum. Classification (NCBI taxonomy): domain Bacteria; kingdom Bacillati; phylum Actinomycetota; class Actinomycetes; order Micrococcales; family Brevibacteriaceae; genus Brevibacterium; species Brevibacterium atlanticum. The sequence continues at coordinate 1,700,425 of NZ_CP050152.1, read as the reverse complement.
TGCGGGCCAACGACATCCGCGCTGTCGGCCTCGGCGAACTGCTCGCCCGACTCGAACGGCTGAAGAAGCAACTGGCCGCCGAAGGACTCTTCGACCCGGGCCGGAAGCTCCGACTTCCCTTCCTGCCGAACCGGATCGGCCTGATCACCGGACGTGACTCGGACGCGCAGAAGGACGTTGTGCGCAATGTGCACCTGAGGTGGCCCGCGGCAGAGTTCGAGATCCGCAACTGCGCCGTGCAGGGCCCGGATGCGGTGCCCGGGGTGATGAAGAACCTCGCCGAACTCGACGAAGACCCGAACATCGACGTCATCGTCATCGCCCGCGGTGGGGGCAGCATGGAGGATCTCCTGCCGTTCTCGAACGAGGCGCTCGTGCGCGCCGTCTCCGCGGCCCGGACGCCGGTGGTCTCGGCGATCGGGCACGAGGCCGACCGCCCGATCCTCGACGAGGTCGCCGATATGCGCGCCTCGACGCCGACGGATGCGGCCAAGCGCATCGTTCCCGATGTCGCTGAGGAGGGGATGAACCTGCTGCGGGCCCGTGCCGAACTCGAAGCCGCGGTCAATCGCATTCTCGACCGCGAGCAGGAGATGCTCACTGCAGTACGCTCTCGACCGGTGCTGGCCGAACCGCAGACGCTGATCACCGCACACGAGAACGAGCTGACGACGACCCGGCGGCGCGGCCTGCAGGCGATGAACGGGCTGGTCATTCAGGCCCAGAACGAAATCCATCACCTGCGATCGCAGGCACGGTCGCTCTCGCCGCTGCGCACCCTCGAACGCGGCTATGCCGTCGTTCAGACCGACGCGGGGCAGGCGGTCCGCGATGCCGCCGAGGTGGCTGCCGGGGACACGGTCCATGTGCGTGTTGCACATGGACGCTTCGATGCCGATATCACCGAGGTCACGCCCGACACCGAGCCCGACGACTGACCAGTACGCCGCATCACTGCGAATCGACCTCACACCACCAGACCGACGCCGTCCAAACAGCCGACACCGCACCACGAGAAGGAGCCCACGATGACCGAACCGACGACCGCGCAGGACCAGCCCGATATCAGCACGCTGAGCTACGAACAGGCGCGCGAGGAACTCGTCATGACCGTCAAACGACTCGAGACGGGCAATCTGCCCCTCGAGGAATCCCTGCGACTCTGGGAACGCGGGGAAGCCCTGGCCGACCGCTGCCAGTCATGGCTCAACGGCGCCCGCGAACGGCTGGACAAGGCACGCGAAGAAACCTCCGACGACGCGGAGTGAACGCGGACGCGGAGTGAGCCGGCGGCTCACTTCAGCTGCGCAGCGACCTGGTCGGCGAAGGAGTTGATCGTGTCCGGGGCGGCGGTCGCCGTCATGACGACATATACGTCGCCCTTGTGCGTGACCCAGTATTCCTTAGCATCATCGGTTCGGTAGATCTGGAAGTCGGCTCCGCCGACGGTGACCTTCTCCGCGGCGACGGCGTCATCGGTCTTCTTCTTCGCCCAGTTCGCGCTGGCCTTGGACTGCTCGATGCTCACCCACTGATCGTCGGTGCCGATGAAGGACATGTACCAGGAGAGGAACTCTGAGTCATTGAGGCGATCGAGGGTCGCTTCATTGGCCGACCAGCCTTGAGGGATCTGCGGCACGATGAGGTCGAAGTCCGCGTTGCCCTCGGACTGCTCGGCGATGCCCTGATAGTCGACGACACGTTCGGAATCGACCTCCGGCTGCGGAGCAATGAACAGGATCCCCACTGCCACCGCCAGACACGCGAGGATGGCAATGACCATGTTCACCCAGTTCGAGTTCTTCCGCAGGAAGCGCATCTCTTCCCGGGAACCCGGCAACATCGCTCCGGACTCGTCAGCCATGGTCTCTCCCTTGGGGCCCGAGTTCGTGTCGTTGACGACCGTTCGGGTACCCGCCTCCTCGGCAGCATTTCGGACATTCACATCGCCATTGTCCTCGGCTGGGGCACCAAGAGCCAATCCCCACGCGCCGAGGTGGCCGACGCCACAACCCGATGCCACTGTCGCGACCCTCATCACAGGGGTGGCACAATTGGAGGCATGAGTGACTCCATAGAGCCTGTTGACGTGAAATCTCACCATGACCGCGGACGAGTCGACGACGAGACTCCCCCCGTTGCTGTGACCGATGCGTGGTCGCAGAATGCACAGGTCAGCGAGGACGCGCCTGACCGCAACCTCGCTCTCGAACTCGTCAGAGTCACCGAGGCCGCCGCAATCGCCGCCGCTCCCTGGGTCGGCCGCGGTGACAAGAACGCCGCCGACGGAGCCGCCGTGGCAGCGATGCGCAACGTCATCTCCACTGTCCGCATGGCCGGCACCGTCGTCATCGGAGAAGGCGAGAAGGACGAAGCCCCGATGCTCTTCAACGGTGAGCAGGTCGGCGATGGCACCGGCCCTCACTGCGACGTCGCCGTCGACCCCATCGACGGCACCCGCCTGACCGCACTGGGCATGCCCAACGCGATCTCGGTCATGGCTGTCACCGAAGACGGCGCGATGTACGACCCTTCCGCAGTGTTCTATATGGAGAAGCTCGTCACCGGCCCCGAGGCGGCCGACGCCGTGGACCTGCGCCTGCCGATCGCCGAGAACATCCGCCGCGTAGCCAAGGCGAAGGGGACGAAAGATCCCGGATCCGTCACCGTGATGATTCTCGACCGCCCCCGCCACCAGCAGATGATCGATGAGATCCGCGCCGCCGGCGCCCGCATCCAGCTCATCACCGACGGTGACGTCGCCGGCGCCATCGCCGCGTGCCGTCCCGGCACCGGCGTCGACATGCTCATGGGCATCGGCGGCACCCCGGAAGGCATCATCACCGCTTGCGCCATCAAGGCACTCGGCGGTGTCATCCAGGGTCGTCTCTGGCCGCAGGATGACTCCGAACGCGAAGCCGCCGCCAAGGCCGGACTCGACGTCAACCAGGTGCTCAACACCGACGACCTCGTCACCGGCGACAACAGCTACTTCGTCGCCACGGGCATCACCAACGGCGACCTGCTCGACGGTGTGAAGTTCCAGGGCGGTCACGTCACCACCCATTCCCTCGTCATGCGGTCGAAGTCGGGCACCGTCCGACAGGTCTTCGCCGAACACCAGTCCGCAAAGACCCACTCCTATGTCGAGGCCGCCGAGGAAGCGGCACGCCGCGGACTCGTCTGAGTCGGCACCTTTGCCACCGGCACACGCCGCGCAGCCCATCCGAATCCATCACCACCGGAAGCAGGTCCGATCACGATGCCCAACAATGCATGGAACCGCTTGCTCGAGGGCAATCGCCGCTTCGTCAACGATGAACCCGAGCACCCGAACCAGGACACCGCCCGACGTGAGGCGGTCACCGGCGATCAGGACCCATTCGTCACTCTCTTCGGCTGCTCGGATTCCCGGGTAGCGGCGGAGATGATCTTCGACGTCGGCCTCGGCGACATGTTCGTCGTGCGCAATGCCGGCCAGGTCGTCGACCCGGTGACACTTGGTTCGCTCGAGTACGGGGTCGAGATGCTCGGCACTCCGCTGCTCGTCGTCCTCGGCCATGACAGCTGCGGAGCTGTCACCGCCGCCTACAATGCCTATGACACCGGAGAGACTCCCCCAGGATTCATCTCCGACGTGGTCGCGAGGATCCTGCCGACCGTGGCCCGCGCACGGAAGAACGACCGCACCACGGTCAACCAGACCGTCGTGCAGAACACCATCGACACCGTCGACAAGATCATGCAGCTCTCCTCCCTCATCGCCCGCGCGGTCGATGAGGGACGGCTGATCATCGTCGGACTCACCTACCAGCTCCACGACGGCCGCACCACGGTCGTTGCCCAGTACGGAGGCAACGAGACGGCCGTCTCGACCTACGCGTCCTGACGCGGGCCTGCGGGCCCATGCGTGACGTCGTTACGACGTCACCACACAGAACCATCACGCCCCGGAACCATTCCACGGCAGCAAATCGGAAAGGACAGACATGAGCGAAGAGTTTCGCATCGAACACGACACCATGGGAGAAGTGAAGGTCCCCAAGGACGCCCTCTACAGCGCGCAGACACAGCGGGCGGTGGAGAACTTCCCGATCTCCGGCAAGACCCTCGAATCAGCGCACATCGCTGCCCTGGCCCAGGTCAAGAAGGCCGCGGCCAAGGCCAACCTCGAACTCGGCGTCCTCGATGAGGCTCGCGCAACCGCGATCCAGAACGCCGCCGACGAGGTCATCGCCGGCAAGTACGACGCCCACTTCCCCATCGACGTGTTCCAGACCGGTTCGGGCACCTCGTCGAACATGAACACGAACGAGGTCCTCGCGTCGCTCGCGACGAAGGCCCTCGAGGCCGACGGCGTCGACGTCCACCCCAACGACCATGTCAATGCTTCGCAGTCCTCGAACGACGTCTTCCCCACCTCGGTGCACCTGGCCGTGACCAAAGCCCTGGTCAACACCCTCATCCCAGCCATGGATACGCTGGCGACTTCGCTGGAGAAGAAGGCCGAGGAGTTCTCCTCCATCGTCAAGTCCGGGCGTACCCACCTCATGGACGCCACCCCGGTCACCCTCGGCCAGGAGTTCGGCGGCTACGCCGCTCAGGTCCGCTACGGCATCGAACGCATCGAAGCCTCGCTCCCCCGCGTCGCCGAGGTCCCCCAGGGCGGAACTGCCGTGGGCACCGGCATCAACACCCCGGACGGATTCTCCTCCCGCGTCGTCGAGATCCTCGCCGAGGAGACCGGACTGCCGATCACCGAGGCACGCAACCACTTCGAGGCGCAGGCCAACCGCGACGGACTCGTCGAAGCATCCGGCCAGCTGCGCACCATCGCCTACGGCTACATGAAGATCTGCAACGACCTGCGCTGGATGGGTTCGGGACCGAACACCGGCCTCGGCGAGATCGCGATCCCCGATCTGCAGCCCGGTTCGTCGATCATGCCCGGCAAGGTCAACCCGGTCATCTGCGAGGCGACGATCCAGGTCGCGGCCCAGGTCATCGGCAACGACACCTCGGTGTCTCTGTCCTCGACCAACGGGGCCTTCGAACTCAACGTCGGCATTCCCGTGATGGCCTCGAACCTGCTCGAGTCGATCCGTCTGCTCGCCAACGCCTCGACCGTCATGGCCGAGAAGATGATCAACGGCCTGACCGCCAACGAGGAGCGCGCCCGCTTCCTCGCCGAGGCGAGTCCTTCGATCGTCACTCCGCTCAACAAGGTCATCGGCTACGAGGCAGCGGCGAAGATCGCCAAGCACGCCGTGGCCAACAAGATGACCGTCAAAGAGGCGACGATCGACCTCGGCTTCGTCGAGAACGGTTCGATCACCGAGGCCGACCTCGACAAGGCCCTCGACGTCACCACGATGGTCGGCAGCTACAAGTAGGCTTCAGACCTGCCTGATCAGCACAAAACGGGCCCGGACGAAACCGTCCGGGCGCCGTTTTGTGCCTCTGCACCGAGTTCAGGACCGGAACGGGTCGAACTCCTCGAGCACATCGGTGACCAGCGCTGCGATCTCCGAGCGCTCCGACCTCGTCAGCGTGACGTGGGAGAAGAGCTCGTGGCCCTTGAGCTTCTCGATCACGGCAGCGATTCCGTCATGGCGTCCCACGCGCAGGTTGTCACGCTGGGCGACATCGTGGGTGAGCACCACCTTCGAATTCATCCCGATCCGCGAGAGCACCGTGAGCAGCACGTTGCGCTCCAGCGACTGCGCCTCATCGACGATGACGAACGCATCGTGGAGTGACCGGCCGCGGATGTGGGTGAGCGGAAGCACCTCGAGGATCCCCCGATTGACCACCTCGTCGATGACGTTTTTGCTCACCAGAGCGCTGAGCGTGTCGAACACCGCCTCGGCCCAGGGATTCATCTTCTCCCCCTCGCTGCCGGGGAGGTAACCGAGGTTCTGCCCGCCGACGGCATAGATCGGGCGGAAGACCATGATCTTCGAGTGCTTGTTCTCCTCGAGCACCTTCTGTAGGCCCGCCATGAGGGCCAGCGCGGACTTCCCCGTTCCGGCTCGCCCTCCCAAGGACACGATTCCCAGCGCATCGTCGAGCAGCATGTCGATGGCGATGCGCTGTTCGGCCGACCGTCCGTGGACTCCGAAGATGTCCCGGTCCCCGCGCACCATGCTCACCCGGTTGCCCGGCTGCACTCGTCCGAGCCCGGAGCCGCGAGGCGAAGTGATGACGACTCCGGTGTTGACGATCTCGTCTGACACGTCCTCGGTGACCACCGAGCCCGAATCGTAGAATTCACTCATCTGCTCGTCGTCGAAGCCGATCTCACTCATCCCCGTGAATCCGGAGTCGGTGGCGAGTTCGGCGAGGTACTCCTCGGCGTGCAGTCCCAGCGCCGAAGCCTTGACGCGCATCGGCACGTCCTTCGTCACCACCACCACATCGTGGCCCTCAGCCGAGAGGTTGCGGGCCACGGCGAGGATGCGCGTATCGTTCTCCGTCCGGTCGAATCCGATCGGCATCGTCGAAGCGTCGATGTGGTTGAGTTCGACCCGCAGGGTCCCTCCTGCCTCTCCGACGGGGATGGGCTCATCCAGCCGGTCGAAGTCCGACCGGAAGTCGTCGAGGATGTGCAGGGCCTTACGCGCAGTGAAGCCGAGTTCGGGGTGGTTGCGTTTCGCCTCGAGCTCGGAGACGACGATGAGCGGGATGACGACATGGTGTTCGGCGAAGCGCAGAAGCGCGCCGGGATCCGAGAGCAGCACCGAGGTGTCGAGAACGTAGGTGTGGACATTTTCAGCCATGAGGACCTCTGTGGCGTGAGTTCCGCCGAGATCCGGTTCTGACATCCCCCGATCTCGGGTTGGTGTCGACCAACTACTGCCAACCTAACCCGGTTCGCGGCTGTGATCGGTACCGGCACGCGCGTTCGGGAAAGTCGGCGTCATGAACTTCGCATGAATGGGCGACGCGTGCACCGCCGCCGAGGCGATTCGCCCACCGCCATCGGCGCGACGTTCGCACGATGGTGCCGCCCGCACCGCCGCCGAGGCGGTTCGTCCTATCTGCCGAAACGTCGTTGGCGAAGGCCGTAGTCACGCACAGCGCGGAGAAAGTCAGTGCGCCTGAAATCGGGCCAGTAGGCCTCGCAGAAGTAGAACTCGGAGTAGGCGCTCTGCCACATGAGGAAGCCGGAGAGACGCTGTTCGCCGGAGGAGCGGATGATGAGGTCCGGATCCGGCTGCCCCTTGGTGTAGAGGTGTTCGCCGATCTGCTCCGGAGAGAGTTCGGAGATGATCGTCTCGAGGTCCGTGCCCTCGTCGCTGCGGGTGCGCAGCAGTGAGCGCACCGCGTTGACGATCTCCTGCCGACCTCCGTAGCCGACGGCGACATTGACACGCATTCCGCAGTCGGTGTTCGTCGTCACCGCTTCCAGGCGCGTGCGCAGGTCGGGTGGCAGGATGTCGAGGTCGCCGACGAGCTGTACACCGACGCCGTCGAGGGCTGCAATCTGCTCGACGAGGTCGGAGATGATCTCGATGAGGATCTCGACCTCGTCCGCCGAGCGGGCCAGGTTCTCCTTGGACAGGACGTAGAGAGTGACGATCTCGACGTCGATCTCGAAGCACCAGCCGAGGAATTCGACGATCTTCGCCGCCCCTGCCCGGTGCCCGTCGGCGGTGGTGGCCCCGAATTCCTTGGCCCACCGGCGATTGCCGTCGGTGATGACACCGACGTGGCGCGGAACCGGCACCGACTTGTCGAGCTCACGCTTGAGCCGTCGCTCGTACAGCCGATACAGCAGGTTCACCGGTCGAGCCACAGCTGTCCTCTTTCACATTGATCGCGGGTCGGTTCGAACACCTTACAGACTACTAGCCGGATTCACTGAATGAGGCCACAGGCCAGCTCGGTACGATAGGGACATGAATGCTCCGGTCACCGAATCCTCAGCACTCGTCCCCGATGACTCCCGTTCAGCCGATGCGCTCGGCCGAGACGCTGCGCTCCCTGCCTATCCGGACCGCGTCGCCCGCCGGCGATCCGCTCTGCGTGCCGAACTGGCGAAGCTCGCCGGACATGTCAAGCCGAAGCTGCGCGGCTGGTTCCACGCCGGCGCGTTCCCGCTGGCGATGCTGGGTGGGCTCGCCCTCGTGATCATCTCGCCGACGATCGAGTCGCGGATCGCAGCCGCGGTCTTCGCGGTCACAGGAATGCTCCTCTTCGGCACCTCCGCCGTCTACCACCGTGGTCGCTGGCGCACCCGAGTCCGCCTCGTCCTGCGCCGCCTCGACCATGCCAACATCTTCCTCATCACCGCCGGAACCTACACTCCCCTGGCCGTGCTCATGCTCCGCACGGATCAGACGATCCTGCTCCTGTCGGTTCTGTGGGGCGCCGCCGCCCTCGGGGCGGCGTTCCGTACGATCTTCACCACCGCGCCGAGGTGGCTCTTCGTTCCCATCTACGTCGGCTTCGGTGTGGCCGGAGTCGGGTACATCCCGCAGATCTGGGCGACGATTCCCGCCGTCGGCCTCCTCGTCGTCCTCGGCGGAGTCTGCTACATCGCCGGAGCCGTGATCTACGGGATCAAACGCCCGAACCCGTCACCGAAGTGGCTGGGCTTCCACGAGATCTTCCACATCCTGACGATCTTCGGCTACGGCTGTCACCTCGCTGCGCTCATCGTCGCCGCCGTCGCGGCGTACTGAGAGAGTCGCGCTGAGAGAGCCGCGGCGCACGTGTCGGACTGAGCTCCGGCGTTTCAGCCCTGCTCGTGTGTGCTCATGACCTCGAGTCGGAGCCATCAGCGTCGTCCGACTTCATGACAGCGCCGTCAGCGTCATGGTCCGGGGCCGCCTCGGCGGATGTCTCCTCGGGTTCCGGCTCCTCCGGGCCCGAGAGCGTCGACTGATTCGGCACCACGTGCTTGCGCAGCGGAATCGGGTAGGCGTCGCTGGTGCCGGAGCGTGCCCGCACCCGGCGGACGCGGCGGAGGGCGTCACGGATGAGGAAGATCACCACGATGACCACCGCCAAGGTGACGAGGAAGCCGATCGTTCCCGGAGTCACCAGGTCGGGGTCCGGGGCGGTGCCGTCGGGCGTCGGTGCTGGAGTGGAGGCGAGGATCATGCGGGGGAATCGCTTTCTGTCGGCGTCGTGGCCTCTGCACCGGTCTCGGACCCGGTCCCTGTCTCGGTCTCCGGCGACTTCGGAAGCATTCCTTCGGCGGGGACGAGGCGGCCGTCGTCGAAGGTCACCGCGGCGAACAGGTCATCCTCCTGGAAGTCGACGCCCGGCGTCAGCGGCTCCCGGCCGGTGAGGTCGGTGGCGAGTTCGAACTCCTCTGTGGGCCAATAGGTGCGGGCGGCCTTGCGCGAGGCGGAGAAGAATCCGCCCTCCGGGTCGATCTGGGTGGCATGGGACAGCAGCGCGCGATCCCTGGCCGGGAAGAACTCGCCGCAGTCGATCCTGGTGCTCAACCAGTTGTCGCGCTGATTGTCCCGCTTCTTGAAGTCCTCGAGGTGGTCGGCGAACGGGGACTCCAGTCCCGCCTCGATCATCTTCTCGTGGATGGTGATCCACTTCTTCGCCGACAGATCCTGGTTGTAGTAGACCTTCTGCACCTGCCAGGCCTCCCCCAGTTCGGGGTGCGCCGCAGGATCGGCGGCCGCAGCGACAGCGGCCATGGTCACCGCGTGGTTCTTGATGTGATCGGGATGCGGGTACCCTCCGAGCTCGTCATAGGTGGTCACCACCTGCGGGCGGAAGGTGCGGATGATGTGGACGAGCGGCAGCATCGCCACCTCGTCGGGGACGCGGTAGAAGCATCCGGGCGGGGTCTGATTGTCGAAGTCGCCGTCGGGCAGGCCGGAGTCGACATGTCCGACCCAGATGTGCTCGGCCCCGAGCGCGGCGGCCGCGGCAGCCATCTCCTCGCGGCGAAGGCCGGCGATGTCTCGGCTGGCCTTCGGGGACTGCAGCAGTGCGGGGTTGAGGATGTCGCCTGCCTCGCCGCCGGTCATCGTGGCGATGAGGACCCGTGCCCCCAGTGAGGCGTACTTCGCGCTCGTGGCCGCACCCTTCGAGGATTCGTCATCAGGGTGGGCATGGACTGCCAGCAGACGCAGCCCATGGTACGGAAGCGAAGTCATGTCCTTGATCGTCCCTTTCGAATCAGCCGGTGGACCCTCACTGCCCGCACCGCGGCTGACATGATCGCGGGCAGAGAATCGACTACTCTAGGTTAGTGCGCGATGTTCTCAAAAAGGAATTCAATGACTGAGGTAACAGTGGACAGGCCGCTGCACGACAATCGGTACGGCCGGACCCGGACGCCCAAGCGCGGCCTGAGCCGCACGTCGAAGATCGTCGCCGCAGCAGTCGTTCTCGCCGTCGCCGTGGTCATCGCCGTCTGGGCATTCCGTCCGCAGACCGATCCGACGACGCCGCGCACACTCGACTATTCGGTTGTCGACTCCTCTTCAACGCAGGTCACCGTCGGAATATTTCCCGACCGGACCCGTGATGTGCACTGCATCGTCCAGGCCACGAATGACAAGGAGGCGATCGTCGGCTTCACCGAGGTGACCGTGCCTGCCTCTGCCGACAACGACCCGAATTCGCCGAGGCAGCTCGACGTCGATCTGGCCACGACGCAGCTGGCCGCATCGGGACATGTCGACTCCTGCTGGTTCGAGTAGCGTTTTCCCCCGCTCGACATACCGAGCGTGACACAGCTCATCGTCTTTCACGACAGATGCGTTACACTGTAGTTTCATTCAACTTCCGGGCGTGCCCATACGCCCGGTTTTTTCGTTGCCTGACACGCCCGTCAGTGCACCGAACCGAAGAAGGAGAAGTCATGACCGAGGAAGTCACCCAGGAAGAAACGTGGTTGACCCAGGAAGCCTTTGACCGACTGTCGAAGGAACTCGAGCATCTCTCCGGACCGGGTCGTGCAGAGATTGCTGAGAAGATCGAAGCCGCCCGTGACGAGGGTGACTTGAAGGAGAACAGCGGCTACCACGCTGCCCGCGACGAGCAGGGCAAACAGGAAGCACGCATCCGTCAGCTCGAAGTGCTGCTGCGCAACGCGAAGGTCGGTTCCAGCGAGGGCGACGGCAAGACCGTGGCCCCGGGAACCGTCGTCACCGCCGAGGTGGCAGGCAACTCGATGCGGTTCCTGCTCGGCAACCGGGAGATCGCCGGCGATTCCGATATCGACGTCTTCTCGGAGAAGTCACCGCTCGGTGCCGCCGTGCTCGGCGTCAAGGCCGGAGACACCTCGTCCTACGAGGCGCCCAACGGCAAGACCATCGAGGTCAAGGTGACCTCCGTCGAGGCCTTCACCGGCTGACCTCGACGACGCGACCAGAGCGCAGACAGCAGTGGGCGGGTGTTCGCACCCGCCCACTGCTGTATGCGTCTGCTGTCGTCACCGTGGTTCCACAGTGACGGCGCCTACTTCTTCCGGCCGCCGGATCCGCGCGATCCATTCTCCTCCGGCCCCGTCGGCGTGGAGTCCGCGGATTCCGCGGCGTCCGAGTCTGAGGCGTCCGAGTCTGAGACGTCCGCGGCTGAGTCTGCGGCGCGGGTCTCACCCGTCGACGACCTGCGTTCGGTCTCCGCAGCGGAGTCCTTGACCACCTCGGTGGGTCGATCCTCGGCGGCATCGAGCACCTCGGCGGCCTCTCTCGCATCCGGGTCCGTCGGCGGATCACCCGCCGCGTCGGGACCGCCTGCGCGGACGATATAGCTGACCACGCTGTTGAGCACGGCGACGAACGGAACGGCGAACAGGGCGCCGACGATGCCGAAGAGGAAGCCGCCGCCGGTGACCGCGAGGATCACGGCCAAGGGGTGGACGGACACTGCCTTGCCCATGAGGAAGGGCTGGAGCACCTGGCTTTCGATCTGCTGCACGGCGATGACGACGGCGAGCATGATGACCGCGGCGACCAACCCGTTCGAGACCAGGGCGACGAGCACGGCCACAGCACCCGAGGCGATCGCACCGACCACAGGGACGAACGAGGTCAGGAACACGAGCACCGTCATGGGGATGACCAGCGGAATGCCGAGGAACGCGGCACCGATGCCGATGCCGACGGCATCGACGGCAGCGACGAGGACCTGGACCCGGACGTACTGGACGAGGGTGGTCCAGCCGCGCTGTGCGGCACCGGTGGCGACGGGACGCGCCGGGATCGGCAGCAGCCCCATCACCCACTTGAAGATGTTCTGCCCGTCGTAGAGGAAGAAGAACGTCGTGAACAGGCACACGGCCATCCCGGTGAGGAACGTCCCGACCGATGAGGTGGCTTCGAGGGCGCCGCCGAGGAGTTGGCTGCTGTTGTTCTGGAAGAAGTTAGTGGCGGTCTTGATGCCCTCGTCGATGTAGCCGGAGATCGTCGAGGAATCGATCCCGAAGGGACTCGTCGCCAGCCAGCTGCTGATGCCGGAGACTCCGGCGATGACCTGCTTGACGAGGTCGGGCATGCCCGAATAGATCTGCTGACCGACGAGGCCGAAGAGGCCGAGCACGACGACGATGAAGCCGATGAAGGAGATCGCCGCGGATCCGGCTCGGGGGATGCCCTTCTTCACCAGCCATCCGGTCAGGGGCGCGAGCAGAGCCGAGAGCAGCAGCGCGATGAGCACAGGGAGGACGACGCTCGAGATCTTCGACAGCAGCCACAGGGCCACGCCGATGGCGACGAGGACGACGATCGACCGCCAGGACCATGCTGCGGCGAGCTTGAGGCCGGGAGCCACATAGGGTTTGGCTTCGGCCTCGATGCGGCTGAGCGCGATCTCCTCGGGGCTGACCTCCTGCGGCCCCTGGGTTTCGGGTTCGGCCTGGGTGCGGGAGGAATCACGTCCGCGGCGGAACGCCTCCCAAGCCCCACGGAATCGGTTAGGGGATTGCTGTTGGTCGTTATCGGTCATGACTCAACAATAGTTGTTGATGCGCCGACAAAGGTGCAATGATGACCGCTGAGGAGGGAAATCCGTGGGAAAACGCATCATCTACACGCTGGCCACCATGGGCGCGACGGCCTTCGGTGCCGGGGCGTCGGCGGTGGGCCTCCTCCGCCACCAGGCAGGCTCGCTTCGTCGTGCCTTCGACGATGACGAGAACCGCCCCTACTCCACCATCGCCGAGGCGATCGCCGCCCCGCCGCACCGTGACGACGGCGATTCGGCCGCTCTGGCCGTGATCGGAGACTCGTGGCTGTGCGGGGTCGATGTCGACCCCGAGCAGGCACCGCCCACTCTCATCGCTCGCGGCCTGGCCCGTATGCTCGGGACCACCGTGAGAGTGCAGTCCACTGCACGACCGTCGGCGCTGTCGGAGGATGTGCACCGTCAGGTCGACGAGGTGCTCCGCTCCCCCTGGCTCTCACGCCAGCTCTCGGAGCAGTGGAGCGAGTCCCGACGATTCGCCGTCATCTCGATCGGCACCGGCGACATCATCCACCCGATCCAGGCCACGATCGGCATCCCGATCCTCAACCAGGCCATCAACCGGCTCCAACGCGAGGGCCGCTATACGGTCTTCGTCCTCGTCTGTCCCAACCTCGGCGGCCTGCCGGGCCTGCGCGATCCGCTCAAGACGTCCATGCGGCGCACCTCACGGGTCCTCGCCGGTTCGCAGTGGCTGGCCGCGCTGTCCGCACGGGCGGTTCCGCTGGGAGCGACCGGTTCCCTGAGCGGAACGACGCGGAGGTCTCTGCTCAACGAATCGGGTCGCTATCCCAGTGAACTCGGCTACGCGCAGCTGTCCTCGACCCTGCTCGCCGCGATCGCCGAACGCATCGAGGCACCGGTCGTCGTCGACCGCAGCCTCGATGTGCCGGAGAAAGGCGAAACGGCACGGCGGCACGAGTTCTCTCCGTCACCGGCACCTGACACTCCGGTGGTCGCCTCGTGATCCCGGTCGTCCTGGCCTCGCAGTCCCCGGCCCGCCGCCAGATCCTCACCGCCGCCGGGATCGACCCGCACATCATCGTCTCCGACGTGGATGAACGCGCCATCGAGTCCGACTTCGCCGGGTCGGTCGGCGACCTCACGATCGCCCTGTCGCGTGCCAAGGCCCGGGCCGTCGTCGACCGGCTCACCGTCTCCCCGCCGGAGGGACTCTCGAGCGCCGACACGATCGTGGTCATCGCCGGCGATTCCCTCCTCGAATTCGACGGTCAGCCCATCGGCAAGCCCGGCGACGCCGAGGGAACCCGCGCTGTGTGGGCGCGGATCGCCGGGCAGTGGACTCAGCTGCATTCAGGCCACACCGTCGCCGTGCTCAGACGTCGGCACGCTGATGAGGCGTCGGCGGCCGGCCTCGAACTGTCCGATCTGCGCTCACGGAGATCGACCACCTCGGTGCTCATCGGCACCCCGACCCCGGACGAGTTGGAAGCGTACGTCGCCACCGAGGAGCCTTTCCACGTCGCCGGCGCACTGACCATCGACGGCTACGGCGGCGCCTTCGTCGACCGCCTCGACGGCGACCATCTCACTGTCCTCGGGCTCAGCCTGCCCGTGGTGCGCGAAACCGTCACCGACATGGGCCTGTTCTGGCCGGATCTGTGGTCGTCGAGACGCTAGAATCGGCCAAGGCGGCATGACACGCCCGATCCCTTTGAAGTTTTCGCTCGAACTTTTTATCGCTGTCCTACAAAGCCTTGGTGAGCTTCTCTAAATTGTTCTGTGATCATACAAAGGAGCGCCATGACCACAGTCCTCCCCGACACGACGACCGCAGATCTGAGCACCACGGTGCCGACCGCAGCCGTCCGCCGAGTCCTCATCGCCAACCGCGGTGAGATCGCTCTGCGCATCATCCGGGCCGCCCACGACCTCGGCATCAAGGCCGTCGCCGTGTACACCCGCGCCGATTCCGATGCCGATTTCGTCGACCTCGCCGACGACGCCTGGCTGCTCGACGGATCCGGAGCCGGGGAGACCTACCTGGATGCCGACAAGATCCTCGCGCTGGCCAAACGCTCCGGCGCCGACGCCATCCACCCCGGATACGGATACCTGGCCGAGAACGCCCTCTTCGCTCAGGCGGTCATCGATGCGGGACTGACCTGGATCGGCCCTCCCCCGGCCGCGATCGAACTGCTCGGAGACAAGTCGGGTGCCCGAACCGTCGCCGAGGCGGTCGACGCACCGGTCGCCCCCGGTTCCGACGGCGCCGTCGCCGATCTCGCCGAGGCAGCCGAGGTGGCCGACCGGATCGGGTATCCCATCGTGGTCAAGGCCGTCCACGGAGGCGGAGGACGCGGCTTCCGCGCCTGTGCCTCCGCCGAGGACCTCGAGGCCGCCTACACGGCCGCGACCCGTGAAGCGCAGAGTGCCTTCGGCCGCGGCGACTGCCTCATCGAGAAGCAGATCGTGCGCCCCCGGCACATCGAGACTCAGTGTCTGGCCGATGCCCACGGCGCTGTCCGCATCGTCTCCACCCGCGACTGCACCCTGCAGCGTCGCAACCAGAAGATCATCGAAGAGGCGCCTGCTCCGTACTTCTCCGCCGAGCAGGAACGCATCGTCTCCGAGGCCTCGGCACGTCTGCTCGCCCACGTCGGCTACGTCGGCGCGGCCACCTGTGAGTTCCTCCTCGGCAAGGACGGAACGATCATCTTCATGGAGGCCAACGCCCGCATCCAGGTCGAACACACCGTCACCGAGGAGATCACCGGAGTCGATCTCGTCGGCTGGCAGATGCGCATCGCCTCGGGCGAATCGCTGCCGGATGAGTTCCCGGCTGTGCGCGGACATTCCTTCCAGTTCCGGATCAACGCCGAGGATCCGACGACGTTCTTCCCCGCCACCGGCACTGTGAAGAGCTACCGTGCTCCGTCGGGGCCCGGGGTGCGTCTGGACTCGGGCATCGGTGAGGGCAGCGTCGTCGGAACCGACTTCGACCCGATGCTCGCCAAGCTCATCGTCACCGGCGCCACGCGCGATGAGGCCCTTGCGCGGGCCCGCCGGGCACTGTCCGAATACCGCATCGAAGGAGTGTCGACGCTGCTCCCGCTGCATCGGGTGCTCGTTTCCGACAAGGCCTTCGCCACCGACTTCCAGGTCTGGACCAACTGGCTCGAGACCGCTTTCGTCAATCCGCTCACCGATCCGCATACGGGAGATCACATGAGTACTGCAGCCGACAGCTTCAGCGTCGTCGTCGAGGTCGACGGCCGACGGATGACCGTCTCGGTGCCCAAGGACGTCATCTCCGATCTCGGCCACGTCCCCAGCCCGAGCGTGCCCCGCCGCAAGCGCGGTCTCACCAGCCACAAAGGTGCCCAGCTCGCCGACGATTCGAACGCACTGGCCGCCCCCATGCAGGGCACCATCGTCTCCGTCGCCGTCGGTGCCGGTGACACCGTCGAGGCCGGGGACACCTTGGCCGTGATCGAGGCGATGAAGATGGAACAGCCGCTCAAGGCCGGACATTCGGGCACCGTCTCCGAGGTGCTCGTCGACGCCGGTGCCGCTGTGAAGTCCGGTGAGACGATCATCCGCTTCGCCGCCTGAGCCGGCCCCGCTCCTGACTTCCGTTCGCACCGGCCTGAGGTCAGGAGTCACGAACACAGAGGTCCCTGCCCGGGTCACCGTCGAAGATCGGTGATCCGGGCAGTGATGTACTCGGATTCGGCATCGTTGCCGGGGCATTCCAGACCGGCGGCATAGGCGTTCTCGGCCTCCGCCGGGCGACCCAGTTCATCGAGGGTGATCGCCCGTGCGATGTGGAAGGGCCGGTAACGCAGCAGCTGCGGATCGCCGGCCAGTTCGTCCAGTGCCCGCAACGCTGCCTTCGGGCCTGAGACCTGCCCGAGGGCGATCGCGGTGTTGAGGGCGACGACCGGCGACGGGTCGATGTCGGAGAGCATCCGATAGAGCACGAGGATCTGCTCCCAGTCCGTGTCGGCGAATCGCAGGGCATCGGCGTGAAGTGCGGCGATCGCCGCCTGGATGGTGAAGGTCCCGGCCCCCGGTTCGCCCGCGGCTGCATCGACGAGTCCGGTCCCCTCGGCGATGAGGCGCGAGTCCCACAGGCTGCGGTCCTGCTCGGCCAGCGGCACCGGCCGGCCATCCGGCGTCACACGAGCGGTCTCACGTGCCCGTGTGAGCAGGAGCAGGGCCAGCAGTCCACGGGCTTCGGTATGCTCAGGCAGGTATCCGACGAGCAGTCGGGTCAGTCGGATGGCTTCGTGCTGCAGATCGACTCGAGTATGTGCATGTCCTGCCGTGGCGTTGATGCCCTGAGTGAAGATGAGATAGAGGACGCGCAGCACTCCGGGCAGCCGATCACCGACCTCAGCGGGCGCAGGACGGCCGAAGGGAATCCCGGTCTTGAGGATCCGCTGCTTGGCACGGACGATCCTCTGCTGCATCGTCGCGGTCTCGATGAGGAACCCGGCGGCCACCTCGGCGGTGGTCAGTCCCGAGAGGAAGCGCAGGATGAGCACGATGCGTTCGTCCTCGCGCAGGGTCGGGTGGGAGCAGGTGAAGAACAGTCCGAGGCGCTCGTCGGGCAGATCCGCGGCATCCATCTCCTCGCCGAGGCGCTCAGCGTGATCGTCGTGGTCACCTGATCGCAGCTCGTCCTCGATGCGCAGGCGGGCGAGGTGCCGGGTGCGCACGTCATCGGAGCGGATGAGATCGATGGCGCGGTTCTTCGCCGTGGCCATCAGCCACGCCTGAGGGCGTTCGGGCACTCCCCTGCCCGGCCAAGTCTCGACCGCGCGCAGCACGGCGTCGTGGAGGGCCTCCTCGGCGAGGTCGAAGTCACGGAACCGGGTGACCAGCGCCGCGAGCAGCCGCCCGTAGTCCTCCTCGCCGATGGCGCTGAGGATCCGGGCGGCCGCCTCGGGGTCGGGCTTCATCAGTAGTCGGCGACGGGGCGGATCTCGATGTGTCCGCCTCTGGCCCCGGGGCTCTTCTTCGCCCAGGCGATCGCTTCGTCGAGGTCGGGCACCTCGATGACGTAGCTACCGCCGACGAACTCATTCGATTCGGCGAAGGGACCCGAGGTGACGATCGACTCACCGTCGGATTCGGTGACGCGGACGCCGAACTCGGGTCCGTCGAGGGCGAATCCGCCGACGACGACTCCCGCCTCGGTGATCTCCTTGTCGAAGGCCATGAACTCGCTCGGGTCCGCGCCGCCGGTCTCTCCGCATTCGGGGTCATCGTGGCGTCCCATGAGCAGAAGTGCGTACTTCATGTCTCTCTCCCTATCCTCTCTGATGTCGGGCCGGGCGGCCTGACACCATCATGACGGGCGAGGTGGTCCGAGATCGACAGCGCGGGGAGGGAAATTTCGGAATTTCCCTCCCCGCGCTGATAGGCGCCCCTGCCGCCGGGGCTCAGAGGTGCCGGTGGAGCTTCCGTGCCGCTTCGGTCAGCGAACCGCTCACCGAGGGGTAGACGACGAACGATGCAGAGAGCTGATCGACTGTCAGCCGGTTCTCCACGGCCATCGTGATCGGCAGGATGAGCTCGCTGGCCCGCGGTCCGACGACGACGCCGCCGAGGATGGAGCCGGATCCGCGACGGGCGAAGATCTTGACGAAGCCGTCCTCGATCCCGAGCATCTTGGCCCGCGGATTCGTGTCCAGCGGCAGCATCACGGTGTCGATGTCCGTCGGGTTCTCCCGGTAGTTCTGCTGGGTGAAGCCGACCGTGGCGATCTCCGGGGCCGTGAACACATTGGAGGCGACATTGCGCAGCTTGAGCGGCTGCACCGCATCTCCGAGCGCGTGGTTCATCGCGATCCGGCCCTGCATCGCGGCCACCGAGGCCAGCGGCAGGACGCCGGTGCAGTCGCCGGCGGCGTAGATGCCGGCGCGGGAGGTCCGGGACACTCCGTCGACGACGATGTGACCGGAGTCGTTGACGCGCACGCCGGCCTTCTCCAGCCCGAGGCCCTCGGTGTTCGGGATCGAGCCGACGGCCATGAGGCAGTGGGAGCCTTCGACGCGTCGACCGTCGGCGAGCACGACCTCGACGCCGGAGTCGGTGCGGGTCACGGATGCCGCGCGCGAGCGGGAGAGGACGTTCATGCCCTTGTTGCGGAAGACGAATTCGAGCACATCGGCCGCATCCTCGTCCTGACCGGGCAGCACCTTCTCACGCGAGGACACGAGTGTGACCTCGGTGCCCAGTGCCCGGTAAGCGGAGGCGAACTCGGCGCCGGTGACACCGGAGCCGACGACGATGAGATGCTCGGGCAGCTCGTCGAGGCTGTAGAGCTGGGTCCAGGTGAGGATCCGTTCGCCGTCGGGCTGA
The DNA here is from genome assembly GCF_011617245.1 of Brevibacterium atlanticum. Taxonomy (NCBI): domain Bacteria; kingdom Bacillati; phylum Actinomycetota; class Actinomycetes; order Micrococcales; family Brevibacteriaceae; genus Brevibacterium; species Brevibacterium atlanticum. The sequence goes on along the minus strand of NZ_CP050152.1, from coordinate 1,681,147 downwards.
GCGCTCGGCAGTTCGCGCGGATGGGCGCCGACCGAGAGCAGGATCGTCGAGGCGTCGAGGGTGTATTCGGTTCCTCCGGCCTCGACGACGTGGACCTGGTCGCGACCGGCGAGTGTCGCCTTGCCCTGAATGGCTTTGACTCCGGCGCGGATGAGTCCTTCGTAGATGTCATTGGCCTGGGCGTCGGCCAGGGCCAGGATGCGCTTGTTGACTGCTTCGAGGTCGGCGGTGACGGTGCCGCCGTCGTCCTCGGAGGCGTCGTCGGAGATCCGGATTCCCAGACCGCCCGACCGGCCGATTTCGTCCATCATCTCCGCCGTGGCGATGAGGGACTTCGACGGCACGACATCGGTGAGCACTGCGGATCCTCCGCAGCGGTTCTCCTCGATGAGCATGACATCGGCGCCCAGCTGTGCGGCGACGAGAGCGGCTTCGTAGCCGCCGGGGCCGCCGCCGATGATGACGACACGATCTGCAGTGGAATCAAATTCTGTACTCACACTGAGATTGTCTCAAATCGCCCCCGACCTGGCGAATGGCGGAGGGGCGATGATCATGTCGTTTCGATCACCTCGGCGAGGCCCGAGGATCAGCCCTCGTCGACCACCTCGGCGGTGTCCTTGTGCAGGGCCGACAGTCGTACGTACGACTGGGCGTTCGCACGCACCTTCTCCACACCGTCATCGGTCATCTCCCGGCGCACCTTGGCCGGGATGCCGGCGACGAGGGAGCGTGGCGGGATGTCGGTGCCTTCGAGGACGACGGCGCCGGCGGCGACGAGTGACTCGCTGCCGATGTGGGCGTCGTTGAGCACCGTCGAGTGCATGCCGATGAGGACGTCGTCGTCGACGCTCGCACCGTGGACGAGCGCCTGGTGGCCGATCGAGACGCGGGCGCCGATGACGACGGGTTTGCCGGCGTCGGTGTGCATTACGGTGTTGTCCTGGACGTTCGAGTCCTCACCGATCGTGATCGGCGCGGCCTCGGCGCGGAGCACGCAACCGTAGAAGACGCTCGCTCCCTTCTTCACACGGACGTCTCCGACGAGGGTGGCGCCGGCGGCGACGAAGGCCCCGGGATCGATCTGCGGGGTGTGCCCGGCGACGGAGATGATGCGGGGGCGGGCGAGGTCGTTTGTCATGAGTCCTCCATTGGTTCACGTGCTGTCTGCTTGGCAGTGACAGTCTAGGCGGAGCGCCTGTGACCAGGACCTGAAGACGCATCTCGGACCGATTTGCGCGAAGGCGTCCATAGCAGGACAATGGGGAAAATATTTGTCAGAAATTTCACACTGCCGGACCCTTGTGCGCCCAATTGGCGTATGTGAACCTTGTCTGAGAGAGTTGCGCGCCCGGAATTCGGGCGCAGTCAACCGCGTTCACTGAATTCGTCGAAAGGTCACCATGGATTGGCGACACCGTGCAGCATGCCTCAATGAGGATCCGGAGCTCTTCTTCCCGATCGGCAACACCGGACCCGCGCTGCTCCAGATTGAGGAAGCAAAGACTGTCTGTCGCCGCTGTGAAGTAGCAGAGACCTGCCTGCAGTGGGCTCTCGAGTCCGGTCAGGATGCCGGAGTCTGGGGCGGACTGAGCGAAGACGAGCGTCGCGCGCTCAAACGTCGCGCCGCTCGCGCCCGCCGCGCCGGCTGAGACACTTCGGCCCGCACGCCGACTCCCGCAGACGCAGCTGAGTCCCTTGTCCGGACGGCGAATCATCGTCATCCGCACAAGGGACTCAGTCGTGTCTGCGGGGTTCGACTGTGTCTGCGGGCACTCGGGCGTCGCCCGTGGCACAGGACTGCTCAGTCGTACGAGTCCGGGCGCAGCGGGACATCGAGGACGGCGACGGTTCCCCCTCCCTCGCGTGCCTGCCATTGGATGGAACCGGCCAGGTCCGCCGAGACCAAGGTCTTCACGATCTGCGTACCCAGGCCGTTGCCCGGGCTCTGCGTCTCACCGAGTCCGATGCCGTCATCGGCGATCGTCACCTGCAGGTGGTCGCCGTCGCGCTGCGGGGTCACCCACACGTGGCCGTTGAGCGTCTCCCCCGGACCCAGGTTGTCCAGATCGTCGGTGGGGAATCCGTGTTCGATCGCGTTCGTGATCAGCTCGGTGATCGCCAGGGCCAACGAGGTCGCATCGGCAGAGGAGATCGCGCCGAAGCTGCCGCAGCGTTTGAGTTCGATGTGCACCAGCGGACTCGTCAGCTCCGGGGTCAGGCGCAGACCCTTGTCGACGACCTCGTCGAAGTCGACTTCGGACTCGACTCCCTGACTGAGCACGTCGTGGACGACGGCGATGATCGAGACCCGACGCATCGCCTCCGTCAGAGCGCTCTTGGCTTCGGGGCTGTCGATGCGCCTGGTCTGCAGCCGCAGCAGAGCGGAGACGGTCTGCAGGTTGTTCTTCACCCGGTGGTGCATCTCCTTGATCATCGCATCACGGGAGAGGAGTTCGCGTTTGCGACGGCGGATCTCGGAGACGTCGCGGGCCAGGACGATCGCCCCGAGCCTCTCCCCCTCGTCGGTCAGCGGGATCGCCCGCAGGGAAATGCTCGTGCGGCCGACCTCGAGCTCGGTGCGCCAGGGGGCCCTGCCGGTGAGCACCAGCGGCAGCGTCTCATCGACCTGCCGCAGTTCGGCGCCGAGGCTGGAGACCACCTCGGCGAGGTAGCTGCCTTCGATCTCCCCGCCGTGTCCGAGTCGGTGCATCAGCGACACGGCGTTCGGGGAGGCGTACTGGACGTGCGAATCCCGGTCGAGGATGAAGATCCCGTCGCCGACGCGGGGCTCGCCGTGTCGGACTCCGCTCGGGGCGTCCCGGTCGGGGAAGGTTCCCTGGACGATCATCCGCATCAGCGCCATCGCCGTCTCCCGGTAGTACTTCTCCAGGCGGGACGAACCCCGGCGCCGAACCTCCTCGGAGTAGCGGACGACGATCGCGATCGTCTGGGAATGCCGGACGATCGGAACCGCCTCGGCGAGGATGGCGACCTCGTCCGAACCCGCGCTGACGCCGAGCTCCCTGGCCTTCGATACCCGAGTGACGTAGGCGCGGTCAGCAGCCGCCTCGTCGAGCAGCTCCCGTTCCAGACCGGTCGCGCGGGCGCCGATGAGGTCGCGGTTGAACAGCGTCGCCCCGGTCGTCGAACGCGCATGCGCGACGACGGTGTAGGCACCGCTGGGCGAGGGCACCCACAGCACGAGGTCGGCGAAGGAGAGGTCGGCGAGCAGCTGCCAGTCGCCGACGAGCAGGTGGATCTGTTCGACGTCCGACTCGTTCGTCAGCCCCTCCGCCGCGAGCAGTTCATTGAGCACCATGTGTTCCTCTCAGGTGAGAACAGCAGACCCGGGAGTCCCCCGGGTCTGCTGATCATTCGATGTTCAGACGCTACCACTGATCGTCATCGGCCCGGGTCCTGCCTCGCCCCGAGCGATCGCGAGGATCAGGCGCTGTGTTCGCTCTCCCACGCCGAGGACCGGACCATCGACCGCAGGGACCGCAGCAGCACCGACAGGGGCGCCTGTGTGACGGTGTCGAGGCCGAGGATCGTCTCCGTGGTTTCGAGCACCCGGCCGACGACGGTCTCGTTGCGCTCAAGCCATTCGGCCAGACGCTGCTGCGCACGGTCGTCGGGAGTGCCGGAGATCGGCGAATCCGTAGCGTCGAGGACGCTGCCGGCGACCGAGAGGATCGCGGCGTAGAAGTCATCACGCATCGACCCGCGGGCCAGCGCCGACCACCGATCGCTGCGGTCGAGGTTGCCGATGAGGGTGAGCACCTGCGAACCGGAGAACCGTTCGTTCACGGCGTAGTAGACTTCGGCGACGTCCTCCGCGGATTCGTTCGCGTGGGCGGCCAGCTGGGTGATGTCGAGCAGCACGAACTCGTCGAGGAGTGCCGAGGCGCGCCAGGCCAGCTCCTCCGGCACGCCGCGTTCGATGTAGTTCTCGGCCTTCGCCTGCATGGTCTCCGCATCGTATCCGTCGACGAGGTCCGGCACGCGTGAGCGCAGCGCCTCGACGACCTTGCCGTACATGTCGATGCCGGAATCGACGTCGAGGGTGTCGGGGGCCTGCTGGACGAGCCACCGCGAGGAGCGGTCGAGCAGGCGGACATAGTCGTGCTGGAGCGCCACCTGCACCTCGGTAGGCACCGTGTTGTCGAGGTCGCACACCGCTTCGAAGTAATCGTCGAGTCCGAAGATCGCCGAGACGACGACGAAGACGCGCGCGATCTGCGGCACCGAGGCCGGGGTCTCTTCGAGCATCCGGTAGACGTAGGTCAGTCCGCCGCGGTCGACGAGGCGATTGACGAGCTTCGCCGTGGCGATCTCCCTGTGCAGCGGGTGTTCGGGAATGAGCTCCCCGTATTCCTCCTGCAGCGCATCCGGGAAGTAGGACACGAGCTCCCTGCGCATCCACGTCTCGTCGGGGACGACGCTGTCGAGGATCTCGTCGGCAACGTGCATCTTGACATACGCCAGCAGCACAGCCAGCTCCGGTGACACGTAGCAGCTGAACTCGCGTTTGGCCAGTTCCTCGGAGTTCGGCAGGAACTCCACTGCACGGTCGAGGTCGGCGTGCTTTTCGAGGTAGCTCAGCATCCGTCCATAGGTGCCCGACATCGCTTCGGTCTGCGCTCTGGCCTCGCCGAGCACGACGTTCTGGGCGTAGTTGTTCGCCAGCACCCGGTCCGCGACCTGGTCGGTGAAGGACAGGAGCACATCCTCCCGGTCCTCCGCGGCGAAGGCACCCTTGTGCAGCAGGGTGCGCAGCAGCAGCTTGATGTTGACCTCGTGGTCCGAGCTGTCGACGCCGGCGGAGTTGTCCACCGCGTCCGTGTTGACCTCGACCCCGCCGAGCGCGGCTTCGACGCGACCCAGCTGAGTCACGCCGAGGTTGCCGCCCTCGCCGATGACCCGTGCGCGGACGTCCTCACCGTTGATGCGGATCGCGTCGTTGGACTTGTCTCCCACCTCGGCATGGGACTCCTGCGAGGACTTGATGTAGGTGCCGATGCCGCCGTTGTAGAGGAGATCGACAGGGGCTTTGAGGATCTCGCACATGAGCTCGGCGGGGCTGCGTTTGCCGGGTTCGACACCCAGTGCGGCAGCGGCCTGATGGCTGAGGTCGATGGACTTCGCGGAGCGGGAGAAGACTCCGCCGCCGTCGGAGATCAGCTCCCGATCGTAGTCCTGCCAGCTCGACCGCGGCAGGTCGAAGAGTCGCCGGCGCTCGACGAAGCTGCTCGCGGCGTCAGGATTCGGGTCGAGGAAGATATCGCGGTGGTCGAAGGCGGCGACGAGGCGGATGTGCTCGCTGCGGAGCATGCCGTTGCCGAACACATCGCCGCTCATGTCGCCGATGCCGACGACCGTGAAGTCCTCGGCCGCAGTGTTCAGGCCGAGCTCACGGAAGTGCCGTTCGACCGATTTCCAGGCCCCGCGCGAAGTGATCGCCATCGCTTTGTGGTCATATCCGACGGAACCGCCGGAGGCGAAGGCGTCGCCGAGCCAGAAGCCGCGGCGTTCGGCGATCGCGTTGGCCACATCGGAGAAGCGCGCCGTGCCCTTGTCCGCGGCGACGACGAGGTAGTAGTCGTCGCCGTCGTGACGGACCACGCGGTCGGGGTGAACGACGACCGAGGAATCATCGGCACCGTAGGTGAGGTCGTCGGTGACCTCGAGCATGCTCTCGATGAACACCTCGTAGGCGGCCTGTCCCGCCGCCATCCAGGCATCGCGGTCGCTCATCGGGGGCAGCTGCTTGGGGAAGAATCCGCCCTTGGCGCCGGTCGGCACGATGAGCGCGTTCTTGACCATCTGCGCCTTGACGAGGCCGAGGACCTCGGTGCGGAAGTCATCACGACGGTCCGACCAGCGCAGTCCGCCGCGGGCGACGGTGCCGAAGCGCAGATGCACACCTTCGACCTGGGGCGAATACACCCACATCTCCAGGGACGGCTTGGGCTTGGGTACGAAGCTGAGTTCGGTCGGCCGGATCTTGAGCACGAGCGCTGTCGGCAGGCCGCCCGATTCGTCGATGTAGTAGTTCGTGCGCAGCGTCGCTCGCAGCAGCTCGAGCGAGGAGCGCAGCACACGGTCGGCGTCGAGGCTGGCGACGTCACTGAGCGCGGCCTCGATCGCGTCGTCGATCGTCTGCATCCGCTCGTCGCGACCGGCATCCTCGGCCGCGGGGTCGAACTTCGCGTCGAAGTAGTCGACGAGCAGCTTCGAGATCTCGGGATTGTCGCTGTAGACCTCACCGACATAGGTGTCGGAATAGGTGAACCCGGCCTGGCGGAGATACTTTCCGAGCGCGCGGATGATCGTCACATGCTGCCAGCTGAGACCGGCGACGACGAGGCGGTCGAAGACTCCCGCCTCCTTCTTGCCTTCCCATCCGGCCATGAACGCATCAGAGACGCGTTCGCAGGCGTCCTCGGACAGCTCCTCGTCGAAGCTGAGACCGAAGTCGTAGATGTAGCGGTGGCTGCCGTCGGCGAGATCGAGTTCGTGTGGGCGCTCGTCGACGACGGTGGCACCGAAGGCGGTGAGATAGGGCAGGACCTTGGAGAGGCCGACCCGGTCGCGACGGTAGAGCACGAGGCGAACGGACGCGTCGGCCGAGCGTTCGGGCCGGTAGAGACGGACGGCAGGACCGGTGCCGGCGTCGAGGGCCTCGAACCGTGCGACGTCGGCGACCGCCTCGGTGGGGGTGTGATGCTCACCGTAGCTGGGAGGGAACGCCTTCGACCACAGATCGGCGCGGGCACTCGTGCCCCCGGTCTCGCCGGTCTCGGACGGGGTGAGGAAGGCATGGACGTCCTCCGACCACGACCGCACAGCACCGACGATGCGGGATTCGACCCGTTCGGGATCGATCTCCGGCAGCTTCGCATCGCGGGCGACGCGGGCGACGAAGTGGATGCGGGCCAGCGCGGATTCGCTCAGCAGCACGTCGAAGTCGACGCTCTCGGCGTTGTAGAACCCCCGCAGCACCTCCTGCACGCGCACACGGGCATCGGTGTTGTAGAGGTCGCGCGGCAGGTAGAGGATGACCGAAGCGAAGCGCTGATAGGGGTCGGCGCGGACGAACACGCGCGATTCGCGTCGCTCCTGCATGTCGACGATCTCCATGACGACGTCGAAGAGCTCTTCGGTGTCTTCGTGGAGCAGGTCCTCGCGCGGGTAGTTCTCCAGCACCCCGAGCAGCTCATTGGCCGAGTGGGAGCCGGAGGGGAAACCGCTTGCCGACAGGATCCGGCGGACCTTACGGTCGATGACGGGGATATTGAGGACGCTGTCGTTGTAGAACTCGGGTTTGAACACACCGACGAAGCGGCGTTCACCGACGATCTCGCCGGATGCGTCGAAGGTCTTCACGCCGATGTAGTCCATGAACGCCGACCGGATGACCCGCGACCGGGAGTTCGCCTTCGTCAGCACCAGCACGTGCGGTTCGAGCGCCTTCGCGGCGACCGCGCGGCTGAGCGGTGACGCGGCGAGGGGGCGCAGCGCGGAGATGCCCAGCGAAGTGTGTTCGATCGGCTCGAGGGTGCTGTGTTCGGCGTCGTGAGTGTAGTCGTACTCGCGGTAGCCGAGGAAGGTGAAGTGACCGTCCAGCCAGTTCAACAGTTCGGCGGCGGCTTCGGCTTCGGAGGCCAGTTCCGGACGCGGCGGCCGGCTGCTGAGTTCGGCCGCGATGTCCTTGGCCCTGCTCGCCATCGCCTGTGCGTCCCGGGCGGCGGCCGTGACATAGTCGAGGACTCCGCGCAGTCGCTGTTCGAGTGCGGCGAAGTCCTCCTCGGGGATCCGGTCGATCTCGAGGCGGATCCACGACTGCTGCTGCGGAGCGTCGGGGGTGCTCGCATCGGGGGCTTCGGAGACCTGCGGGATACTCGCGGTGTCCGCCGTCAGCTCCGGCGCCTCGGCGGGAGAGACGATCGATTCGTTCGCCCCGGAGCCGATGACGGTGATGATCGGATGGTGGACGCGGCGGATGGCGCGCCCGTTCGCTGCCAGATCGCTGACGATCGAGGAGACGAGATGGGGCATGTCGGCGAGCACCATGGCCACGACGGTGTGGTTGTCCTTGAACTCCGGGGAGTCGACGGCAGGATTGTAGATCTCGATGGCCGGGGACTCACCGTCGTAGCGCGTGCCCAGAGCGAAGTGTCGTGCAGCTGCGGCGGCATAGGCCTGGGGGTCGATGGCTCCCGATTCGAACCGCGGATAGTACGCGTCGAGGAAGTTCTCCGGGGCACTCTGCCCTCTCAGCTTCCTCCACTCTTCTGCAATGTCCGAAATTGAGACCTGAGTCACCTTGTCACCTCTATGATCAGCGGGCAATCGTCTTGCGGTTCACCGTCGAACCGCCATCACCAACACTATGCCCAAATATCGAGAAAGGCACGCCGAGCGGCATGCCGTGGAGTACTGCCGATTCGCTGGCAGACTTGAGTCATGCGAACTCTGACCCTCAATCATGACTATGCGGAAGATCTGACGACTTTTCTGGCCAAACTCGCCGATGTCGCGGTCTGGGAGAAGCTCGGTTCCGAGGCCAGTGCCGAACACATCGACCCCGACACAGAGATGACCGTGCGGACGCCGATGCCCAAGGCCGAACTGCCCTCTGCGCTGGCGTCGCGGCTGCCGTCGGAGACCGAGCTCGTCGAGGTCTACATGATTCCCGGGGACGTCCTCGGCACCGATGCCGAGGTCCGCATGACCGCGCGTGCCGCCGGTGTGCCCGTGGAGATCGATGCGGTCCTCGAACTCCACGAGGTGGCTTCAGCGACGAAGCTCACCGCTCATGCCGAGATCAGCTCGTCGATCCCGATGTTCGGGGCGATGATCGAACAGGCAGTCGTGCCGATCCTGCAGAAGCGGCTGAGCGATCGGCTTCAGCGCTTCGAAACGGTCTGAGTCGAGGTCTGCTGATCGTCTCAGCCGCGTTCGCACAGCAGCTGATCGAGCTCAGTGGCGTCGTACCAGAGCAGATCCGAGTCGCCGAGGTGGTCCTCGGCAGCCGTCGCCCCTGATTCCCGGGCGAGCGACACGGCTTCATCCCAGATCTCCACCTCGTCGAGGTGGAAGCTCGCCACCGCGTCCATCTCGACCTCGGCGAGTGCGAGGAGTTCGAAGCCCTCGGTCAGCGGTTCGCGCGGGCTCGCATCCGGAGCGTCGTAGGCGACGACGACGCGGGGCCCGAATCCGGTCAGCGCAGTGTCCGTCTTCCCAGCGGGTTCGAGAGCCGCATCGGCCGCAAGCGCGGCGGCGATGCACAGCGCATCGAACTCGGCGGATTCGGCCTCTTCGCCGCGCAGCCCGCGGCCCGCCTGGTCGGGGGCGACCGCCCGGACGTCGGTCAGCCTCGAACGCAGCGCGGTCAGAGTGGTCGGGATATAGCAGCGGATGGCCATGCATTCCATCCTAGACCTCTCGGGAACCGTGCCGAACCCGACGGGACCGGCGGGCGCGCTTGCGACTCGGTACGAGGGATTCGGCCACCTCGGCGATTTCGGCCGCGAGCACCGAACGGGGATTCTGCTCGTGCAGGGTCTTCCCGGCCAGCATCGCCGCATCCGCGGTCGCACGGTCGTCGCTGAGCACGAAGTCGGGCACCACGCGGACGAATCGATCGAGGACCTCCCGGATCCGGGTCTCGGCCGGCGAACCGACCGCGCTGGAGCGTTGCTTTGTGATCACCAGACGCATCTTCTCCCGCATGGATTCTGCCCGCTGAGTGTCCAACAGCTTCACCAGACGCTGCAGTCCGATCGGCTCACCGGCGGCAACCACGAGGACGATGTCGGCGGTGTCGAGAGCCGCCCGCGTCGCGCAGTGTCGATCGTAGAACGGATCGGCGAGGTCGTCATCGGGGTCGATGCGGTCGCTGACGTCGACGATGACGAGGTCGTAGATCTTCGCGAGCCGTCGGAGCACCGTGTCGAGTACGGAAGCACGGATCTCCGGCCAGCGCTCCGGCCGCGTCAGCCCGGTGATGACGTGGAAACCGTCTCGGATGACAGCATGCGGCACCGAGTCCGGATCGAGCCGGGGCGGCTGCTCACTGAAGGAGCGGCACAGGCTTGCCAGATGCGAGGACTCCTCGGTCAGCCCGAGCGTCGCAGCCACCATCCCCGAGACGGTGTCGGCATCGACGATCACGCTCTTCTGCCCCTGTCGCGACGCCTGGTCGGCGAGGTTGACCGCGAGGAGCGTCCGCCCCGGAGACGAACCGGTCCCCCACACAGTGACGATCGTCCCCTGCCCGCCCGCGGGCCCCGGCGGCACAGCCGGCCTGGGCGGAACGATGGTGGAGTCCCGGACGTCCTCGAGGGCAGCCGCCAACGCGACGGCATCCGCATCGGTCCGCACCGAGGAGCCGATGCCCAGTCCGGTGAGCGCCTCGGCGTCGTTGCCGAAGCCGAGCACCTTCGCTCCGGTGGCTGTGATCGCAGCGACCACCTCGGCGTCGAGCCCGGGAAAGTAGCGGCCGATGATGACGACGTCGGCGTCTCCTGTGCGGCAGTGGGCGAGCAGCTCCACCTCGTCGGCGGGACGGGCCACGATGGTGACGTCGTCGATGTCGCTGAGAAGCTCGAAGAGGATGGGATCGAACTCGAAGTCGACGGCCAGCAGGACCTGCGTCATCACTGCCCGCTGTCGTCCGAGGTCGGCGAGGGCGCGCCGACGACGGACAGCACGCTGCGTCCGTCGAGTGCGGCAAGCACGGCGGGGAGGTCTGCGGTGCCGACGAAGACTTCGATCCGCGCTCCGTCGCCGACGCCGAAGCTGCCGACGTCGCGAGTGATCTGGGCGACGGGTGCGGAGTCGACGATCTGCTCGGGTTCGGTCCCATCGTCATCGAGCCCGTTCTGTTCGGGCTGCGACCAGACGTCGACGAGGCTGCCGGCGTCGACGACGCTCGGCACCGAACCGGCGACGTCGATCGCGACCACTCGACCCTTGAGCTCGGACAGCGGCGCGACCGTCGAAGCGGCGAGCAGCTCGCCGGCGGCAACGACGCTGCGGACGCTCGAGCCCTCGGGCAGGGCCGCCTCGGCGGACAGGTACCTGCTGCCGAGGTCGGCGAGGTTGACCTCGGCCACCGTCAGGTCCGCCGGATCGAGGACCTCGCCGGGCACGAGCGCCCGCGCACTCGCCCAGACCCGAGTCGTCGAATTGGCCGAATCGACGAGCAGATAGGTCGCGACGACGGCGAGAACGACGAGCATCGCACCCACGAGGAGCCTGGCATCGGTCCATTTGGGTCGGCGGATACGTTTCGAGAGCTCCATTGCATCTCCAGATCGGACGAGATTTCCATGACAGAAACTGTTTCCCAGTGATAGTATTGGGCATCAAATGATGCCAAAGCAATGTTTTTGGCAAATGAGATCAACAAGCAGACAGACATCTGGAACGGGAGAAGTCATCTCATGGTCGTCGAAAACCGCTTCCTGCCACTGACCGATGTGGCCGAACTGCTCAATGTCTCCATCGCTCAGGCCCGGGCATTGGTCCGCTCGGGCGACCTCCGCGCGATCAAGGTCGGCGGCCGCGGACAGTGGCGCGTCGAGAAGTCCGAGATCGAGGCGTACATCCAGCGCATGTACGAACGCACCGAATATCAGATCAAGACCGGTTCGATCGAGGACTGACTCCCCTCGCCCTTCCGCCGCCCACATGCGATCTCACCCGAAGGGATTGACTCGGGAGTGGACGGCGCTGATCGCGGTGAACGGAATGATCCGCCCCGCGATCTCGACATAGTCCGCACCCACGAGGGCGCAGAGTCCGCGGACGGGGCCCGGCCTGTCGGCGATGTCGACGGCGACCTCCGCGTGTTCGGCTGCGAGCCGACGCAGAGCTGATCCCATCCCCAGACGTTCGAGCGGACCCGCACCGAATCGGTGAGCCCGAGAGGTCGTCCGCAGACTGCGGATGCCATCGATCGCGATGACGGACGCCTCCGCCCCGACCACGACGATGATGTCTCGACCGAGGAAGTCCGCGACGCCGACGATCTCCCGCATCGGCAGCACCACCTTCACCGTCTGACCGAGAGCTCCGCGCAAGCGCTCGACGAAGGTGCGTTCGGCGGACTGAGCCGCCACCTCGTCGCCGAGCTCGCCGCGCCGCGCATGCTGTCGCGCGACCGCATCGGCGGCTTCGATGTCGGCAAGGAGCGCATCTATGCGATCATCCATAATCGCAAGCCTGCCCCAGCTGTAGTCGACATTCAAGAGCCGAGAGGAAGGTCGAACGAACTACAACGCTGTAGTTAGAGGAGGTCTATTGACAGCAAATTGCATCTAATAGCATCATTGAGATCAATATCCAATGGAGGATGTCTAGATGTATCGTCTTATCGCATGTGCCGTCTGCTGGCTGGTTCTGCTCGGTTCCTTCGTCACGGCGTGGGACCGAATCCCCCGGCCATGGACCGCGACCGACCTCGTCGTCCTCGCCGTCATCGGTGCGACGGCCGTTGCTTTCGCCCGACTCGGCCTCGTCTCCGTCGCCGCACTGCTGCTGCGGATTCTCCCCTCCGGTCGCATCCGAACACTGCTGGCCGGGGTCGTCGTCCATGCGATGCCGCGCCTTCTGACGTCGAGCGTTCTCGCCGTCGCCTCGACCGCCGTCGTGGTGCAGGCAGCCGACGCGGCGCCTGGGGTGAGCATGTCGTTCGTTGATTCCCCGCACCCGACGGGCGCCGAGGCGGTGGCCACATCTCCCGTCGACCCCGGCTGGCCGACCATCGGAGACAGCCCTTCGTCGCCGAACTCCCCCGACTCCTCGTCGCAGCGGCCGGCCGACGAGTCAGCCGATGACGGACTGCACGACCCGGGATGGCCGGACGATTCCCCCGAACAGGCACGAGAGCACGTCCATGAGGTCGACGACGGTGAGAGTCTGTGGTCGATCGCTGAGGGGATCGCCGACGACGCCACCGACGTCCCCGAACTCGTGCAGGACATCTACACAGCGAACCGCGACACGATCGGGCCGGATCCGAGCCTCATCATCGCCGGACAGAGACTGGAGATTCAGCAATGACCGCCCCGCTCACTCTCACCAGACCGCAAGCGCAGACCGCACCTCTGCACACCCGCACACCGCTTCGGACGTCGGCGCCCGCCGATCCCGACGGTGCTGATGCCGACGACAGGCAGCGAATCGCGGCCACGGCCACCTCGTTGGCGGTCGCGTGCCTCGAGATCCTCTCCGGGGTACGACGCTGCGAGACGATCTCTCGCTGGGTGGACCCGGAGCTGTTGGCCCGGCTCGATCAGCGGGCCCAGCTGCGCGCCGAGGTCGCCCCGGCACGGGCGCCCGCAGAGGTGACGTCGCCGCGGGTGATCCAGCCCGGAACCGCGCACGTCTGTCGGGTCAGCCCCGCCGTCGCGGAGGTCACGGTCATCGTGCGCACCCCGAACCGCTGTCGGGCGGTGGCTGTTCGACTCGAACTGCTCACCGCCCGATGGATGATGACGGCTCTCCAGACGATGTGAGGACGGCCGGAGAGATCAGCTCTTCGCCTTCTTCTTCGCGCGGCGCTCGGCGCGATTGGCCGGAGCCGGTTCGTCATCGTCCTCGGATTCCGAAATCGACGAAGAGCCGTCCTCCGACGGGGCCGACAGCTGCATCTTCGGGGTCGTATGACGCAGCTCTGCGGCGTCCACCTCGACCTCGGAGTCATCGCCGGACTCGGCCGCGCTCGTGCTCACCTGCACCTTGAGTGTGTTCGTCAGGCGCACGACGTCCTCTTTGATGCCGTCCTGCATCGTGGTGAACATTTCGAAGCCCTCCCGCTGGTATTCCACCAGCGGGTCGCGCTGGGCCATCGCCCGCAGACCGATGCCGTTCTTGAGGTAGTCCATCTCATAGAGATGCTCACGCCAGCGCTTGTCGATGACGGAGAGCACCACGCGACGTTCGAGTTCGCGGGTGGCCTCCGCTCCGAGTTCCTCCTCTCGCTGAGCGTAGAAGAGTTCGAGGTCCGACTGGATCTCCCGATTGAGCTGGTTCTTCGACAGATTTCCCAGGCCGCCGACTTCCTCGGCGAGGTCCTCGGAGGTGATCGAGGGTTCGTAGATCTTGCCGAGGGCTTCGAAGAGCTCGTCGATCTGCCAGTCCTCGACCGGGCCGGTCGTGGCCTGAGCGACGTAGGCGTCGATGACCTCCTCGCGGAAGCCTGCCACCTGCTCCTCGAGGTCGGCTCCGTCGAGGACACGACGGCGTTCGTCGTAGATGACGGTGCGCTGACGATTGAGGACGTCGTCGTATTTGAGGACGTTCTTGCGCTGCTCGGCGTTGCGCTGTTCGATCTGGGACTGCGCTGAGAGGATCGCGCGGGAGACCATCTTCGATTCCAACGGAACATCGTCGGGCACGTTCGCGGTCGCCATGATCCGCTCGGCCGCTCCCGAGCCGAACAGCCGCATGAGGTCATCGGTCAGCGACAGGTAGAAGCGGGACTCACCCGGATCGCCCTGACGGCCGGAACGACCGCGCAGCTGGTTGTCGATGCGACGCGATTCGTGACGCTCGGTGCCGAGCACGTAGAGCCCGCCGAGTTCGACGACCTCTTCAGCCTCTGCCTTGACCTTGTCCTCGGCGGCCTTGAGCACATCCTGCCATTCGGCCTCGTACTGCTCTTCATTCTCGACCGGGTCGAGTCCGCGCTTCTCCATCTCGGCGACCGCGAGGAACTCGGCATTGCCGCCGAGCATGATGTCGGTACCGCGACCGGCCATGTTCGTGGCCACTGTGACCGCGCTCTTGCGGCCTGCCATCGCCACGATCGAGGCTTCGCGAGCATGGTTCTTCGCGTTGAGGACCTCGTGCCTGACGCCGCGCTTGGCCAGATGCTTGGAGAGGTATTCGCTCTTCTCGACGCTGGTGGTGCCGACGAGGACGGGCTGACCGGTCTCGTGACGTTCGACGATGTCGTCGACGACGGCAGCGAACTTCGCGACCTCGTTCTTGTACACGAAGTCCGACTGGTCGACTCGCTGCATCGGCTTGTTCGTCGGAATCGGCACCACGCCGAGCTTGTAGGTGGACATGAACTCTGCGGCCTCGGTCTCGGCCGTACCGGTCATACCCGACAGCTTCTCGTAGAGGCGGAAGAAGTTCTGGAGCGTGATCGTGGCCAGGGTCTGGTTCTCGGCCTGGACCTTGACGTTCTCCTTGGCCTCGATCGCCTGGTGGAGGCCTTCGTTGTATCGGCGGCCCTTGAGCACACGACCGGTGTGTTCGTCGACGATGAGGACCTCTCCGTCGAGAACGACGTAGTCCTTGTCCTTCTTGAACAGCTCCTTGGCGCGAATGGCGTTGTTGAGGAAGCTGATGAGCGGAGTGTTCTCGGCATCATAGAGGTTGCCGATGCCCAGGTAGTCCTCGACACGTTCGATGCCGGGCTCGAGGACGCCGACGGTGCGCTTCTTCTCATCGACCTCGTAGTCGCGATCGGTCTTGAGCCGCTTGACGACCTTCGCGAATTCGTCGTACCAACGGTTCGCATCGCCTTCGGCGGGGCCGGAGATGATGAGCGGGGTGCGTGCCTCATCGATGAGGATCGAGTCGACCTCATCGACGATGGCGAAAGCGTGGCCGCGCTGGACGAGCTCCTCGGCCGACCACGCCATGTTGTCACGCAGGTAGTCGAAGCCGAATTCGTTGTTCGTGCCATAGGTGATATCTGCGGCATACTGCTTCCGCCGCTGATCCGAGGGCATGTTCGCTTGGATGCAGCCGGTCTCCATGCCGAGGAAGCGGAAGACACGTCCCATCAGCTCGGACTGATAGGTGGCCAGGTAGTCGTTGACCGTGATGATGTGGACCGGGTCCCCGGTCAGGGCGTTGAGATAGGCCGGGGCCGTGGCGACGAGGGTCTTGCCCTCACCGGTCTTCATCTCTGCGATGTTGCCCAGGTGCAGAGCGGCACCACCCATGAGCTGCACGTCGAAATGGCGCAGTCCCAGAGTGCGGCTCGAGGCCTCGCGAACGGCGGCGAAGGCTTCGGGCAGCAGAGAGTCGAGCGACTCGCCGTCCTTGTAGCGTTCCTTGAACCGCCCGGTTTCCTCGCGCAGCTCGGTATCCGACATCTCACTGAACTCATCGGACAGCTGGTTGATGGCTTCGGTGTATCGGCGAAGCTTCTTCAGAGTTCTGCCTTCACCTGTGCGCAGAAGCTTCTCGAGGAAATTAGCCACTTTTCTCCTAATCGGCATGACTGCCGGACAACGACTCGAACGACTGTATAGTCTCTAGCTTAATGGCAGGTGAGTGCCTTCGAGCTCCACGGCGCCCAGTCCCAGCCACTTCGCCATCTCGCACAGCTCGGCGACGAGGTCCTCGGTGTGCTCCTCCCCCGGTTCCCACGTCACCCGGTGGGCGCGCAGGATGCCTGACCTCCGATCCCGGTGAAGGTCGACCCGGCCGACGAGCCGATCGCCGAGGAGGAACGGGGTGACGTAGTAACCGTGCACCCGGCGGTCCGCCGGTGTGTAGATCTCGATCCGATAGTGGAAGTCGAAGAGCCATTCGAGGCGCGGACGGTAGAAGACGAGCGGGTCGAACGGCGCCAGGAGGGCACGTGCCGAAACGCTGCGCGGGGTGCGTGCTTCGTGCCACCGCAGGGCCGGGGTGCCGGCGACCTCGACCTCGCGCAGCTCTCCGGTCGACAGCAGTTCGGCGATGGCCTCATCCGTGGGAGCGCGCAGCTGTCGGAAGTAGTCCGCCAAGTCATCGGGACGAGCAATGCCCAGGGCACGAGCGGCGATGCGGGTGAGTTCGAGGACATCGTTGTCCGTGCCGGAGACCCCGCGGCGCCGTGCCGCCGCCGGATCGAGACCGAGTTGTGGCTGCTCGCCGGTGCCGTAGGACAGGGGGATCTCCGGCAGTTCCGCACTGACGTCCCTGGGCAGAGCGTAGATGCGTTCGAAGTGATCGTTTCTCCCCGAGCTGCTGACGATGCCGCCGGCGAACAGGGCTTCGAGAGCGATCTTGACCTGGCTGGGATTCCACCCCCAGTGCCCGCGATGGCGTTCGGGCAGGTCGTGGTCGACGAGATCGGCTACACCGCGCGCCGATTTCGGTCCCTCGGCGAGGACCTCGAGCACCGAGGCCTGCAGATCCCGGAAGCCCTCCCCTGTCTCCGGATGACGCTGACCGTAGTCGTTGCGCCACCATTCGGTGCGGGTGCGTTCGAAGTGCTTCCAGGTCTGCGGCGGGACGAAAGCCGCCGCATGTGCCCAGTACTCGATGCCCATTCGCGGCGAGGAGTAGAGGAGACGGTCGAGCGTCTCGCGTGGGTAGGGGCCCAGGCGGGAGAAGAACGGCAGATAGTGAGACCGGACCACCCTCGCGACCGAGTCGATCTGGGCCAAGCCCATAGTCGCGAAGACGGACTTGAGGTGACGGGCGGTGACGGTGTCAGGACGAGGCCGGTCGAGACCCGTGGCGGCGATCGCGGTTCGGCGTGCTGCCGCCGAGGTCATCTTCTGCATACCCCTACGCTAACCCCTCCCATTTGCTACCTGACGGCGGCCCAGCAACCTCGCGCGAGGTTGCTGGGCCGCCGTCAGGTAGCAAATGGGAGGTCAGTCGATGGCTTCCTCGAGGTCGTGGTCGAGGGCGATCACGCCGTAGCTCCAGCCCTTGCGGCGGTAGACGACGGAGGGTTTGCTCGATTCCTCGTCGATGAACAGGTAGAAGTCGTGACCGACGAGCTCCATCCGGTTGAGCGCCTCTTCGATGCCGATGGGTGAAGCGGCGAACGTCTTCTCTCGCAGCACCACGGGTGAGTCGCCTTCGGCCTTGATCCGCCCATTGGTCTTGTCAGCGTTCTCGTTCGCAGACACTGCGGACTCGGCTTCTTGGCCGGGATCCAGCGGTTCGGCCACCGGCATCTTCGCCAGCACCTCGGCGGTGGATTCCTTCCGGTGATGCCCCGAACGCGGGACCTTGTGCCGATCACGAGCCCGCCTGAGGCGTTCGACCAGCTTCGCCCAAGCCAGATCGAGTGCCGCATATTTGTCGCTTGCCATGGCCTCTGCCCGGATCGCCGGTCCCTTCGCCACTACCGTGAGTTCGACCCGCTCGCTCGTCTCCGGCTGACGGGTGTTCTTTTCGTGGGTGACGTGCACCTCGACACGCTGAGCCCGAGGAGCAAGTTGTTCGACCTTCGCGATCTTGTCCTCGATGTGGGCTCGAAAGCTGTCGGAGATGGTCAGTTGACGGCCGTTGACAACAATGTCCATGATGTGTCCTTAGCGACTCGTTCTTCGGATTCATCCGATCCCATGCCCTTGGATGGGTAAACACCGTTATACAGTAAAGGGAGAGACAAATCGAGTGCCCCCGCGCCCGAGACCGAGAACGGCTCCGGCAGCGGGTCTGATCTGCACCGATGCTAGTAAACGTGCGCTTTCTGCCATGGTTGCGCCGGTGGTCGAGAAGTCATCGATGAGAAGATCCGCCGGCCCGTCCGCTGAGGCGCCGGCAACGTCGTCGGCCACGATCCGCTCGAGCTCGCTGCGGTTGAGATACTGCGTTCTCTCGGTGTTGTCCGCCCGGTCCTTCGCCCCGAGCCCGACCTGATCGCGAGACCGGCGTGCCAGCAGCACATCGTGGACCTCGAGCGGCAGCTCCGGGGCGAGTTCTGCCGCCCGTCTGGCCAATGAGACCGTGTGGGACCCGCCGCGTCGACGTCGAGCGCGGTCGGAGCTCGGCGCGGGGAACAGGCGGATCGGACCGCCCGCATACCCGATGAGGTCGAGAGCTGCGACGATCGAGCGTGCCATAGCCAGCGCCAGCGGGTCGCGGATGTCGCGTCGTCCCTCGTCTTTGAAGCCGACGACCATCCGGGAGATCCGCGAATTGTATTCGCACACGCCGACCACAGGGATCCGCCCGTAGCGGGGTTCCATGGCTCGCGGGATCCCGGCGAGCAGCTGCAGGCAACCCGTACACAGCGAGACGTTCTCCCGCCCGCAGCCGGCGCACCGTCGGGGCAGGAGCAGTTCGCCTAACTCCCCGAGCAGCCCCATGGGAGAAATCTACTATGCCGGCGAATTCTCAGCCTGGATAGGACGGTTCCTTGGCTACGACGTCGACGAGTCGCTGCCAGGCGTTGGAGTTGTACGAGTAGAGGGCGCCGTCGGAGCTGGTCACGAGGATCGATCGCCCGTCTGCCCCGCCGGCGATGCGAGAGCCGTCGGAGACCTCTCCGAGCTGAGCGGAGGGACCGGTGACGCCGATGCGGAAGGGCTGGGCTTTCTCCCCCTCCTCCGCGGCCAGCGCGACGAGGGAGGTCGAACCCGCCCAGGACACGTCCTTGACCTCATCGAAGTTCGCGCCCACGGTGATCGGTGTCTCTGCGAACGCGTCGGAGGGATTTCCCGCCTTGTCGCGAGGCACACCGACGACGTCGACCCGATCGGGTTCGCCCTTGTGCCGGCTGAGCAGCGCCACCCTGGTGCCGTCCCGTGAGACCTCGACATCGACCAGCTGTCGGCCGGAGAGGAAGTCAGCGGCGACGGTGAAGACCTGTCCGTCCCGACCCACTGCCTTGAGTTCGCCCTTGTTCTCGGCTTCCCCTGTCCAGGTGGTGTTGAATCGGTCGATGCTCGGCCGCACCAGCTTCTTGCCCTTGAGGATCGGCGTCGAGTCCACGGCGTCGGACTTCAGCCTCATGAGTTCCTTGCCGTTGTTCTGCAGATACACGTAGAGCGAATCGTCGAGGGAGACGGCCGGATCGCTCGCCTTCGCCTTCTCCAGGTTCGGGCTGTTCTCGACCTTGGCCACGGTCGTCCCCGACACCCGTGAGATCCGATCATCGGCGAGGACGACGGGCGGACCGTCGACCTGCACCGAGGAGTCGGTCTTCGGCTGCAGGCTCGCCGAGACCGCCTGTCCGCCGATGGTCAGCTCAATGCTCGAGATCGATGGGATGACCTGCAGAGTCGAGGCGATCTGTTGCCGGATCAGCCCCTTCTCCCGATCCGAGGGGGCCGGACTCTGCGGTCCCAGGGACACGTGGGCGACACCGTTCTCGATCGTCACCACGTTCGAATCGCTGAGTTTCGCGCCATCGGGGGCGGCCGTGATCACCGCTCCCGACAGGTACGGGGCCGGTCCGCTCAGCAGTTCATTCATCAGCGCCGTCGGCGTCGAGGAGGAGCGGAGGAACCAGCGTGAATCGGGCACGAGATATGAGTAGTCGGAGGTGAAGAACTCGAGCGAATAGTTGAGGAAGATCGTCTGGAAGTCGGTCTGGCTGATCAGCAGACCGTTCGGCGCCGAGGAGATCCTCCATTCTCCGTTCTCCTGACGCAGTGAGAACTCCAGGGTCGATTGGGTGCCGGGCTTCGTGGAGCTGTACACACCCGATGCGTCGACGAGGCCGACGACCGGAGCCGACATCGTCAGTGTCTTCTGGTCGGTGGTGATATCGGAGTTGAGCGACTCGAGGTCGGTGCCGTTGGGCATCACCGACACCGACTCCTGCGGGCTCCACTTCTGTGCCTCGGCCTCGGTGAGGAAGGACCGGGCCACGGAGAAGTTGTTCCCGGTGCCCGCCCCTGCGGCGAGGAAGCCGTTGACGATCTCCGACACGCTGGCCCCGGGTTCCGGACCGTCGGGGATCCGAGCATTGTTGGCGGCTGGATCACCGGAGTCGTCTTCGATGTGTCCGACGGGAGAGGATGTCGGAATCGATGAGCAGCCGACAAGGGCAAGGCAGGCACATACCGACGCCAGGATCATCGCGGGCCGGAATCGCCGGTCTCTCGAAGCCTTCATGACCGTCCTCCTTCGCTGCTCCCCTGGCGGCTGGGCCCGCCGCCGGTGACTTCCTCGGTTCTGAGATCATCCCCGGTTTCGGGGTCGGAATCGGGACTGGAATCGCCCTGAGTCACGGAATCGGTCCCGACCTCAGGATCCGTACCGATCACCGAGGAGGCTCCCTCAGTCGATGGCCGATCGGACGGTCCCACCTCGGCGAGGCCCGGCCGCAACCGCGCATCGACGGCCGATCCCTCTCCCGATTCCTCAGCAGACGCCTCCGCCGCATCGGCGTCAGAGTCGTCGCCATCGGCATCATCGACGAAGCCGGTGTCCTCGGGGATATCCTGGTCGGTCTCGACGACGATGGGGATCGAACCGGTCTGGATCCGCACCGAGCCGTCGGAGGACAGCGGGCCGGCGACGAGCGCGGCTCCCGTGATCTGCGCATCGCGCGGCGGCAGCGGCAGCGGCGAGGAGGTGATCTCCTGTTCCGGGCGCCGGGGAATGGTCAGGCGGAAGCATGAGCCTTCGCCGAGTTTGCCCCAGACCTGCAGCCAGCCGCTGTGCAGGTGGGCGTCCTCGAGCGAGATCGCCAGGCCCAGCCCGGATCCGCCGAGAGTGCGCTTGCGTGCGGGATCCGCGCGCCAGAACCGGTCGAAGACGTGTTCGACCTGTTCCTCGTTCATGCCCACGCCGTGGTCGCGGACGCTCACGGCCACCGCTTCGGCGTTCGAGGCGACATAGATGTCGATCGGATTGCCCTCACCATGCTCGATGGCGTTGACCACGAGGTTGCGGATGATCCGGGTGATGCGCACCCGGTCGACCTCGGCCATCACGGGCGAGGACGGGGCATGGACGACGATCTCCGTCGACATCTGTTCGGCGACCATCGACACCGTTTCGATGACGGAGGTGACGATGGCGCCGATGTCGACGGGTTTGGCCACCAGGGCTGCAGCACCGGCATCGTAGCGGGAGATCTCGAGCAGATCGGAGAGCAGATTGTCGAAGCGCTCGGCCTGCGAGTTCAGCAGCTCCGCACTGCGCGCGGTGACCGGGTCGAGTTCGTCTCGGGAGTCGTAGATGAGGTCGGCGGCGGCGCGGATCGTCGTCAGCGGGGTCCGCAGCTCGTGCGAGACGTCCGAGACGAACTGCCGCTGCAGCACCGAGAGTCGCTCCATCTGCTGGATCTGATGCTGCAGGGTATCCGCCATGTCGTTGAAGCTCTCACCGAGGACGGCGATCTCGTCATTGCCGTGGACGGGCATGCGCTCGTCGAGGTCACCATCGGCGATGAGGCGAGCGACCTCGGCCCCGGTGCGGACCGGGGTGACGACGAGGCGGGTGACGATCCAGGCGACCGCACCGATGAGGACGACGAGGACGAGGGCGGCCACGAGCATCGAGCGCTGCACGAAATTGAGGGTGTCCTGCTGTTCGGTCAGATCGCCGAGGTAGTAGAACTGGAACTGTCCGGCACCGGGGATCTGCAGCTCCTGAGTGATCAGCAGGCCCGGACCGGTTCCGTCGGGCAGGTTCACGGACTGGTAGAGCTTGTCATCGGTCGGAGCCTTGCGCATCGCTCCACGGAGTTCGTCGCTGACGGGAACCGAAGCCGACTGCCCATCCCTGCTCGACTCTCCCGCAGTGATCGTTGAGAACGACGAATTCGGGTCCTTCGGTTCCAGGGTCAGCGAGTACACCGAGCCGGCGGAACGGTTGTAGATCGAGGACAGCTGCGAGGACAAAGTGTCCTGGGTGACCGCTTGGCCGTCGACCGGGGCCAGGGACCGCAGCTCGGCAAGGATCGACCGCGTCTGCGAGGACAGGGAGTCGAGCCGGGTGTCGAAGAGACCCCGTGCGATCTGCTGGGACATGTAGGTTCCGACGCCGAAGATCGCCACCGAGGTGAGCACGATCGTGAGGACGACGATCCTGACCTGCAGGGAGTGGCTGAACGATCGGAGAATGAAATTCCAGAACGTCTTCAGTGCCGAAGCCGCGGTGCGCAGAGAGCCGCCCGCAGCCGACTCGGAACTCACGCGGCTCTGCCGGCCTTATAGCCGACGCCGCGGACGGTGACGATGATGTCGGGCTTCTCCGGGTCGCGTTCGATCTTCGACCGCAGACGCTGCACATGCACGTTCACCAGCCGTGTATCGGCGGCATGGCGGTAGCCCCACACCTCTTCGAGGAGGGTCTCTCGCGAGAACACCTGCCAGGGTTTGCGCGCGAGCGCCACCAGCAGATCGAATTCGAGCGGAGTCAGTGACACTGGGGAGCCGCCCTTCGTCACGGTGTGACCGGCCACGTCGACGACGACATCACCGACGGTGAGCAGCTCAGGAGCCTGTGGTTCGGAGATGCGCAGACGGGCCCGAACCCGAGCGACGAGCTCCTTGGGCTTGAAGGGCTTGGGCACATAGTCATCGGCACCCGACTCGAGCCCGAGGACTACGTCGACGGTGTCGGATTTGGCCGTGAGCATGATGATGGGCACCGAAGACACGTCGCGGATCTCTCGGCAGACTTCGAGCCCGTCCTTACCCGGAAGCATGAGGTCGAGCAGGACGAGGTCGGGACCGACCTTCTGGAACTCCTCGAAGGCCTGATCGCCCGTGGCACAGAAAAATGGCTCGAAGCCTTCGCTTTTGAGCACAATGCCGATCATCTCGGCCAGAGCGGTGTCATCGTCAACTACGAGGATTCGAGCGTTCATGCTCCCATTGTCCCTTATGTTCGCCTGTTCTTCGGTTCCCGACACTCCTACCCTATCGGGCCGATGCCCGACCGCAGCGCAACAGGTGCCCGAGAACGACGCATCACCTGCCGGACGACCGTCGCGAAGGGCCGAACAACCTCGGCGATCTCCACCAACGAAGAGGCGAAACATGGCAGGATTGTGCGGTGATGGGACGATCGAACGCATGGACCTCCGAGGTCGACTGGCACACGGGTCGGTGGCAGATGCGCTCTCCGAGCCCACACCGCCAGGGCTGGCGCCCGCCTCCGCCGCGGGGACTGCTGCCCAAACGGCCGCTGACGTTCATCGAAGCCCTCGACTCCGGGTTCCGCCTGCTGCGATTCGTACCCGGCCTGAGCATCGGATCCTCGCTCATCGTCTTCACCCTCTGGACCCTGCTCCTCACGGCCGCCGGCACCCTCATCGCCCTACGTTTCCTGCCCTTCCTCAGCGACCTCGGCGCCAACGATGACGCACTCAACGGGTTCCTCCTGCTGGCACAGCTGGGATCGGCGGTCCTCAGCCTGCTCAGCCTCGGCCTCGCCCACCTGCTCTCCGGCCTCATCGCTTCGGGCACCCGCGCCTCGTTCGGCGCACGGAAGACCACGTTGTCACAGGGCTGGCAGGACCTCGCCGGACGCCGCCGGCGGCTGATTCTGGCCACGCTCCTGATGTCGGGAATCAATCTCGGTCTGCTGCTCACCCTCGCCGCACCCACCGGACTCTTCGCCCTCATCGACTCCCCGGCGGCGGCGATCGTCTGGGCAGGGTTGGCCACGCTCCTCTGGGCGGTCGCTCTGCTCTGGCTCAATCTGCGCCTGTCCTTCCTCGGTGCCGCGATCGCCGCCGAGGGCCTGAGCATCCGGGCCGGCCTGAAGCGATCGTGGCGGCTCACCGGGCGCGGCTTCTGGCGACTGCTCGGCCAGCTCGCCCTCGGGTACTTCCTGTCCAATCAGCTCGTCCAGCTCGTCATCTCCCCGCTCGTCCTCATCGTCACGGCGGTCCTCGGAGTGGGAATGGTGACGACAGAGGACTCGCCGGCCGCGCAGGTCGCCATCGGGGTCGCCGCCGCCGGACTCCTGCTGGGACTGACGCTGATCTCCTCGGCCGTCCTCTTCGCCTATTTCTCGTGCCTGGTCACCGTGTGCTTCTTCGACCAGCAGATGCGCAGCGAGGGATTCGATCTCGTCCTCATCCGCCATGAGGAGGAATCATGATCTCGGTGCTCCCGTCCCCCACCTCGGCGCTGGCCTCGGTTCTCGACGGCACCGGCTTCGCGGCCGTCGATCGACGCACGGGCCGAGAATGGGTCGAACACGAACTGTCGAAGTCGGAATACTCGGCGAACGATCTCACCCCGCTCGAACAGATCGGCCGGTGGCTTTCCAACCTGTGGGAATCCCTCGTCGGAGCGGCCCTGCGTGCGAACTCGCCGTGGCTGCTGATTCTTGTCGTGCTCGCCCTCGCCGGAATCATCGCGCTCATCGTCTGGCGCGTCCGCCGGGTCGGTCTGCGCCGCACCGGGGTTCCCCTGTCGGCGTTCGACCCCGTGGTCTCGCTGCCCGAACCGGGCCCGTGGCGTGAGCGCGCCGCCCGTGCCGCTGCAGCCGGCGACTTCAGAACCGCGGTCCTCGACGAATCCCGAGCGATCTTCGCGGTGCTCTCGGTCAAGCAGATCGTCTCCCTCGAATCCTCGGCCACGGCCAATGAGATCGCCCAGGACGCCGAGGCGGAGCTGCCCGACCATGCCGCGGTGCACAACGTCGCCGAGGTGTTCAACGACCTCCTCTACGGCGATGAGACCGGCCTCTCCGCCCGTCCCGACCGGGACCTGCCGACCGTGTACACGGACCTCTGCGGCCTCGATCACACGCTCAGCGCCCTGCCCGCACACCGCCGGTCGCAGGGTGACGAGGTGCGAGCATGAGCGCGCAGCTGGACGTGGCCACCCGCGGCACCCGGTCGAGCGTCCGGGTGCCGCTGCGTGCGCGTCTGCGTTCGGCCGGAGTCTGGATCACCGCGGCGATCGTCATCCTCATCACCGTCATCGCCACCCTGCTGATGACCACGGATGACGAGACCGAAGCTCCGCTGCACTACGATTCGACGGCCAGGGACGGCACGAAGGCCATGGTCGAGACGCTGCGCGCCCACGGCGTCGAGGTCACGACCACCGAGGATTTCAAGGAAGCTCGCAGCGCCGCAGCACAGCCCGACACCACCATGCTCATCCCGACCAACACCGACGCGATGTCGGCCGGGGACGTCGACGGGATCGAGTCCGCACTGGCCACCCATGACAACCGCCTGGTGCTCGTCGACCCGGGCTCGGCGATCGCCGAGTTCACCGACCGGATCACCGTCAACGACAACCTCAGCCCGCTGGCCTCCCCCGACCCGCAGTCCCAGCCGAACTGTGCACTGCCGAGTGCACGCACGGCCGGTGCCGTGACCACCGGGGAGAGCGAATATGCGGAGGCGAAGAAGGGCACCGACGGCATCACCGCGTGCTATCCGCTGGCGGGTCCCGGTGTCGATGAGATCGACGGCGCCGAGGTGGCTCCCGGCTCCGCCCGCGGACAGCTGATCACCGACTCCGACGGTCACGTTCCGCTGACCGTGATCGGCAATGCCGAATGGGTGACGAACGAGCACATCGACGAGGAGGGCAATGCCTCCCTCGTCCTCTCCCAGCTCTCGGAGACCGACCGCCTCGTCGTGTACTACCCGACCTTCGATGACTCCGAGGAGCCGCCGCCCTCGACGATCGACTTCGTGCCCGACTGGTTCCTCGCCGGAGTGCTGTGGCTGGCGCCCACCGTGCTCGTCCTCCTGCTGGTGATCGGCAGGCGCTTCGGGCCGCTGGCGATCGAACGACTGCCGGTGATCGTCCCCGCCGTCGAGACCGTCCACGGCCGAGCGGCGCTGTCGGCCCGCAGCCACGACCGTGCCGGAGCGCTGCACACACTGCGCACCGCGTCACTCCTGCGGATCGCGAAACGGCTCGCTCTCGGGCCCGACGCCGGAACCACACAGATCATCACCCGCATCGCCGAGGTCACCGGCCGCGATCCCGGAGAGCTCCACCACATCTTCGTCTCGGCGACCGTGCACACGGACGCCGAGCTGACCGACCTCGTCCATCAACTCACCCAGATCGAAAGTGAGATCCCATGACCCAGTCGCCCCAGGCAGAACCGAACCCCACCGGTGGGCTCACCGCCCCGGGCCCGGACCCGCTGCGCGATTCCTTCAACGGTGTGCGCGCGGAGATCGGCAAGGCCGTCGTCGGTCAGGACCAGGCGGTCACCGGCATGCTCATCGCCCTGCTGTGCAGCGGACACGTCCTCCTCGAGGGGGTGCCGGGCGTGGCCAAGACGCTCCTCGTGCGCAGCTTCGCCGCAGCGGTCAGCCTCGAGAGTTCACGGGTGCAGTTCACCCCCGATCTCATGCCCAGCGACGTCACCGGCTCGCTCGTCTACGATGCTTCGGCATCGGACTTCTCCTTCCGGCCGGGCCCCGTGTTCACCAACGTCCTCATCGCCGACGAGATCAACCGCACCCCGCCGAAGACCCAGTCGGCCCTGCTCGAGGCGATGGAGGAACATCAGGTCTCGGTCGGCGGACGTTCCCGGTCTCTGCCGGATCCGTTCATGGTCACGGCCACGCAGAACCCTGTCGAATACGAAGGCACGTACCCGCTGCCCGAGGCACAGCTCGACAGGTTCCTGTTCAAACTCGTCCTCGACCTGCCCGAGCGCGACCACGAGTTCGAGATCCTCGACCGCCACGCCCGCGGCTTCGATTCCGGCCGGCTCGCCGCCGCGGGGCTGCGCCCGGTGGCGGATGCCGCACTCATCTCCCGGGCGAGGGAAGCCATCGCGGGGATCTACATCGCCCCGCAGATCATCACCTACATCGTCGACCTGGCCCGGGCCACCCGACAGGCCCCGTCACTGGCCCTCGGCGTCTCACCGCGCGGTGCCACGAGAATCCTCGGCGCCGCCCGCGCCCACGCTTGGCTCAACGACCGCAACTACGTCACCCCCGACGACGTCAAAGCGCTCACGCACATGGCGCTGGGACACCGGGTCATCCTCCGCCCCGAAGCGCAGATGGACGGACTCGACGTCACCCAGGTCCTCGATTCGATCCTCGCCACCACCGAAGTGCCGCGCTGAATGACTGCCCGGCTGTTCCTGCTCACCCTCCTCGGGGCCGTTCCCGTCATGCTCGTCCCCGGCTGGCCGACGGCGCTGATCACGGCCGGCGTGATCAGCGTGGCCGCGGTCGTCGACTTCTTCCTCGTCCCCCGCGTCCACGGGCTGTCCCTGCAGCGGACTCCCGGACCGATGGTCCGCCTCGGCGACGACACCCACAGCACGCTCAGCCTCATCAACGACTCGACTCACCGTCTGCGTCTCGAGGTCCGTGACGCCTGGACGCCGAGCGCCGGTGCCGTACGGACCCGCTCACGCCATGTCCTCGATCCCGGTGACGAGACGCAGGTGCGCACCGAACTGCGCCCACGCCGGCGCGGTGCCCTGGCCGCCGATCTCGTGACCGTGCGATCCTCCAGCGTGCTCGGCCTCATCGCCCGCCAGAAGAGCATCGAGGTGCCCGCCGCCATCCGTGTGCTCCCGCCGTTCGCGTCCCGCCGGGAGCTGCCGTCGAAGACGCAGAAGCTGCGTGAGCTCGAGGGCCGCTCCGCGGTGATGATCCGGGGTATGGGCACCGAATTCGACTCGCTGCGCGACTACGTCGACGGTGACGATGTGCGCTCCATCGACTGGCGGGCCAGCGCCCGCGCCCAGGACCTCGTAGTCAAGACGTGGCGTCCGGAGAAGGACCGCCGGGTCATCATCGTCGTCGACTCCTCCCGTTTCGCAGCTCGCCGGTGCGGCGAGGGAACGGTCTTCGATGCCGCACTCGAGGCCTCCCTCCTGCTCACTGCACTGGCCACGGGAGCCGGGGACCGCGTCGACGTCATCGTCGCCGACGCACGCGTGCGAGCCATCGCCTCGAGTCGGCGGGCTCATGACCCGGTCCATGATCTGTCGGTGGCACTGACTCCGGTGGATCCGGAGCTCTACGACGCGAACTGGGAGACGATCGCCGCGACCGTGCTCCAGACCTCACGCCAGCAGGCCCTCGTCGTCCTGGTCACCGAACTCGACGAGGCGACCGTCGCGAACGACATCCTGCCCGTCCTGCCCACGCTGACCTCGCATCACCGAGTGGTCGTCGCCGGAGTGAAGGATCCCTTCCTGCACGAACTCGCTGGATCACGCGGTGATGCCGCTGAGATCTTCACTGCCGCCGCGGCCGAGGAAGAGCAGCTGAGGCAGGAGTCGCTGCGGACGCGTCTGCGCGGACTCGGCATCGCCTCGGTCCAGGCGCTGCCCGAGCAGCTGCCCGGGGCGCTGGCGGACCTCTATATCCGGCTCAAGGTCACCGGCGGGCTCTGAACCGGTCCGAGTCGCCGGTGACGGCAGCGACCGTGCCCGCCGCGCTCAGCGGTCGGTGGAGATGACGGAGTACCCTGCCTCATGCGCGTCGAGATCGGCGCTCAGCCCCGCCTCGGCCGCGCGTTTGCCGAAGTGCCAGGCATAGGCGATCACAGCCGCCGTGTAGGCCACGCCGATGGCGATCTTGAGTGCCGGAGGTATCGGATTCGGGGTGACGAAGCCTTCGATGAGGCCCGAGCCGAACAGCAGCAGCACGAGCCCGCCTGCGACGATGAGCAGCGATCTGGCCTCGGTGGCGAGTTTGTCCCGACGCGGCCTGGGCCCCGGCACGACCCACGCGAAGAAGAGCCGGAGTCCGGCCGCAGCGGCGAGGATGATGCAGCTGATCTCCGGGATGCCGTGCGGCAGGATGTAGAGGAAGAAGTCGGAGGCCCGGTCGAACTCGAACATCATCGCCCCGGAGAATCCGACGTTGACGGCGTTGGAGAACAGTCCGGCGACGACGTAGACGCCGGTGATGCCCAGCAGCACGAACTGGACGGCGATCCAGGCGTTGTTCGTCCACACACCCACGGCGAAGAATCCGTTCGGGTTCTCCTTGTAGTAGTCGACGAAGTCGTGCTCGGCGAACTGGCGGCGGAACTCCCGGTCACCGAACGTCTCGAGCACTTCCGGATGCGTGCCGGCCCAGATCCCCGCCACGACGGCGACGGCGAGGAAGGACGCTGCGACGATGGCGAAGTCCCACCGCAGCCGATAGAGCGAGAGCGGGAGACTGATGACGAAGAAGCGCGACAGACCGGACAGGCCTCCGCCGGGAACGGCGGAGAGGTGGTTGCGCGAGCGGTGGACGATCGCGGAGAGCCGTGCGGCCCCGAGCGAATCCGGCGCGACGGTCATGATCCGCGACAGGTCCTTCGACGCGCCACGATAGAGATCGAGGAACCGTCCGGTCTGGTCCGGGCTCAGCGTGTTCTTCTTCGCCAGCACCGCCAGCTCCTGCCACTCGTCGCCGTGCAGCTCGGCCAGAAGGTTCGGGTCCATGCCTCAACCCTAACGGAGTCCCCGGCCACCACACGCGGCCGCCGAGATATGACACGATGGTCGGGTGAGTACTCTGGTCACCGGGGAAGCCGTCGAACTCAGCGTCCAGCCCGCCGCTTTGGCGGCAAGGGCGCTCAGCTGCCTGATCGACTACATCGTCTACACGCTCGTCGACATCGGGCTGCTCATCGCGATGTTCTGGCTCCTGATCAGCACCGCCGAGCTCAACGGGCTCCTGCTCGGCTCGGTGATGACGGTGATGAGCATCGGCGTGTTCGTGCTGCTGCCGATGCTCATCGAGGTCCTCAGCCATGGGCGTTCGCTCGGCAAGCTCATCCTCGGGCTGCGCATCGTCCGCGACGACGGCGGGGCCGTGCGGATCCGTCACTCCTTCATCCGGGCGCTGCTGTGGCCCTTCGAAGTCGTCTCCACCGGCGGTGGGATCGCCGCCCTGTCCGGGCTCGTGTCCCCGCAGGCGAAGCGCCTCGGCGACTACCTGGCCGGGACGCTGGCGGTCAGTGAGCGCAGTGCACCCGTTCCGCCGGTGCAGACCCATGTCGCCCCGCAGCTGCATGACTGGTTGGCACGCACGGATGTCTCCGCACTGCCCGACGGTCTGCACCGTCGCATCGTCCAGTTCCTTGCGATGGCGCCGAAGCTCGGTCAGGAGTCCCGATGGCAGAGGGCGATCGAGCTCGCCACCGAGCTCAATCCGTATGTCGCTCCCGCCCCGCCAGAGGGGACGTTTCCCGAACAGTTCCTCTCGGCCGTCATCCACCGCCAGCGCATCGCCGAGGTCGAGAAGGCCAGGACGCGGTCGGCCAGGGCGGAGTCATTCCGCGCCGGAGTCGATGTCCTCCCGCACGGGCTGAGCCTGCACGGACGCTGAGCCGTCGGGTCGCTCAGTACCGGTAGTGGTCGGGTTTGTAGGGCCCGGCGACGTCTACCCCGATGTATTCGGCCTGTTCCTTCGTCAGCTCCGAGAGCTTTGCGCCGAGCGCCGGCAGGTGCAGGCGCGCGACCTTCTCGTCGAGTTCCTTGGCCAGCCGGTGCACCGCATCGTCATAGCGTTCGTGCGCGGTCCACAGTTCGATCTGCGCCAGCACCTGGTTGGCGAACGAGGCGCTCATGACGAACGAGGGATGTCCGGTCGCGTTGCCGAGATTGAGGAGTCGACCTTCGGAGAGGACGAGGAAATCCGTGCGCTCCCGGTCGAGCCCGGTTTCAGGGGGCACCGGGACGTTCCACTCATGGACCTGCGGCTTGATCTCGATCTTCTCCACCCCGGGCAGGCGGGACAAGCCGGCCAGGTCGATCTCGTCGTCGAAGTGGCCGACATTGCCGACGATGGCGCCGGGTTTGAGGGTCTGCAGCACCTCGACGCCGACGACCCGGGTGTTTCCGGTCGTGGTGATGATGATGTCGGCCTGCGCAGCCACCTCGGCGAGGTGGGAGACCTGGTAGCCGTCCATCGTCGCCTGCAGCGCGCAGATCGGGTCGATCTCGGTGACGATGACGCGCGCCCCCTGTCCGCGCAGCGCCTCTGCCGCGCCCTTGCCCACGTCGCCGTAGCCGACGACGACGGCGATCTTGCCGCCGATGAGGACATCGGTGGCGCGGTTGAGTCCGTCGGGCAGCGAATGGCGGATGCCGTAGCGGTTGTCGAACTTCGACTTCGTCACGGAGTCGTTGACGTTGATCGCGGGGAACGGCAGTGCGCCCTGTTCGGCGAGGCGGTAGAGACGGTTGACTCCGGTCGTCGTCTCCTCGCTCACTCCCTTGATGCCGGCGGCGAGGCGGGCGAACCGACCGGGGGCGGTTTCGATGGCGGACGCGATCTTGGTCAGCAGGACCTTGTACTCCTCCGGATCGTCCTCGGCAGCGGTGGGCACTCCCCCGGCGGCTTCGAACTCGGTGCCCTTGAGCACGTACATGGTCGCGTCGCCGCCGTCGTCGAGGATGAGGTTCGGGCCGTCTTCGAAGTCGAAGATCTTGTCCGCGGCCCACCAGTACTCTTCGAGGGTCTCACCCTTCCACGCGAACACCGGCACTCCGGCCGGGGCTTCGGGGGTTCCAGAGCCGACGACCACTGCGGCCGCGGCTTCGTCCTGGGTGGAGAAGATGTTGCAGCTGGCCCAGCGGACTTCGGCTCCGAGCGCGACGAGGGTCTCGATGAGGACCGCGGTCTGCACGGTCATGTGCAGGCTGCCGGCGATGCGGGCGCCGGCCAGCGGTGCGCTCGAGGCGAATTCCTCGCGCAGGGCCATCAGCCCGGGCATCTCCCGTTCGGCGAGTCGGATCTGGTGGCGACCGGCCTCGGCGAGAGACAGATCGGCGACCTTGAAGTCAGTGGAATCGAGCACGGTACCTCCATACGGCGGACAGTCGGATCGTCCCCGAGTCTATGGCCCGAGCAGCAGGCTTGTCCCATTCCGCTCGGTCTGCGGACGGGCCGGATGCGCTCGGTCAGGCTCGGGCGGTGACGAAGTCTTCGGCCCGGCGTGTCAGGGCTCGCATGTGCGCCTCACTCGCGGCTTCGACATTGAGCCTGACCAGGGGCTCGGTGTTGGACTTGCGCAGGTTGATCCACCAGTCCTCGCCCTGGAGGCCGATTCCGTCGAGGTCGTCGACGGAGTTGGTGGGAAAGTCCTCCGCGTGGGCGGCGAAGTCGGCGAGCACGGCGTCGGGGTCGGCGACGGTGAAGTTGATCTCCCCGGACTGGAAGAACCGGTCGTAGGAGTCAACCAGCCGTGAGGCCGGCGCGTCCGATTCGGCGAGGGCGGCGATGAGGTGGCAGGCGGCGAGCATGCCCGAGTCCGCGCCGAAGAATTCGTGGAAGTAGAAGTGCGCGGAATGTTCGCAGGCGAAGACCGCTCCGGTCTCTGCCATGAGCGTCTTGATGCCCGAGTGACCGACCTTCGACCGCAGGGCCCGCCCTCCGGCAGCCGTGATCGTCTCGGCCACGCTGCGGGAGGTGATGAGGTTGTGGATGACCGTCGGTTCCGCGACTCCTGCCGCTCTGGACCGCGCGATCTCGCGCTCTGCGACAAGCGCGCCGACGGCCGAGGGGGACATCGTCGCTCCCGCCTCGTCGATGAAGAAGCACCGGTCGGCGTCCCCGTCGAAGACGAGTCCGAGGTCGGCTCCGGTCTCGACGACAGCGCGAGCCGCATCGACGAGGTTCTCGGGTTTGAGCGGGTTCGCCTCGTGGTTGGGGAACGTACCGTCGAGTTCGGTGAACAGACCGATCACGTCGAAGGGCACCGCGGCGGCTCCTGCGTCGGTGCCGAAGACCTCACCGAGGAGGCGCCCGGCCATGCCGTTTCCCGCGTCGAGGACGATCCGCAGTCCCGTCACCTCGTCGACGCGGGTGAGGTCGCGGATGCGGGCCGCATACTGCTGACGCATCTGAGCCGCGGCGGATTCGTCGACCTCGATGCCGCCGTCGCCCGATGCGGGAGCAGTGGGGGCGAGTTCCCTGATCCGGCCGAGTCCCGAGGCGAGGCTGACGCCTGCGGCTCGCGGCCCGCAGATCTTGATGCCGTTGTAGTCGGCGGGGTTGTGGCTGGCGGTGATCATCGCACCGGGCAGATCGACGATGCCGGAGGCGAAGTACAGCTGATCGGTCGAGCACAGCCCGAGCAGGATCGGTCGCGATCCGGCGGTCTCGACACCGGCGGCGAAGGCTCGGGCGAAGCCGGGCGAGCTCGGACGCATATCGTGACCGATGACCACCTCGGTGCTGGTGTGGAGTTCGGACATCGTCACTGCCGTCGCCCAGCCGAGGGAGAAGACGGTGTCCGCATCGAGCTGGTCCGGGATCCGTCCCCGGATGTCGTAGGCGCCGACCGCCGCTTCCACAGCGGTGGCGCGGGTGCGGGTCAGCTGCGGGTCCGTCTCTGCAGGACTAGGGACAGCACCGGCAGAGGCGTCGCCTGCGGCTTCGCTCATGAGTCGCCGATGATGCGCAGGTGGCCGTGCTTGCGTCCGCTCTGAGCCTGGTCGGATGAACTGGTCCGCTCGGGACCCGCGGCGCCGGTCTCGGTGTGTGTCGACCTGACGTCTGCCCGGTCGGCGGCCTCGCGGACGGCATCGGCGATGGCCAGCAGATCGTCTCGGCTGCGTTCGGGCGGCGCCTGGCCCGACTCGATGCGGATGAGCTGCCAGTCCACCGGAGGGGTCAGCTTCGCCGCATGCTCGGCACACAGATCGTGGGCACCCGGCTCGGCTCGTCGGCCCAGCGGGCCGATGACGACGGTCGCATCAGCGTGCACGTACGTCATGGTGGCGGCGGCGGGGCGCGAGCAGCTGACTTTGGAACACATTCTCACGGCTGACACAGTCCACCACTCTACACGCCGCAGGTGCCCGATTCGCTCAGGCAGGGCGGTCTCGCCCGTAGAATGACGTGCTATGAGATCGAGGCGGTATCGCGACCGGCACGGCCGGGGGCTGCGTTCCCCGTTGCACCGTGCCCAGGTGCCTGCGCGGCTGTCTCGGGCGCAGAGCTTCGCCAAGGTCGCAGCCGCGGAATTCGCGCGGATGCGGGAGCGGGAACCCGCCCTTCTCGCCGAGGTGATCTTCGCCATCGACGGCGTCCCCCCGGCGAGTTCGACCGAGCCGTGCTTCGGCCGGGTTTTCCCCGCAACGTCGAACCGTCTCACACACATCGTCCTCTACCGCCGGGTCATCGAGGACCACGCCGAGGCGGACACGAGGGATGCGCTCATCGCCGAGGTCGTCGCCGATCAGGTCGACATCCTCCGACGCACCTGATCATCAGCCGGCCCGACTGCCTGCCTGTCAGCCGAGGCGGATGTCGCGGTAGGCGACTCCGGCCGGCGCCGGGGCGGGAGCCACGGATGAGATGCCGTCGTCGGTGGTCACGACCAGGCTCGCATGGACGCCGTCGGACTGTGACCCCGAGGCCTGCGCACCATGGATCACCAATGCCCGCACGGGTTCGTCGGACACCTCGTTGGGGTCGAGCACGGTGGTGCCGGTGGGGTTGAGGTCGACGGTCTGCGGATCGGACAGTGATCCGTCGTCGAGCATTCCCTGCACCTGCACCTGGCCTTGGCCCGGAGAGATCTGCAGGGAGCTGCTGCCGGTGCGGGGCAGGGCCATGATCTGGGTCTCGGCGAGGTCAGGTGTGCTCTGAACGCTGCCGAAGTCGGCCGCCCCCTTCTGCCCGTCTCGGCCGATGAACGCTCCGGCCTGGACCTGCCGGTTCGCGTCGAGCACCACACTGGTGGCGTCGAGATCGCCGAGGTCGGCCTCGGCGACACCGCGACCGACGACGGTCATGGAGGAACGGGGGATGTCGATCTCGCCGTCGGGCCCGTAGGCCTTGAGCGAGACCTCGGCGAGGTCCTCACCCGGGTTGGCCACGCGCACCCGCACGTCCTTGCCGCTCAATCCGGTCAGTACCTGCTGCCGAGCTGCATCGGCTCCGGCGGCAGCCAAGTCGATGCCCTGGGGCCGGAGCCCGTCGAGGACGGTCTCCTGCACGGACCCCGCGAGGACGCCCCCGTCGACGGTGACGTCGACCGCCAGGGCTTCGGCACCGGCGGCCAGTCCGGCCAGCCGCACGGCGCGCTGTTCACCGGCTTTGATGCTCACCTCTGTCGGGTCGGTCGAGGATCCCGAGGGAGTCATCAGCGTGACCTTCGCCTGGACGGGCACGTCGCCCGGGTTGCTCAGCAGGAGTTGGGAGTTCGACCCGGTCGCTCCCGAGCCGGCGAGGATCCGGAAGCTGCTCGAGGCCTGTGCGCAGGTGAGCGCGGCCAGACCCGTGAGGTCGCCGGAGCTGCCTTCGACGGTCTCGAGCCCGGTGGTCAGCGCGGGTGCCCCCGGACGGGCGAACCCCGTGACCCGCTTCGTCGAGCCGATGGTGTCATCGCCGGAGACGAAGCCCTGGCCGACGGGGTTGTCGAAGTCGACGGAACCGCCGAGGTCGGCGACCTGCAGGCGCGCCGAGGAGGTGGATCCGTCGGCTGCTCCGATCGGTGCCGAGGCCGAGACGACACGAGTCGAGACCTTCGAATCGTCGACGAACTCGGCGTCCGTGCCTTCGGCTTCACCGTCGGTGAGCAGCGGCCCGGGGCAGATGGCGCGGGTATCGGCCGTCGGCATGCGCACCTGTTCGGGGCTGCGGTCGAGGGTGCCGGGGGTCAGCGGGGTGAGGAAGGAGGTCGTGGCCACGAGCACTCCGGGCACGGCGATGGCCGCGAAGGTCACGATGCTGCGCAGATGCTTCATGCTCTCGTCTCCTCGCTGACACGGGCTGTTGTGTCGCTCTTCGTCCTCGTTCGCTGCCGGGTGCGGTTCGTCTCGCCGAAGGGAATGGCGACGATGACGGCCAGCGCTCCGAACACCCAGCCGATGACGACGCCGACGGGGTAGAGCGGTGAGTTCAGGGAGATCTCGACGGTGCCTCCGGAGGCGGGGAGGTCGAACTCGCTCATCCAGGTCTCGCCCGCGTTCTTCGGCGTCGGCAATGTTTCGCCGTCGAGGCGTGCGGAGATGCCGTGGGAGGCGTCGGCGACGATGAGGGTGCGATCGTCCTCACCGGCAGGCACCTCGGCGGTGGTCGTTCCGTGCATCCGTGCGGTGCTCAGCGCTCCCTCGGAATCGCGGATGAGGAACCGTCCGCTGTAGGGTTTGTCGACCCGCCACAGCTCACCGGATTCGGTGGGCCCGACCGGCAGCAGCCCCTGTGCCGCGGACACGGAATTCTGCAGCCCGTCGGCGCCCGAGTCGACGAGGACGAAGTCGACGCCGAGTTCTCCGAGGATGTCGCTGACGTCACCGGCGTCGTCGGCCGACAGGGCGGCCGCGGCCTGGGCGACGAGCACCTGGTCCTCGGGGATCGGCAGCGGACGCCGCTGCCACGGCCAACCACCGACGGTGTCCGCGTCGGTCACGGTGGAGGTGCCCAGAACGGTTCCGTCCGCGGCCGAGACGAGCGTGGCCATGACCTCACCGTCGACGTTGTCCAGGCGCAGTGTCCGCGCCTGTGATGCACCGTCGGCCCGGTCGGCCGCCAGTGCCGGCACGGTGCTGTCCTCGGTGGCGGTGACGGCGTCGGTCGAGACCTGGGCCCGGCCGGCACCGATGGCGATGAGTCCGACGGCGGCGACGGCGACGAGCCCGACGAGGCCGCGCATCGGCAGCCGCCCGCCGGTTGGGCCGGAACCGCGGATGGCGGCGGTGCGGTCGGCCCCGAGGGCGAGCAGCAGGATCGAACCGAGGCTGACCAATGTCAGACCGGCAGCCGGATAGGAGCCGATGAGGTCGAAGGGGCCGGTCTGTGCGGGCAGGTGCACTTGGGCTGCGGCGACGATGAGGCCCGTCAGGTAGAGGCCGACGGCCCAGGTCAGTCGGGACAGGTCGAGTCTGGCCTCGATGAGGGTGAAGAAGGCGAGCACGAGCATCGGCAGCATGAGCACCGGCGCCCACAGCTGGAGGATGCTCGGTGAGACCGCATCGATTCCGATGCGGGCGGCGAGATCGGACAGCCACGACATGTCGATGGGGCCGGGGAATCCGACGGCCAGCAGGTACGTCGGCGCCGCCTGCGGTGCCAGTGTCTGTCCGGGCATGGTCAGCAGCGCCCCGGGTTCGCGGACCAGCGCCCACAGCCACGGCCATCCGAGGAACACCGTCGGTGCGAGCAGCCACAGATGACGCAGCCCGCGTCCGGCCGACAGCAGCACGACGGTGCCGAGGACGGCCGCGATCAGCAGCAGCGGGATGCCGGAGACGATGAGGAACAGCAGCAGTCCGCTGCCCGCCGCGGCCGCGATCGACCCGGTGCGCAGGCTGCGTCGCAGTGTCATCGCCAGCAGCGGCGCGGCGATCCAGACGATGACCACGCCGAGGCGGCCGTCCGAGAGCGCAGTGGTGAACAGCGGTGAGGCGACCCACAGCAGGGCCGCGAAGCCGCGCACCCATTTCCGCGGTACGACGGTTCCGGCGCCGGCATACGCGGCGATCCCGGCGAGGACGGGAGCGGCGAGCAGAAGCGTCCTGACCATGATGTCGACATGGCCGAAGAAGAGCAGGGAGAGGACCCCGATGACGAGGTGGTAGGGGTCTGCGGGCACCGCGGAACCCGTCGAGATGTCGAGGTGTCGACCGAGCAGCCGGGAGAAGATCTCGCCGATGCCGACGTCGGTCGAGCCCAGGGCACCGCCGACGAGGTGGCCCGGACCGAAGAGTCGGTAGGAGATGAACCCGCTGATGACGAGGGCGGCGAGCACCACGTAGGTCAGCGGCATCCGCAGCAGGCTCGATCCGCCCGAGACCTCGAGGCGCGAGAACGAGTCGATGGCCTCCTCGGTGTCGCCGATCGGGTTGAGTTCGGCGTCGGGGTCGACCCCGCCGGTGGGGACTTCGGCCGGGCGCGGGTCCTCGGCCTCGCCGCTCATCGAGCGTCGTTGGACGGCCAGTTCGTCGTCATCGGCGAACAGCGCGGCCACATGGGAGGTGCTTGTGCGTTTGGCCAGGCGGCTGCGGCGGGCGTTGGCCCGGCGCAGGGGCGCCGTGGTGGTGATGTCGGCGGCGAGCCCGAACAGGGCGCTGAGATGCCAACCGGCAGAGCGGAGGTTGTTCGACAGCAGCCCGCCGAGGATGTGCCCGAGGTTGACGACGACGAGCAGCCCGAACAGCGAGGCGGCTCCGGGACTGGCGAGGCTGAGTCGGTAGCGCTGCTCGGTGCGGATCTGGAACTTCGACACGGGCGGCTGCGGGGACGATCCCAAGCCGGCGGCCGCCTCGGCGGAGATCTCCATCCGTGCGCGCGGGGCGAGGATGACACGCCGGCCGAGGTCGCGCAGGCGCCGGGAGTATTCGATGCCGCGGTAGGCGGGGCCGAGCACGCGGGAGGGCGCACCGATCCGGGTCAGTTCGGCGGTGGCGATGAGCATGCCGGGCAGGTCCAGTCCGAGGGTCTCCGTGCGACCGTCGCGCTGACCCTGATCGATCTCGCCGGAGCCGACGGGGTTGAATCGCTCCCCCGCCGAGGTGGTGCTCACTCCGGCGGAGACGATGCGGTCGCCGCGCATGAGCTTGGGTCCCACGGCGGCCACGGATTCGGTTTCGCCGATGGCGTCGAGGAGTGCGTCGAGACAGTCGGGCTCCGGACGGGAGTCAGGGGTGAGGAACCACAGGAAGTCCGATTCCGCGACGGCGGGAATCTCGGAGGCATCGCGTACCGACAGGCCCACGAGATCCACGACCGGGATCTC
The DNA here is from genome assembly GCF_011617245.1 of Brevibacterium atlanticum. Classification (NCBI taxonomy): domain Bacteria; kingdom Bacillati; phylum Actinomycetota; class Actinomycetes; order Micrococcales; family Brevibacteriaceae; genus Brevibacterium; species Brevibacterium atlanticum. Next base: position 1,641,827 of record NZ_CP050152.1, on the reverse strand, counting down.
GGGGTGAAGCGGATGCAGAGCTGTTTCGAGCTCGACCTTGCTCGCCGCGTCGCTTGAGGCGACGACGACGGTGACGGCTGGCCTCACACGACCTTTTTCTTGAGCCGACGGCGTTCGCGTTCGGACATTCCTCCCCAGATGCCGAACCGCTCATCGTTGGCCAGAGCGTATTCGAGGCATTCGGAGCGGACTTCGCACGAGGCGCAGACTCGCTTCGCCTCACGAGTCGATCCCCCTTTTTCCGGGAAGAAGGCCTCGGGGTCGGTCTGTGCGCACAGCGCCTGATCCTGCCAGGACAGTTCCCCGTCCTCGGCGGCTCCGAGCAGCAGCGACAGCGGCGAGACCGCGGAATTGTCCGACGGCAGCGGAGTCAGGTCGTTCGGATCGACGGCCAGCGGATCGGGCAGCGTCTCGGGTGCGCGCGCTCCTGGTTCGACGTACCAGTCTTCGGCACGTCGGGAGGTGACTCCCGGTACGGCGGAGAGATCTTCTCTCTCTCGCCATTCTCTCTGTGCGCTTTGCACGGTCTTCCCCTTTCTCACGCTTGAGCAGGTCCGTCACCGTGACTGAGCCGATCAGTCCGATGTACGGTCGAATCCTTGAGGATTCATGCTCGGCGCGTTCCCCTTAGGTATAAATTACACGCGTGTCATTACCGCCTCGTCAAGCCCTGATGGAGTATCTAAGGACTGCCTGAGAGCGTATTCGAACACACTTTCTCATGCACACGCGACGACAACACCATATGTAGGGAATCCGCATGAGCACGGCCACAAGCTGTGGGGTTCTCCTGAGCAAATCTGCAGAATTTCGAAATGAGTCGCCGTGGATGGGATTATGGAGCAATGAGAGTCGAATCACCGGCGGCCCGGCATGAATGACCGCCTCCTCACCGTCTACGCCCCTCCTGTCGAGGAGGACATCGTGCCGGGATCCGACCTCGCCGCGATCCTCATCAACGCCTTGCGCCGCAACCGCATCGACCTCAAGGACGGCGACATACTCGTCGTGGCATCGAAGGTCGTGTCTAAGGCCGAGGGGCGACTGCGCACCGTCGCCGACCGCGCCGAGTTCGAAGAGCTCGTCGCCCGTACCGGCACCCATCTCGTCGCGGAACGCTCCTATGGCTCAGGCACCACGGTTCAGGTCGTGCGCACCCCGGCCGGGACGGTGCAGGCCGCGGCCGGACTCGATCAGTCGAACTCCGCAGGCGCCGTCGTCCTCCACCCCCTCGACAGCGACCGCTCGGCCGATGCGCTGCGGGCCCGGGTCGAGCATGCGTTCTCCGTGCGTATCGGCTTAGTCATCTCCGATACGAGCTCCCGGCCGTGGCGGGTCGGCGTCGGCGACATCGCACTGGGTCTCTCCGGTTTCTCCGGCCTCGACGATCAGCGTGGCCGGCCCGACGACGACGGTCGCGTCCAGACCGTGACGGTGCGTGCCGTCGCCGATGAGATCTCTGCGGCCGCCGATCTGGTCAAGGGCTCCTCCCGTGGTCTGCCGATGGCTCTGGTGAGAGGCGCCGGCGGATACCTCGACAACGGTCGGGACGGGGCGAAGGCACTGTCCCGCGAACTCGGTGACGACTGGTTCCGCTACGGGCACGTCGAAGCCGTGCAGCGTGGGCTCGGGGTGACCGAACTGCCGGGCAGCGCCCCCGCCGGAGACAACGGCGACGACATTCTCGAACGCGTCTCCCGAGCCATCCGCGTCGTCCGCGCCGGCCAGTCGCGGACCCCCGGACATGCCGCCTGGAGGATGCGCATCGAGGGCTCAGGCTCGCGGATCACGCTCAGTCCTTCGGACTCCCCGGCCACCGCACAATCGGGCGGCCCCCCGCTGCTCGAAGCCATGGTCGGACTCGGTTCGCTCGTCGAACGACTCCATACGGCGCTCTTCGCCGAAGACCTCAGCGCCTCCTCCCACTACCACTGGGTCGACGGCGAACTCGGAGCGTTCCCCCGCGGGGTGACCATCGACATCGGCCTCATCGTCCCCTGACCAGTTCACCAGGCCGATCCTCACCACTCGCTCACTGCCCAGCGTCCCCTGACCGCCCACTCACCGCCATCGAAGGACAACGGATATGGATCTGACTGCCATCGCGCACACCGGCGGGCCCGTTCTGCTCTGGCGCGGCCCCGACTACGACAGCCTCGATCTCACCGGGCCGGTCATCGCGAACTGGGTGAATAAGGGCGTCGGCCTCTTCGGCGACTACGACCTCGGTGAGGACTTCACGCTCTTCGCTCCCCTGCCCCAGGGGCTGCACTGGCGAGAGCTCGTCTCCGTCCTCAGCGTCCTGCTCGCCGGCGGACGTGTGGTCATCGGCAGCGCCGCGGCCGACGGCTCCACCGGCACCGCCGACGGCTCTCCGGTTCCTCCGGACGAGGAGCACGTCGCCATCGTCCCGCTCGGGCACGAGGATGATCCGGCCGTGGCCGATGCCGACGAGGTCTTCGTCTTCAATCCCCCGGCTCTGGCCCTGAGCACCCCTGTCGACGAGGACTTCATCGACATCAATTCAGCTATCCGGGCCTACCCCGACGTCACGCACCGACGACTCGACGGCTCGGGCACGCTGACCGTCGACGGCGAGGACGTCGCATGGAATCCGGAGGAGGGATCCGACCGACCGGCCGGGCGCCCCCAGGGCCTCCTCGTCTCGAACTCGACCCCGCTGCCCGGCGAGTGGCCGCAATTCCTGCACCACCTCCTCGGCGGCGGTGAGGTTCTTCTCGCCAACGGAGTCGATGATTCCCGCATCACGGACCTCGCGGATGGCCTCGGCGTGGTCCATGGCACACTGGGCACATGGACAAAGTAGTTGATTCACCCGCTGAAGCGGTGGCCGACATTGCAGATGGATCTTCGATCGCCGTGGGCGGCTTCGGTGTCGTGGGCGTACCCGAATTCCTCATTCGGGCGCTCCAGGACCAAGGGGCCACAGACCTCGAAGTGATCTCGAACAACGCCGGTGTCGACGGACGCGGCCTCGGCATTCTGCTCGCCGATGGTCGACTTCGTCGCATCATCGCCTCGTATGTCGGTGAGAACAAGGAGTTCGCCCGGCAGTATCTCTCCGGCGAACTCGAGGTCGAACTCACCCCGCAGGGCACGCTCGCGGAGAAGATGCGCGCCGGCGGTGCGGGAATCCCCGCGTTCTACACCATCACCGGTGCCGGCACCCAGGTCGCCGACGGCGGAATGCCGTGGAAGTACGATTCGGACGGCAACGTCATCAAGGAATCCCCCGCCAAGGAGACGAAGGTCTTCGACACCTTCGGCGAGGAGAAGGAATACGTCCTCGAGAAGTCACTGGCTCCCGACTATGCCCTGGTCCGGGCCGCCGTCGGCGACCGTCACGGCAACCTCGTCTTCCACTCTTCGGCCAGGAACTTCAATCCCCCGGCCGCGCAGTCGGCCCGGATCACCATCGCCGAGGTCGAGAAGCTCGTCGAGCCCGGCGAGATCGACCCCGATGACGTCCACGTCCCGGGCATCTTCGTTCACCGCGTGGTCCCGCTGACGGCGGAGCAGGTGGCCGACAAGCCCATCGAGAAGCGCACCGTGCGAGAAGCCTGAGGAGAGCAAGTTATGTCATTGACAAGAAATCAGATGGCGGCCCGCGCTGCCCAGGAACTCGAAGACGGCAGCTACGTCAACCTCGGCATCGGCATGCCCACCCTCGTGCCGAACTTCCTGCCCGAAGGCGTCGACCTCGTGCTCCAGTCCGAGAACGGTCTGCTCGGTGTCGGCCCCTACCCGACCGAGGACGAGATCGACCCTGACCTCATCAACGCCGGCAAGGAGATCGTCACGATGCTCCCCGGCGCCTCCTATTTCGATTCCGCTGCGAGCTTCGGCATGATCCGCGGCGGCAAAGTCGACGCCGCGATCCTCGGCGCTATGCAGGTGGCCGTCAACGGTGACATCGCGAACTGGATGATCCCCGGCAAGATGGTCAAGGGCATGGGTGGGGCCATGGACCTCGTCCACGGTGCCAAGCGCGTCATCGTGATCATGGACCATGTGGCCAAGGATGGCTCGCACAAGCTGCTGAACAGCTGCGACCTGCCCCTGACCGGCGAAGCCGTGGTCAGCCGGATCATCACCGACATCGCCGTCCTCGACGTCACCGGAGACTCGTTCGCGCTCGTCGAACTCGCCCCCGGGGTCACCGTGGACGAAGTCAGGGAGAAGACCGGCGCCGAGGTGGTCGTCCCTGCCGACGTACCCACCATCGACGTCGCCGCCTGAGGCGACCCCCTCGCGGACAGAGAAGCGGGCCGGGTCTCCGATCGGAGACCCGGCCCGCTTCTCTGTCCGGATCCCGCCGCTGAATACCGAATTGTTTGGGCGATCCGCCTTGATCTCTTCGAAGAAATCACGGCGGATCGCCCAAACAATGTGCTCAACAGTCTCTGCGCGAGCGCTCCGGCGTTCGGCGGCACCGCAGAATAGAGCTATGGATCACCTCGGCGCGCAAGGCGCTGCGCGGTGGGCACCGTCAGACGAGAGGTGCCGCCGGTTCCAACCCGGTGGTCGCAACGAAGAGGTCTCCATGCCCGTCCGCCGTCACTGTGGGTTCGTTGGCTGAGATGAACACGCTCTCCCCGCGTTCGAGTGTCACGGTCGACCCGAGCGAGGTCAGTGTGATCGTGCCCGAGGTGCACAGTGCGATCGCCGCTCCCCTGCGCTCAAGGTTCGTCAGACGCGGGCAGCGCAGCGCCTGCAGAGCGAAGTCCTCGGTGGCCCCGCGCAGGACTCCGGCACGGTCGGGTTCGACCATGTGCGGCATGCCCGCGCGGAAGTCAGCGACCTTCGACAGCTCTGTGATGTCGACGTGCTTCGAGGTCAGCCCTCCGCGCAGGACGTTGTCGCTCGAGGCCATGATCTCGATGCCGGTGCCGAAGAGGTACGCGTGAAGGACACCGGCTTCCATCGTCAGTGACTCCCCCGGCTGCAGATGCACCCGGTTGAGCATGAGAGCCACGAGCACTCCCGGGTCGTGCGGATAGTCGTCGACGAGTTCGCAGAACGTCTGTGCCGGGTCGACCGCGCTGCCGAGTCGGCTGACGTGCCCGGTCGGCAGTTCGTCGATTCCATGCGCGGCCACCTCGTCGACGAGACCCGCGGCGCGCGGATCGCCGAGCAGCAGTTCGACGGTGCGTGAGAACGCCTTCGCCTCGTTCAGGGATTTCAGGGCGCCGATCACAGAGCCGAGGAAGTCCAACGAGGGCGGTGTCAGCGGCTGAGAGAGCAGTCGTTCGAAGGTGGCCCGCACGGCCTTGCGGGGTCGGAATCCCGTGAGGGCGTGGAAATCGGTCAGGGCGTAGATGAGTTCGGGTTTCGCCGAGGCGTCCTTGTAGTTGCGATCGGGTGCGTCGAGGGCGGGCCCTGCCGCCTCTTCGCGGGCGAAGCCGGCCGCCGCCTGTTCGCGGTTCGGGTGGACCTGGATCGACAGCGCCTTGCTGGCCGAGAGGACCTTGAGCAGGAACGGCAGTCGAGCGCCGAAGGCTTCGACCGAATCGTGTCCGAGCAGACCGTCGGGATCACCGGCGAGGTATTCGATGAGGTTGGGGCCCCGTCGTGTTCCCGCTTCGGCGACGGCCCCTGCGGTCGTCGATCCACCGGACACCGCAGCGCCGAGGCGGCCGCCGCGACTGCGTGTGACGCTCCTCCGCTCCCCGGCGAGGTCGAGCTGAGAGGGGCTCATCGGGTGGGCGCCGAGCCAGAGTTCCGCGCACGGGGTCCCGTCGGGGACGGTGCCGAGGATCGCGGGAATCGCGTCCGTGCTGCCCCAATCGAAGTTCTTGACCGTATTGTGCAGACGATGCACTGTTCTGGCCCCCTAGGTCGGATCGTAGGAACGACGCTCGGCAGTTCCGGGCGTGCACTGTCCACGATAGCCCCCAGGATCAGGCACCGACATCCACTTCACTCACTGTTCAGACGAAGACACATACTATTCACCGCTTACCACCTGCGACGATGCGCACGAGACCGTCGTGCCCGCCGAAACGGATAGGAGGGGAACCCGACAGTGCCCCGCCGGAGATCCGCAATCGGATCCCGGCGGGGCACTGTCGTTGAGGCGCTGAGACTCTGTCTGTCGAAGCGGGCGGTCAGCCGACGACGCGGATGACCTTCGCACCGCGACTGAGCATCCAGCTGTAGCTGCGCTTCGTCGTGTTCGTGCGGGTCGATCCCGCATCGTACATCTGCCCCTTGGTCTCGGAGATGATTCCGATGTGACCGGGGATCCAGATCAGGTCGCCTGCCTTGGCGTCCTTGACGGAGATCTCCTTGCCGGCGTAGCGCTGCTGGCTCGTCGTGCGCGGCAGCTTGATGCCGTTCTTGCCGTAGACGTACTGGGTGAAGCCCGAGCAGTCCCAGCCGTTGGTCGGCGAGGTTCCGCCCCAGACGTATTTCACGCCGAGGTGGGCCTTCGCTTCCTTGACGATGGACGCGCGCTGAGCAGCGATCTTCTCAGCCTTGGTCGGCGTGTCCTTCTTCTTGGAGTCGTCCTTCTTCTTGGAATCGTCCTTGGACTTGTCGTCCTTCTTGGAATCGTCCTTCTTCTTGGAGTCATCCTCGGACTTGTCGTCCTTCTTCGAGTCGTCCTTCTTCTTCGAGTCGTCCTCGGACTTGTCGTCCTTCGAGCCCGTGTCGTCTGCAGCACCTTCCCCGGAGTCTGCAGGCGACTTGCCATCGGTCGAGTCGTCTCCCGGACCATTGCCGTCGGTCACTCCGCCGGCGATCTTTCCCTTCGGGGAGAACTCGGTGGTTCCGTAGCCTTCGGCCCACACCAGGCGTGCTCCTTGGAACAGCTGCTCGCCGCGGCCGTTCTTGTAGACCACGTCGGACTTGGGGTAACCCAGATGACCCTTGACGGCCCCCTTGTCACCCCAATACTTCATGACCACGCCTGTGGTGTAGTGGGCACCGGTCTTCTTGGACCAGTAGATCGAGCCCTTCTGGAAGCGCTGCGCAGCGCCCCCGTCCTTGAGGCCGCCCTTCTCTGCAGAGGTGGGCAGCCCCAAGTCGGTGATCGCGTCGCCCTTGTACGACGACGCGATCGCTCCGGACAGGTGGTAGGCGCCGGTCTTCTTGGACCAGTAGACGACACCCTTTTCGAACTTCTGAGCCTTGGCACCGGAGATGCCCTTGACCGAGTACTCCTTGCCGAGAGCCTTGCCGAGCTTGTTCTTCTCGGCGTACTTCTCGATCGAGGTCTTCGCCTTCGGCTTCTCGGTCTTCTTGTCATCGTCCTTCTTGGAGTCGTCCTTCTTGGAGTCATCCTTGCTGTCGCTGGGCTGCTCGCCGGTCTTCAGGATCGAGTTGACCGTCGAACGGACCTCGGGCAGCTTCGCGTAGAAGGCATCGCCGGGGCAGTCGGTCTGTCCCAGGTCGCGGTGTCCGACCAGGTTCGACTTCGTCGCCTTCGAGATTCCATTGATGGAGAACTTCCAGGCGATCGCCGAGGCGACAGCGTCGCGGGTCTTCTTCGGCGGGGCCGCACTGTTGTAGGTACCCAGCACGGAGATGCCGAACGTTCCCGTGTTGTGTCCCTGCACGTGCGCGCCGATGACAGCCTTCGAGACGTCACCGCCGCGGGCCTGCCAGAGGCGTCCGTACTTGTCCGCGACGACGTTGTAGCCGATGTCGTTCCAGCCGCGTCCGTCCTGGTGGTAGGCCTGGATACCGCGGATGATTCCGGGGACGTCCTCGGCAGAGTAGCTGTTCGACCCCGAGGTGTGGTGGACGACGGCCTGCTTGATGCCGCTGGCGTACTCCGGGCTCCCCCGGTAGGACTTCGCGCCCCAGGAGCTGCGCGAGCCGATCTTCGGCTTCGAGACCTTCTTCGCCACGGTCGAGACCGAGGACGATCCGGGAACGTAGTTCTGGTTGGAGACGGTCGCGCCCTGAGCGGCGGACACGTTTTCGGCGGAAGCCGCCGCGGCGTCGGTGGGCTCATCGGTCGCAGACTCCGAAGCGTCCGCGGAACCCTGCGAAGCCTGCTGATCGAGCTCGACAGGGGCGTTCTCGGACACTGCCCGGGAGTCGCCCGCGTCGCGCTTGGGATCGACGAGCACGAGCTCCGCGTCGCTCGGTGCGGAATCACCGAGGATGCGCATCTGCACACCCGAAGCGTTCGTCACCGTCATCGGTTCGGAGCCGTTGTTCTGCGCTTCTTCCTGCTGCTCCTCGTCGAGTGTGTCCCAACTGCCCCATTCGGACCCGTGCTTGATGCGGACCTGGATGCGGATATTGGACTTCGCTTCGGAGAAGGTGAAGCCGACAAGGCTCGGATTGTTCGTCGGAACATCGAGGACGTCCGAGATCAGTGCGATGTTCACACCGTCCTCGGTCTTCTGCCGGACCGAACCGGAGATGTCCTCGTCGTCGGACTTCTCGTCCTTGGACTTCTCGTCCTCCGACGTCGACGGATCCTCGGTCTTCTCGTCCTCGGCGGGCGACTGCTCCGCGTCAGAGGGTGCCGAGGATTCCGAGGGCTCGGTCTCGTCAGACCCGGACGTCAGCCCGGCAGAGACATTGTTGACCGTGCCGGTCGCAGCCGTGGCGGAGGCGTTGACGACATCGGGCACCTTGGCCGAAGCGAGAGCGGTCTGCGACTTGAAGATGTTCGGCAGGTTGCTCGTGGCGCTCTGGTTGGCGGCGGTGGCGGTGGAATCACTGGAATCGCGGGCACCGGGGACGTCGAGTCCGTCCTTGCTGACGTCGAGCGCCTCTTTGGACACTTCAGGCGATGAGGTGGCCGCGGAGGCCGCCGGCGCCGTGACCGCCAAGGTGCCGACGAGTGCGACAGATGCGCAGCCCGCGACAGTGGGCAATAGATATTTCATCGTTACAGCCTTTTCGAGGAAGACAGGGAAGTTCAGGCCTCGAGGTCCCCTTCACCGTTGGCAGAACGGTGGGCAACCCCAACATCTCAAAATTGTTACACATTTTCGGCGTGTCAGACTAGCCACAGGCAGGAATATTCTAGTTACACCGTTGTGGTTCCCAGTATTTGCAAGGGACACACCGAGCAAAAGTTTTTCCCGGAAGACACCTCGGCAGACCGGTTTCGGTCATCGCAGCTTCCGACCCACCGCGCGTCCGTGGCCTCAGGGCACGTAGCAGATCGCCTTTGCGTCGGCTTCGTCGCCGCTGTCAGCAGAGGATCCTCCGGCGCCCTGCGCCAGCAGCTGCGGCCCTGAACCGACCTCCGGATCGAGTCCCGCATCGACTCCGGCGGCGGCTGACTGTTCGCCTCCCGGGGTCGAGAGTGCACCCTTGTCCTCATCGGAGGACTTGGATGCTTCCTCGATCTTATCGGCTACGAGCTTTCGTGCCACATCGAAGTCCGGATTCGACGGAGTGATCCGCGGCGGAGTGAGGTCGACGGACTCGATCTTCTGCGACTTGACCTTGAGAGCGAGATCGACGAACGAGTCGACCTGCGAAGACGGAATGTCCGTCGAAACGGCTCCCGGGGTCGCCTTCGCGATCGCCTGATAGCGGGTGAGCACCGTCGAGGGGTCGAGTTGTTTGACCATGGCCGTCTGCACGCAACGCTGGCGCACCATACGCTCGTAGTCGCTGGCGAACTCACGGGAGCGGGCGAACCACAGCGCATGGAAGCCGTCGAGCTTCTGCTTGCCCGGTTCGATCCACCCCTTCACGGGTCCATGCTGGCCGGTGGTCGGATCGACCTTCGAAGAGATGGGCACGCGCTTGCCGGAGACCAGAGTGATCCCACCGAGGGAGTCGATGAGGTTCTCGAATCCTTTGAGGTTGATCATCGCGTAGTACTGGACCTCGAGGCCGGTGGTCGCCGACACGGCATCCATCGTGGCCTGTTCGCCTGCGGTCTTCGGGTCCTCGAATTCGTCCTTGTGCTGCTCGCCCTGCTGGAAGACGGCGTTGAGCAGGCATTCGTCGCCGCAGTTGTAGCCCTGCGGATAGTGCTTATGCAGCGGTGAGTCCTCCGGGAACGGCACGTTCTCCATGTTCCGGGGCAGGCCGATGATGACTGATTTGCCGGTCTCCGCGTCGATGGAGACCAGGGACAGCGAGTCCGGGCGGATCCCTGTGCGTCCCTTTCCCGCGTCGGAGCCCAGCAGCAGGATGTTGTAGCGCCCGTCCACGGGCTTGAGCGCCTTGCCCGATGCGAAGAGGTCGCTCATCAGGCCCCGCTGGGAGTTGAGGACTGTCGTCCCCCACGCGAGCGGCCCGACGACGATGAGCAGGAGGGCGCAGAAGGCGGCGATGAAGCGCTTGCGGGCCCGCTGTGAGATCGTCACGAGTCGGATCCGTCGCAGCGTGTCGAAGAGGCACACGACCCAGTTGATCGCGATGACCGGAATCCAGATCGTGAGGAACGTGAGGATGACCGGGTTGGTGCCGATGGTGAAGAGGAACGTCCGGTCGATGAGGATGATCACTCCGGCGATGATCACCAGAATCCAGCTGATGGCTGTGATCGACAGCGAGATTCGCGCCCAGCGGCGATGGCGGAACAGAAGCTGGACCCCGCCGGGAACGATGACCGTGACCAGAAGCAGCAGCCAGGCCCGCACGTCCCGTGTCGGCTGTGAGGCATACGACGGGTAGCGGATCGGGTCCACATATCTCGTTTCGGCCACTGCCTTCCCTTCGTCTCGTCCGCGGTCGCGTCGGCCCTGTGCGGCCTGATGGTCACCGGACCAACTGTGCCAAAGGATGCTCAGAGTCCACTGTGTTCATCCATTGTGTCGCCTGCGGGCCCGCGATCGATGCACATCCGCGCCGTGCATGTCGGATTCGCCCCATGTGCGATTCTTCACAGACGATGAAGGGCACTGCGGTCCGTCCTCAGCGGTCGGATCGCAGTGCCCTTCGGCCCTGTGGGCTGAGCTCAGCGGATCAGTTTGCGCCCCATCACCATGCGCTGGATCTGGTTCGTACCTTCGTAGATCTGGGTGATCTTCGCATCGCGCATCATCCGCTCGACGGGATGGTCGACGACGTAGCCGGCACCGCCGAGCAGCTGCACGGCGTCGGTGGTGATCTCCATGGCCGCATCGGAGGCGAAGGCCTTCGCCGCGGCACCGAAGTACGTGAGATCGTCATCGCCGCGTTCGCTCTTGGCGGCGGCGGTGTAGGTGAGCTGGCGGGCAGCCTCGAGCTTCATGCCCATATCGGCGAGCATGAACTGGATGGCCTGGTTCTCCGCGATCGCCTTACCGAACTGCTGACGTTCCTTGACGTAGCCGAGCGCATAGTCGAGCGCACCCTGAGCGATGCCGACGGCCTGGGCGGCGATCGTCACACGGGTATGGTCGAGCGTGCGCAGGGCGATCTTGAGGCCCTCGCCGGGTTCGCCGACGATGCGGTCGCCGGGCAGACGGACGTTGTCGAAGAGCAGCTCACGTGTGGGCGATCCCTTGATGCCGAGCTTGCGCTCCTTCTCACCGAAGGTGAAGCCCTCATCGGACTTCTCGACGACGAAGGCGGAGATGTTGCGTCCGCGGGCCCCATCGGGGTCGGTCACGGCCATCACCGTGTAGTACTCGGATTCCCCGGCGTTGGTGATCCAGGTCTTGACCCCGTTGAGGATCCAGTCGTCGCCGTCGCGGACGGCGCGGGTCTTCATCGATGCGGTGTCCGAGCCGGCTTCGCGTTCGGACAGACCGTAGGAGAAGCCGGCCTCGCCCGCGGCCACCGCTGGGAAGTACTTCTGCTTGATCTCTTCGCTGCCGCCGAGCTGGACGGGCAGGCTGCCGAGCTTGTTGACAGCAGGGATGAGTGAGGACGAGGCGCAGCCGCGTGCCACCTCTTCGATGATGATCGCCACGGCCAGTGCGTCAGCGCCCATGCCGCCGTATTCCTCGGGGATGTGGGCGGCGAAGAAGTCCGTCTCCACGAGAGCATCGTGGGCCTCCTGCGGGTAGCGGGAGTCGGCGTCGACCTCGGCTGCGAACGGCGTGATCTTCTTCTCGACAATATCGCGGACGGCCGTGCGGATCTCTTCGTGCTCTTCACTGGGCTGATAGAGGTCGAACATCATTCTCCTTCTACTGAACAATCGTTAAGTAGTTCCATTATCCCCGGAGAGCACGTCCTTTGTCGAGAGCGACCTGCCGCAGTTCGTGACGATAGTCATCGAGGCGGCTGCGCAGGGCCTCGGCCTCCGCGCTGTCCCCGGCCCCGAGGATGCGCGCGGCCAGCAGGCCTGCGTTCTTCGCTCCGCCGATGGACACGGTGGCCACGGGAACCCCGCCGGGCATCTGGACGATTGACAGGAGTGAGTCCATTCCGTCGAGGTGTTTGAGCGGTACGGGGACGCCGATGACCGGCAGCGATGTCATCGATGCGATCATCCCGGGCAGGTGCGCCGCTCCCCCGGCTCCGGCGATGATGACGCGCACGCCGCGCTCGGCGGCTGTCTTGGCCCAGTCGACCATGTCCTCGGGCATGCGGTGGGCCGAGACCACCTCGGCGCTCGATTCGATGCCGAGGTCCTCGAGTGCCTCGGCGGCGGCCTTCATCGTCGGCCAATCCGAGTCCGAACCCATGACGATCCCGACCGGGGCGGCCGGGCTCGAGTCTGCGTGTGCTGTGCTCATCTGTGCTTCCTTCGTCTCGGGAGGTGTTCGGATCGTTGTCTCTGCGGGGGCCGTCGTCTCCTGCTCACGCGGTGTCGGAATCGGCGACGAGGTCGCCGGGAGTCGGCATCTCGGGGTGCGGATCGACATCGACTCCGGCGATGAAGTCCGCAGCGTGGCGGGCCCGCGCGACGACGAGGTCACGGTCCTGCCCATAGGCGTTGACGTGGCCGACCTTGCGGCCCGGACGCACGCCCTTGCCGTAGAGATGGACCTTGACGGACGGATCGTGGGCCATCACGTGCAGGTAGGGCTGGTAGAGGTCCTCGTGCTCGGCGCCGAGGATGTTGACCATCACAGACACCTCCTCCCTGGCCGCGGGGCTGCCCAGCGGCAGGTCGAGGACGGCGCGCAGATGCTGCTCGAACTGGCTGGTGACAGACCCGTCCTGTGTCCAGTGTCCGGTGTTGTGGGGGCGCATCGCGAACTCGTTGATGAGGAAGCCCTCAGAGGTCTCGAACATCTCCATGGCCATCACACCGGTGACCTCGAGCGTGCCGGCGACGGTGAGGATGGCCTCGGTGATCGCACGGGCCTTATCCGCGGGCAGGTCGGGAGCCGGGGCGATCGCCTCTTTGCACACACCGTTCTGCTGCCACGTCTCGACGACGGGCCACACGGCCGTCTGCCCCATCGGGGACCGGCCGACCATGACCGCGAGTTCCCGGGTGAAGTCGACCTTCTCCTCGGCGAGCAGCTGCGGGACCTCGCTCAGCCATTCGACGGCCTGCTCGAGGCGATCGATGACGCGCACGCCCTTGCCGTCGTAGCCGCCCCGTGGGGTCTTGAGGATGAAGGGATAGCCGACGCGGGCGGCGAAGGCTTCGACGTCGGCGGTCGAGGTGATCTCGGCCCATGCCGGATTCGGCAGTCCGAGTTCGTCCATCTTCGCGCGCATGCGGATCTTGTCCTGGGCGAAGATCAGCGCCTGCGGTCCCGGGCGGACAGCGTGGCCGTCTGCGGCAAGCGCCTCGAGGTGCTCGGGTGGGACGTGCTCGTGGTCGAAGGTGATGACGTCGACGGTCTCGGCGAAGGCCCTGAGCGTCGGATAGTCGGTGTAGTCGCCGACGGTCACCTCGCTGATGACCTGAGTGGCGGGGGCGTCGGCGGTCTCCGCGAGGACGGAGAACCGAACGCCGAGGGCTTCTGCGGCTGGGGCGAGCATGCGGGCCAGTTGGCCGCCGCCGATGACGCCGATACGTGGAAAAGTCACGTTCGTCATCCTATCGTTCGCTGCGGGCCCGTCGTCCCCCGGTTCAGCATGCGTACCCCGAGCGGTCGGCCCTCGACTGTCGGCGATGTGCTCTCCATCAGCGGAACTCAGGCATTCCGTCTCAGTCGCCACAGGGATGTCGTCTCGACGCTCCGCGCCTGATGAAGTGCATCGTCGGCGTCCGAGGCCCGACGGTGACGGGGAGCCGTGTCATAGCGATCGCACACATGCAGGCCCGCGGCCCGGAGGAGCTCTTCGAACTCCTGACGAGTCCGCAGACCCAGGTGCTCGGCAAGGTCCGACAGGATCAGCCACCCCTCACCCGAGTCAGTGAGATGCTCGGACAGTCCCTCGATGAACCGGCGGAGCACGAGAGAACCGGGATCGTAGATGCCGAGTTCGAGGGCAGACGTCGGGTCGGCCGGCAGCCACGGAGGATTGCAGACGATGAGATCTGCTCGGCCCGGCGGGAACAGATCGGCTTCGACGACTGAGGCGGATCCGGCGAAACCGAGCCGCTCGAGATTCTCCTGCGCACAGGCCACGGCCCGCGGGTTGATGTCAGTGGCGACAACCGTTCCGACGCCCCGGCGCAGAAGAACGGCGGCGAGCACGCCGGTGCCCGTGCCGAGGTCGAACGCCGTCGCAGGAGGTGCGGACCCGAACGGCGTCGTGGCCACGAGGTCGACGTACTCACCGCGGATCGGGGAGAACACGCCGCAGCGCGGGTGGATGGTCACCCCCAGCGCGTCGATGGCCACCCCTCTCAGCTGCCATTGGTGCGCGCTGAGCACTCCGCCGAGCTCGGTCAGTGAAACGCACATCGACCCGTCCGAGACTCCGTAGGCGGCTTCGCAGGCCGGCCTGACATCCGGCGCACGACGCAGGTCGAGCGCGTAGTCCTCCCCGAGTTCGACGAGCAGAAGACCAAGGAGTCGCGAGCGCTCAGCGTTGAAGGCGCGCTCCGCTGAGAAGATCTCCGCCGCGTCGGCTCCGGCAACACCACGACCGATCTTCCGACCGCGACGAGGCGTCCCGCGGCCCCGCCCGCGGCCGGCTCGGCCGGCGTGTTGCCGTGCGAACCGCCGATCGAGGGCCTGCAGGAGTCGGCGCCCGTTGTGATAGTCCCCGCGCCACAGCAGTCCGATTCCCGATCGGGCCAAGCGGAAGGCAGCGTCGGCGGTGATGTCATCCCCGATGACCTTCACCTGGCTCGGCGCGGCGGACCGGTTCTCCGACCGCCACCCGGCTGAGAGTTCCACACCGTCCTCGGTCCACGTGATCGTCGACCCCGCGATGTCGTCGGCCACCGTCACACCACGAGCAGGGGAATGTGGAGCTCACGCTCGGTGGTCGAACCGTGATGGCCGATGAGGGCGATCGCTGAGGGGGATTCGGTATCCGAGTCGACGACGGCGAACTCGTCGCGGCAGACGACCAGGAGGTCTCCGATGCGCGGTCGGAACCGCGGGTCGACGGGTCCGAAGTAGCCGCGGCGGATGGCCTCGTCACGGGTGAGGATGAGCGCCCTGTCCCCGACCGTCTCGGTCCAGGCCGATGCCACATCCGCCTCGGCGCCGGCTTCGGCGTAGAGGTGGACCGCGCGCGGTTCGCCGCCGACGTGTCTGACCCCCGAACGCAGCGCCGGAGCGTCGGCGAGGTCGAGCCGCAGCGTGTGATCGATGTCGACCATGCCGTGGTCGGCGGTGACGATCATCGTCGAATCCGAAGGCAGGTCCGAGGCAAGCTGCGACAGAGCCAAGTCGACGCTCTCGAGCTCCTCGGTCCACTGCGAAGAGTTCGAACCGTGGACGTGACCGGTCTTGTCGAGGTTGCCCCAGTACAGATAGACCAGTCGGCGACCGGGAGCCTTCGCCTCCTCGACGGCCTGAGCGCAGCGCTGCTCGAGTGTCTTGGACGCCCGGAACCGTCCGCCTCGCAGAGAGGCACGATTGAGTCCGCGACCGGCGAACTTCGCCTCCCCGAGGCTGACGACATCGACATCGGCATCCGTGAGGCGTTCGAACAGGGTCGCATCGGGCACCCACGCGACGGGGTCGACGTCGAGGTTCCAGGTCAGCTGGTTGAATACGGCATCCTTGGCCGGGTCGAGGACCCGATAGCCGACGACTCCGTGGCCGCCGGGCAGTCGTCCCGTGGCCAGTGAGGACAGTGAGTTCGCGGTCGTCGAGGGGAATCCCGCCGACAGAGTCCGCCGGGACTGCGCAAGGGACCGGAAGAACGGCGTGTACCCACTGTGCTGACGCAGCTGGCTCTCGCCGAGACCATCGATGAGCACGACGACGGCAGTGCGGGTGTCCCGGTCGAAGCCCAAGTTCCGTGCCCGCTCCCGTGCGGCCTCGGCGAAGATTCCACCCGCACCGAGGCTGAGCGCCGCTGCCGGGATGACATCGGAGAGGATGGGACCCGAATAGTCCGGGGGGCCCAGCAGGTCGGCGTCCACGGCCGATTCGGGTGTCGTCTCGCTCATCAGCGCCGCGACCGGAGCCGGGCGTGGAAGACCGCGGCCCGCAGTTTGGCCGCGAAGTCGGCGATCCGGTCGACGGAGGCCTGCCCCTCGGCTTCGGCGGAGACCCTGAGCATGACATCCTCGGCGAAGATCGATCCGCCGTAGCCGTGATCACCCATGCAGTTGGGATCCCCGCAGGTCTCCGGGAAGGCCTCGACCCGCTTCGAGGCACCCCAGGACAGAGTGAGAGAGACCTCCACGGGCTTGTCGCCGGGCGTGTAGGCGGCCGGGTCGGCATAAGTGCGACCGACCATGACCGTGCCGAGGCGATCGAGTTCGATGTCCTCGCTGCTGGTCACCGCGCGTGGCTTCGATCCCGGTGCGGCGTTCGGGTCGTCGTCGACGTGTGCCAGCAGCAGCCGGGTCTCGGTGAGGACGAACGCGGTGACGTGCCGGTGGATGGATTCGATGTCGACGTGGGTGTCGATGTGGACGAAGTGCGCGAGCACCGGTTCGTCGTAGAGGGAGTCGGCGAGTATGCCCTGAGTGAGTTGGGGGTAGTAGCCGGCCGACTGCAGATCGTGAACGAGAACCTCGGGTAATGCCATGCGTTCCATTGTGCCCCACTACCCGGGAGACTTCCCAGTGCGGTCGTGGCTGCTCCGAGCGCCGAGGTCCGCTTCCTCGCCGTGACCCCTATGCTGGAGCCATGGAAAACTATCCTGCCGGCTGGGAAGCCGATGTCGTCCTCCGCGACGGCGGCACCGCCCATCTGCGCCCGATCACTCCGGCCGATGCCGATGCCCTGGCCCGCATGCACGAGGCCCAGTCACCGGAGTCCGTCTACCTGCGCTTCTTCGCCCCGCTGCCGCGTCTGCCCAAGCGGGACCTCGAACGCTTCGTCAACGTCGACCACCGCGACCGGGTTGCGCTGATCATGCTCATCGGCGATGACATCATCGGAGTGGGCCGCTTCGACAAGGTCTCCGACACCGAGGCCGAGGTCGCGTTCAACATCGCCGACGCCCATCAGGGCCGGGGCATCGGGTCGATCCTCCTCGAGCACCTGGCCGCCGCGGCCAGGGAGTCGGGGATCCAGAGATTCACCGCCGAGGTGCTCCCCCAGAACCGTTCGATGCTCCAGGTCTTCCAGGCCGCCGGCTACGAGGTCTCCCGCGGATTCGACGACGGCGTCGTGGCGGTGAAGTTCGACATCGACCCCACGGCACGCTCGATCGAGGTGCAGGCCTCTCGCGAGCACAGGGCCGAGGCCCTGAGCGTCCGCACGGTCCTCCACCCCACCTCGGTGGCGGTGATCGGCGCCAGCCGCAAACGCAACTCCACCGGTCATCTCCTCATCCGCAACATCACCGCGGCGAAGTTCGCAGGCGACCTCTGGGTCGTCCACCCCGAGGCCGATCAGATCGCCGGCGTTCAGGCCTATCCGAGCCTCGACGCGCTGCCGGGCAAGGCCGACCTCGCCGTCATCGCGGTCCCGGCCGAGTCCGTCACCGAGGTGGTCAAGGACTGCGCCGTGCATGGGGTCAAGGCTGTGCTCGTCATCTCCTCCGGCTTCGCCGAGACCGGTCCCGACGGCGCCGAGCTGCAGCGCCGAGTGGTCGCGACCGCGCGGGCCTATGGAATGAGGGTCGTCGGTCCGAACTCGTTCGGACTGGTCAACGAGGCCACGGACGTCTCACTCAATGCCTCTCTCGCCCCGTTCCTGCCGGCCTCGGGCACGCTCGGCCTGTTCAGCCAGTCCGGAGCACTGGGCACCGCACTGCTCGCGGCGGCCAAAAAGCGCGGCCTGGGCGTGTCCACCTTCGTCTCCGCGGGCAACCGCGCCGACCTCTCCGGCAACGACCTGCTCCAGTACTGGGAGGAGGATCCGGCCACGCAGACCGTCGGACTCTATCTCGAGTCCATCGGCAATCCGCGGAAGTTCTCCCGCATTGCGCGCAGGGTCTCTCGCGTCAAACCCGTCGTCGTCATCAAATCCGATCTCACCGGACGGGAGCTGCCTCCCGGACACATCGTCCGCACCTCCTCCTTGGCACCGAACACCCTCGACCAAGTGCTCGAACAGGCGGGAGTGATCAGGGCCGACACCATCCATCAGCTCTTCGACTTAGCGCAGGTCTTCGCCACGCAGAAGCTGCCGGCGGGACGACGGGCCGGCATCGTCGGCAATTCCGCGGCGATGGGTACGCTGCTCATGCAGCGTGCCCGCTCCGAGGGACTGCACGTGAACATCGACCCGGTGGCTCTGCACCCGGAAGTCGACGCGCAGACCTTCCGCGCCGAACTCGATGCGATGTACGCCCGCGACGACATCGACTCGGTCATCGTCACCTTCACCCCGTCGGCGGGAGCCGAGGAGTCGGAGATCGCGGCTCTGCTGTCCGAGGCCGCCGCCGGGTCGGACAAGACCACGGTGGCCTGTTTCCTCGGCATTCAGGGCGTCCACGACGAATTGACCAGCTACCTCAAGGACACCGACGGCAACCGTGTCTCCCGCACGGTGCCCAGCTACATCGGTCCGGAGGACGCCGTGTGGGCGCTGGCCAGGGCGACGGACTACTCGCGTTGGCGGGCCGCCGACCACGGTCGCTACGTCGAACTCGACGACATCGACGACAAAGCGGTGCGCTCGATCATCGACTCGGCTCTCGACGGAGCGCCGCTGGGCGCACCGGTGCGACTCGAACGCGATGCCACGAGGCAGCTGCTCAGTGCCTATGGGATCGAAGTCCTTCCCTATATCGCCGCCGCCTCGGTCGGGGAGGGGCTCGCCGCCGCCGAGGAGATCGGCTATCCCGTGGCGCTCAAGGCGGTGACGAACGTGCTCCGGCACCGCATGGAGCTCGGCGGGGTGCGCCTGAACATCGATTCGCCCGAAGAACTGGCCGAGGACTTCGCTGCCGTGCAGCGGATCATCACCCAGGTCATCGGCGATGACGAACCCCTCGTCGACGTCCAGGCCATGGCCCCCCACGGTGTCCCGTGTGTCATCCGTGCCGGTGAGGACCCGCTCCTCGGACCGCTGCTGTCCTTCTCTCTGGCCGGGGACACGACCGAGCTGCTCGGCGACGTCTCGCACCGGGTCGCGCCTCTGACGGACCGTGAGGCCGACGACATGATCCGCACGGTCAAGGCCTCCCCGCGCCTGTTCGGCTACCGCGGCCTTCCGCCGATGAACATCGAGCCGCTCAGCAATGTCCTCGAGAGGCTCTCGGTGCTCGTCGAACGCCATCCGCAGATCGTCGAACTCGTCATCCATCCGATGATCGCCACGGAGACTGAGGGACACGTGCTCAGTGCCCGAGTCGATCTGCTGCCGGATCCGACCCGCATCGACGGCACCCGCAGGCTCCTCAGCTGAGCGGTGATGACGTCGTCCGATCCGCATCCGCGGTTCCTCGCCCGGAGGTCCTCCTCGGTCCGTGACGATGCGACGGAGCCGGGCGGCACCTCGGCGATCGAGAAGAAGGAGAGGCAATCAGACGAATCCGACCGACCGCCTGGCGAGTCTTATACCAATTCGCAGACTCGACAGGTAGTGTCTGTATCCGTTCACCACGAAACGTTATGATTTCGTGCTTTACCGAGTGGTCGCTCAGGCGGCCGCAGTCTGTGGCCAGTCACTGGCCGTCCACCGTCCCAGGCGTCCGCATCCGGCGGGTGTCCCATGAGAGCGAGGCCTCACAGTCATGATTTCGCGCAGAGACGTCGTCACCGACTCAGCGATCGCCGTAGTCGCCGAACAAGGAGTCCGCGGGCTCACGCACCGAGCCGTCGACGCCCTGGCAGAGCTGCCGGTGGGTTCGACGTCGAATGTCTACCGCACGCGCGATGCCCTGATCACCGGAATCATGGAGCGCATCGGCGAACTCAACTCCCAACAGCTCGAGCGCCTGCCCGAACAGATGCGCGCTCAGGGGGCCGATCCCACCGAGGTGGCCGTCGAGTTCTGCATGAACTGGCTGACCACAGACCGCAACCGGTTCTACACGATGATGATGCTCAGCCTCGACCCGGCGCTGCCGCCCGAGGCCGTCGTCGCCAAGGAGAAGAACCTGCGATCGATTCACGACTTCATCATGCGCATCGCGGGAATCGACGCCGACTACGCCCGCAGGGTCAACAGCTCCGTCGCCGGCATGATGCTCTCCGAGCTCGTCTCGGGGACTGCCGACCGTGACCACGTCGAGTCCTACATGAGGGAGTTCCTCCAGTGGCTCAACGCGAGCCGCGAAACCTCCTGAGACTCCGACACGAACCCTCCGGGAACGCCCGATTGAGCAGGAGTTCGCAAATCGAACGCTAGAATCGACGGGTGCCCTCCCCCGCTGAGGTCAGGCCTCGGCGCGGGCGGGTGTTCGAATCGAACAGTTCGTGCGTCAAAGGAGTTCCATGCCCGAAGGCAGAGTCATCGAAGTCGACGTCTCCTCAGAGATGGAGAGTTCGTTCCTCGAATATGCGGTCTCGGTCATCCACTCCCGCGCACTGCCCGATGCCAGGGACGGCCTCAAACCCGTCCAGCGTCGCATCGTCTACCAGATGGGCGATATGGGGCTGCGCCCCGACCGCGGACATGTGAAGTCCTCGCGCATCGTCGGCGATGTCATGGGCAAGCTCCACCCCCACGGCGACACCGCGATCTACGACGCCCTCGTGCGCCTCAGCCAGGGCTTCATCATGCGTGTGCCCCTGGTCGACGGCCACGGCAACTTCGGCTCCCTCGACGACGGTCCTGCGGCCCCGCGCTACACCGAGGCCCGACTGACCACCGCATCGATGCAGATGATCGCCGGGCTCGACGAAGACGTCGTCGACTTCGTGCCGAACTACGACAACACGCTCACTCAGCCCGAGGTCCTGCCCAGCGCCTTCCCGAATCTGCTCATCAACGGCGCCTCGGGCATCGCCGTCGGCATGGCCACGAACATGGCCCCGCACAATCCCGGCGAAGTCATCGCCGCCTGCGCCCACCTCATCCGCAATCCGGACGCCGGACTCTCGGAGCTCATGCGTTTCATCCCCGGCCCGGATCTGCCCACCGGCGGGCGGATCATCGGCCTCGACGGCGTGCGCGAAGCCTATGAGACCGGTCGCGGCACCTTCCGCACCAGAGCCACCGTGTCGATCGAGAACATCAGCGCCCGCCGCAAGGGAATCGTCGTCACCGAGCTGCCCTACCTCGTGGGACCGGAGAAGGTCGTGTCGAAGGTCAAGGACGCGGTCGGGGCGAAGAAGCTGTCCGGAATCGCCTCGATCGATGACTATTCGGATCGCAAGAACGGCATGCGTCTGGTCATCGGGATCAAGAACGGCTTCAACCCCGAGGCGGTGCTGGCCGAGCTCTACCGCCAGACCCCCCTCGAGGAATCGTTCAGCATCAACAACGTCTGCCTCGTCGAGGGGCAACCGCGGACCTTGGGACTGCGCGAGCTGCTCATGGTCTACCTCTCCCATCGCATCGACGTGGTGCGCAGGCGCACGGTCTTCCAGCTGCGCAAGGCCAAGGATCGGCTCCACCTCGTCGAAGGTCTGCTCATCGCGATCCTCGACATCGACGAGGTCATCCAGCTCATCCGCTCCTCCGACGATGCGGCGACGGCCCGCA
This sequence comes from Brevibacterium atlanticum, assembly GCF_011617245.1. Lineage (NCBI taxonomy): Bacteria > Bacillati > Actinomycetota > Actinomycetes > Micrococcales > Brevibacteriaceae > Brevibacterium > Brevibacterium atlanticum. Next base: position 1,619,862 of record NZ_CP050152.1, on the reverse strand, counting down.
CGCGGCTGATGGACGTCTTCGAGCTCTCCGAGCTGCAGGCGACCTACATCCTCGACCTGCAGCTGCGCAGGCTCACGAAGTTCTCGCGGCTCGAGCTCGAGGCCGAACGGGACGAACTGAAGAAGCGCATCGACTATCTCGAATCCCTGCTCGCCGATGAGGCGAAGCTGCGTGAACTCGTGGCCGCCGAGCTCGAAGCGACCGCCGAGGTCATCGGCTCGCCTCGGCGCACGGTACTCATCGAGGGGTCGATGAAGGAGCTGAGCGCCAAGGGCAAGAAGGCGCCGACGAACCTCAAGATCGCCGACTCCCCCTGTCGGGTGCTGCTCTCGACGTCCGGGCGAATCGCCCGCACCTCTGATGCCGCGCCGCTGGCACGTGAGGGACGCCGTTCGAGCCACGACGCGCTGCGCTCGGAGATCGTGACCACGACGCAGGGCAAGGTCGGCGCCGTGACCACTACCGGTCGGCTGCACATGGTCGATGTCGTCGACCTGCCCGCACTGCCGCCCGCGGCCGCGCGACCGAACGTCGCCGGCGGGGTGAAGATCGCCGAATACGCGGCACTGGAGAAGAACGAGAAGATCCTCGGCCTCATCGACCTCGACCGGGAGTTCGTCCTCGGCACCGCCCAAGGCGTGGTCAAGCGCGTCTCGGTGGCGGGGCGGCCGAACAAGAACGAGTGGGAGGCCATCACCCTCAAGGGCAAGGACGCCGTCATCGGCGTCGCTCAGCCCGAGGACATCGATGACTCCCTGGCCGTGTTCGTCACCTCGAACGCCCAACTGCTCGCCTTCGATGCCGCCGGCCTGCGCGCGCAGGGGTGGAATGCCTCGGGTGTGGCCGGGATCAAGGTCGCTGCCGAGGCGCAGGTGATCTTCTTCGGGATGACGCCGAAGGCGGCGAAGACCGATGAGGACGGCGACGCCGACGCTGGGCTCGGCAGCTTCGCCGTGGTCACCGTCGCCAGCGGTGAGAACTTCTACGGCGCCCCGTCGTCGTCGATCAAGGTCAGCGAGTTCTCCGAGTTCCCGACCAAGGGCAGGGCCACCTCGGGGGTGCGTGCGCACAGATTCCTCAAGGGAGAGTCCGAGCTGTCGCTGGCCTGGGTCGGCGATTCTCCGCAGGCCGCTGCCGCCGGCGGCGGCGCACGCACACTTCCGGCAGAACTGTCGCGACGAGATGGCACGGGTTCGCCTCTCGAGTCGAAGATCGATGTCATCGGCACGCTGCCCCGCCTCGGCGGCGCGGAGGCCGTGGACCACTCAGCCGTGCCAGGGGCCCCGCCGGATGATGCCGGCGCAGCGGGCGGTATCGGCGGAAGCGACGACGGACCGGGAGCACAGACGCCGTCGAAGCGGACGCCTGCAGATACGGGTAAGCGCGGTCAGCAGGGACTGGCGACGAGCTTCGACGGACTCGAGCCCGATCTCGATGAGGCCAAGGACGAGATCGCGCGATCGAAGTTCGACGACGAGGATGCGGTCATCGTCTCCCACGACCATGATGACGGAGACGACGACTCAGCTCTGTTCTGAACCGGGCCTCAGGCCTCGGTGTCGTCGTCGAGGTCGAGGCGCATCCGTGTCGCGGTGCCGCGCTTCATCTCCCCCACCGAGGTCTCTCCCAGCCCGTGCAGCGAGATCGACTGTCGCGGTTCGAAGACGTAGTCGTCGGAGGCCGAGAGCACACGTGCGGTCTCCTCGTCGGTGAAGATCGTGCCCGGCTCGGCGACGGCGGTCAGACGCGCGGCGAGGTTGACGCTCGAGCCGAAGATGTCGCCCAGGCGTGAGAGCACCCGTCCCCACACGAAGCCGACTCGGGCCTGGGGCAGGTCTTCGGCCGCGGTGACGCGTTCCATCAGCGTCATGGCGATCTCGGCTCCGGCCAAGGGCGTGGAGGCGGCGAAGAAGACTTCATCGCCGACGGTCTTGATGACGCGGCCGCCTCCGGTGGCGACGATGTTGTAGGCCATGCCTTGGAACTCCTGGACCATGTCCGCCAGCTGCCGGGGCTCCATCTGCTGGGACAGACGCGTGAAGGAGACGAGGTCGATGAATCCGACCGCGCGGGCCAGCGGCATCGAGGAGTCATACCAGCCCTGCCGGTTGTCCATGGCCAGTCCGTCGGAGACGTTGACGTTGAGACGGCCCATGACGTCGGCGAGGTTGCGTCGCCACGAGTAGGTGAGCATCTTCTGCAGCGGGTCGATCATGTCCTCGACGACCTGCAGGGCGTCGCGCCGGGCCTCCGGGTCGGTCAGTCCCTTCTCCTCGGTGAGGAACTCGACGAGGGTCTCCATCTGCCAGACGACGAGGCGGTCGGTGGTCTGTCCGATCGCGCGGGCCAGAGACAGCGCGGTGGTCTGGTCGATGAGTCCGTCGGCGACGGGCTTCGCCCAGATCCGCAGGGCGTGGGCGTCGCTGACGGTGTAGGCCTTGTCCGTCTCCTTGGCTTGGGACATGCCCAGTGCGCGCCACATCTTGCGCGCCGAGACGGTGGAGATGCCTCCGAGTTTGGCTGCTTCCCGACGGTCGAGGACGCGTTTGCCGTCGAGGAGGATCTCCTCGAGGCGTTCGGCCGCGGTGCGCGTCTCGTAGATCGTGTCGTCGAAGTCGGGGCCATCGTCCTCAGCCGCCTCGGCGTCGTCGGTATCGGTGTTGACGATGGGAATCGCCGAGGTTCGCGGGTCCTCGCGCAGTCCTCCGAAGAAGTCCTCGGCGTCGGGGAAAGAGTCGTCGGTGTCGGTGTCGGCCCCAGAGCCGTCAGACACAGGTTCATCGGGCGCGGGACCGTCGGACGTGGTGCCGTCGGCGACGGTGTCGGATGCAGGATCGTCGGTGACGCTGTCCGACGCCGGGTCATCGGGCGTGAGCATGTCGATGTCCTCGTCGGCGTCGATGATTTCGGCGTCCTCGCTGACGTCGGCGGTTTCGGCGTCCTCGTCGGGTACGGAGGCGTCGAAGACCGCCGAGTGCGAGGGTGCTGCAGAACGGGCCTGTGCTGCCGAGGATGCCTGTGCTGTCGAGTAGGCCTGTGCGGCCGAAGGGACCGCGGTCTGCGCAGCCATCGCCGAGGACGCCTCTGGGCTCACGTCATCGGTGTCGTCCACCTCGGCGATGGCGGATGCGGCGGTGTCGTCCACAGTGGTGCCGTCCTTGCCGGCGGCGTCGTCGATCGGCATCATCGCTCACCTCCGTCGGGACCGGGCCGGACGGTGCTTTGCGTGACGGTGCCGGGTGGGACAGTGCCATGCGGGACGGCACCGGGTGGGACGGAGACGCGACGTAGATGATGGACGTCTCCGGCGCTGACGGATACCCGGTCATCGATGATGAGGTCGGCTCCGGAGTCGAGTCCGGTGGCGGTGCCGATGAGCTCCGAACCGTCGGGCTTCTCCACTCTCACCTGCGTCCCCAGCGTCACCATGTGCTCACGCACCCGGTGGGAGGTGGGGCTGTCCCGGAAATCCGTCTCGCCATATTCCGTCAGCTCTCTGTAGCAGGGAATCAGTGTGCTCAGGATGGAGACTAGCAATGCTTCATGATCAATCTCTGAACCGTCCACATCGGTCTCGATGGCCAGCGAGCTCGCGTCGGCCCGAGGCAGGTCATCCGGCTCCAGCCTGGTGTTCAGTCCCATCCCCAGGACGATCTGCGGCCCCTGAGGCAGCGGTTCGACACGTGCGAGGATCCCGCACAGCTTCTTCCCATCGGTGGTGAGGACATCGTTGGGCCACTTGGTCACGGCGGGCACCCCCGCCTCGGCGACGGCGGAGCGCACGGCCTCACCGGCGATGAGCGGGATCCACCCCCAGCGCGAGAATCCGGGCGGCGGGGTGAGCAGGATCGACCAGGTCAGGGAGCGTCGGATGGGGACCGTCCAGGCCCGGCCCAGCCGGCCGTGACCGGAGCTCTGGAAATCAGTGCCGCGGATGGTGAACTCAGCCGGGGTCCCGCCGCCGGCGACCTGCTCGCGGACCAGCGAAGCCAATTCGTCGTTCGTAGACGAGCAGGTATCGTCCCAGATCAGACGCGGGATCGAAATTCCGCGGTCCGCAGCTGCGCGGATCACCGAGGTCGAATCGACGAGCAGAGGATTGTGTTGGCTGTTCACCAGTCTACTCTAGATTCTTTTGGTGAGAGTGCACAATGAAACGCTCACGCGTCGTTATTGTGGGAGGTATGACGGATACTCCACGGACTACAGCCGAGCGCATCGACGCTTTCACCGAGCGCCGGGACGCGGCCCACACCGGCAACCAGCGCTCGGTGGACAATCAGCACAACCGCGGCAAGCAGACCGCCCGTGAACGCATCGATGCTCTCCTCGACGCCGACTCCTTCCAGGAGATCGACGAGTTCGCCCGCCACCACAACCACCAGTTCGGAATGGAGAACAACCGCCCCGACGGTGACGGAGTGGTCTGCGGTCTGGGCACGATCGAAGGCAAGACCGTCGCCGTCTTCGCTCACGACTTCACCGTCCTCGGCGGATCCCTGGCCGAGGCGAACGGTCGCAAGATCGTCAAGGTCCAGAAGCTCGCACTCAAGCTCGGCTGCCCGATCATCGGCATCAACGACTCCGGCGGCGCCCGCATCCAGGAAGGCGTGGGATCGATCGCACTGTTCGCCGAGATCTTCCGCCTCAACGTCGCCTCCTCCGGCGTGATCCCGCAGATCTCGCTGATCATGGGACCCTCGGCCGGCGGTGCGGTCTACTCCCCTGCGCTGACCGACGTCACGATCATGGTCGACCAGATCAGCCACATGTACATCACCGGCCCCGACGTCATCAAGACCGTCACCGGCGAAACCGTCGGGCATGAGGAACTCGGCGGCGGACGGACGAACAACACGGTCTCCGGCAACGCCCACTACCTCGCCAGCGACGAGGAGGACGCGGTCAACTATGTGCGCGACCTGCTCTCCTTCCTGCCCCAGAACAACCTCGACCCGGCCGACGCCGACGAATTCGAATCCGATCTGTCGCTGAGCCCGGAGGACGAGGCGCTGGACACACTCATGCCGGACTCGCCCTCACAGCCCTACGACATCCTCGACGTCGTCACCACGATCCTCGACGACGGTGAGTTCCTGCAGGTCTCCGAGCTCTTCGCGCCGAACGTCGTCACCGGTTTCGGCCGTGTCGAAGGGGTGAGCGTCGGAGTCATCGCCAACCAGCCGATGCAGCTGGCCGGCACACTCGACATCGACGCCTCGGAGAAGGCGGCTCGCTTCGTCCGCCTCTGCGATGCCTTCAACATCCCGATCCTCACCTTCGTCGACGTGCCCGGCTTCCTCCCCGGAACCGACCAGGAGTACGGCGGCATCATCCGCCGCGGGGCGAAGCTCATCTACGCCTACGGGGAAGCGACCGTCCCGCTGGTCACGCTCATCACCCGCAAGGCCTACGGCGGCGCGTACTGTGTGATGGGCTCGAAGCAGCTCGGCGCGGACATCAACCTCGCCTGGCCGAGCGCGCAGATCGCGGTGATGGGAGCCCAGGGCGCGGCGAACATCGTCTACCGTCGCACACTCAAGGCCGCTGAGGAGGCCGGCGAGGATGTCGAAGCCAAGCGCAGCGAGCTCATCCAGGACTACGAGGATGCTCTGCTCAACCCGTACCTCGCGGCCGAAGAGGGCTACATCGACGCGGTCATCAAGCCCAGCGAGTCCCGCAACCGGATCGTCCGCGCTCTGCGTGCCCTGAAGAACAAGCACGTTGACGCGCCCGCGCGCAAGCACGGTAACATCCCCCTATGAGCGAGGAAGCGCAGACCGGCACCGAGGCGGACGCGCCCACAGGCACGGATCCCGAGCCCGTTGATGACGCACTGAGAGTGCCCTCCGTCGAGGGACGGTCCCAGGTGCACTCCGATGACGGCGAGCCGATCAGCGATGAGATGGCCAGTGCCGCCGCGGTGGCCGCCGTCGTCGCGATCCGGCAGGTCGCGATCGCGTATGCCGCGCAGCAGGCCGCTGCCTCGGACGCGTCCGAGACCCGCAAAGGCGACAGGGCCGGCTTCCGAGCACCTCGCCGCAACGTGCGCAGACGACTCCCTCAGACCTGGGATCAGCACCTGGGTCGCTGAGGCACTCACTGGTGCCATCGTGTTGCCGCTGTCGGGTATCCCCTCGGGGACCGATCACTTCAGCCGGTACTGTTCCTTGGTCGGATCGAGCCACAGACCCTTCGCCTGCGCGGTCGTACCGGTGCCGCTGACCTCGGACGTGCTGACTTCGGCACGGTGGATCGTGGCTGTATCGGTACCGAGGTCCGGCTGTGCTCCCTCGGCCACGGAGATCGTGGACAGGCGCGGCTCGCCCGGGGCCGCCTCGGCCTCGGCGGCGTGCCCGCCCATGTCCTCTCCGTAGACGGCTTCACCGCGGGCCACCATGCCGGCGACGTCGGAGAGCTTGAGCTGCGGGAGGAACCAGGCGAGGACGAAGGCGACGAGGAAGACCGGGACCATGTACCAGAACGACGGTGCCAGGGCATCGGCGTAGGCCCCCACCACGAGGTCGTGGATCGGACCCGGCAGGTCCGCCACCGATTCGGGCGTGAGCGAATCGGTCGACGGCGCTCCGGCGGCGGCATTCGCCGCGTCCGAGGGCAGACCGTGCATCGCCTCGGCGATCTTGTCCGACAGGCGCGTGGTGAAGATCGACCCGAACAGGGCGGTGCCGACCGAAGCGCCGATCTCGCGGAAGTAGTTGTTCGTCGAGGTGGCCGTGCCGACGAGCTTCGGATCCACCGAGTTCTGGATGACGAGGACGATGATCTGCATGACCAGGCCGAGACCGAAGCCCATCGTGAAGATCATGGTGCCGATGAGGACCATCGAGGTGTCCGCGGTCATCGTCGTCATCCACGCCAGCGCGGAACCGGCGATGAGGGTGCCAGCGAGCGGGTAGATCTTGTACTTGCCCGTCTTCGACACGATGATGCCCGAGACGATAGAGGTGAGCATGACACCGGCCATCATCGGCAGCATGAGCAGCCCCGATCCGGTGACGTCGGTGCCCCCGGCCATCTGCAGGAAGGTCGGCAGGAACGCCATCGCGGAGAACATGCCCAGCCCCAGCAGCAGGCCGATGGTCGTCGAGAGGACGAACGTCGGATTGCGGAACAGGTGGATCGGGATGATCGGGTTCGACACCTTGGACTCGGCGAAGACGAAGAGCACACCTGCGACGATGGTGCCGATGATGAGGCTGATGATCGTCGGTGAGTTCCAGTCGTAGTCGTGGCCGCCCCAGCTGGTGACGAGGATGAGCTGCGAGGTCGTAGCGACCATGAGGACGATGCCGAGGACGTCGACCTTCTGATCCGAGCGATGGCTCGGCAGCCTGAGCGCGAAGAGCGCGATGAGGAAGGCGATGATGCCGATCGGCACGTTGATCCAGAAGCACCAGCGCCAGTCCATGTGCTGGGTGAAGAACCCGCCGAGGACGGGTCCGAGCACGCTCGAGATCGCGAACAGGCCGCCGAGCGGACCCATGTACTTTCCGCGTTCGCTGGCGGGGATGATGTCGGCGATGATCGCCTGGGACAGGATCATGAGTCCGCCGCCGCCGAGACCCTGGAAGCCGCGCCAGGCGATGAGCTCCCAGAAGTTCTGCGCCATGCCCGAGCCGAACGAGCCGACGACGAAGATCGCGATAGCGACGAGGAAGATGATCTTCCGGCCCCACATATCGCCGAACTTGCCGTAGAGGGGCATGACGATGGTCATCGCCAGCAGATAGATCGTGACCAGCCATGCCTGGTGCTCGACGCCGTCGAGTTCGCCGACGATCGTCGGCATCGCCGTGGACACGATCGTCTGATCGAGGGTCGCGAGGAACATCGCGGCCATGAGCGCGGAGAAGATGAGGATGATCGTCCGTTTCGTGAGGACGATCGGGGCCTTTTCGGCCGTCGGTGGTGCAGCACTCATGCTGATTCCTCCTTGAAGATTGCACGCAGTTCGTCGAAGAGCTCCGCGATGATGGGGTTCGGATCCCCTTCCGCTCGGCGCAGCCGGGTGAAGGTCGCTTTGAGCGCTATCATCGCCAGCGCCGCCACGGCTTCGGCCCGTGTGGACACCGGATCCTCGTCCTGCTCTTCCGAGCGGGGCGACGTGGCGGCGTCGTAGGGTGGCACCGGCGCCGAGGCGGTCCGCGGGCGGCCGTCGAGACGACGTTGGATGATCTGGCGGAAGAGCCGTTCGTTGTTGCCCATCCGCGCCATCTGCATCTGCAGCAGAGAGGGATCCTGTTTGAGCATGAGGTGGTACTGGTGCATCTCCTCACGCTTGCTCATCCGGGTGGCGACGATGAAACCGAGGAGGTGTTCGAGGTCGGCGATGAGGCTGCCGTGGGGGCCTCCGGCTTCGAATTCCTCGATGGCCGGCTGGTCCTCTTCGTCGAACACGGTGTCGGCGCGCCCGAGGAGGGCTTCTTCCTTCGACGAGTAGTAGTTGAAGAACGTCCGCCTCGAGACGCCGCAGCGTTCGCAGATGTCTTCGACGGTGACGTTGTGGTAGCCCTTCTCCAGGGCGAGATCGACCGCGGCGCGGCGCAGGGCCTGACCGCGTTCGCGCTTCTTGCGTTCGCGCAGCCCCTCTGCCGGAGCCGGGGTCGCGCTGCTTGAACTGGAAGTCATGACCCCATTGTTGCACTCAGTGCATTTTTTCCTCAAGTGCAATTATTGTGTGATCGGACACAGCCCTCCGGGGACACAGGCGTGCGAGGCCTGTCGATCACGGGAAACGTTCCCGCGCGGCTCAGTAGCCGAGCTTGGCGTTGGCGAGGACAGGCACCGCCTCGGCGGCCTTGTCCGCGCCCGCCAGGTCGAGGTCGACGATCTCGAGGCGCTCAGCGCCGTCGAGTGAGGTCAGCACCGCGCCGAAGGGATCGGAGACGAGGCTGTGGCCGACTCCGGTCGGGCCTTTCTTCGGCACATCGACCCCGGAGTCCTCGGGATCGGCCTGACCGAGAGCCGCGACGAACATATTCGAATCCAGTGCCCTGGCTCGGGCGAGGAGCTCCCACTGCTCGACCTTTCCGGGGCCTGCTCCCCATGAGGCGGCCACGACGGCCAGCCGCGCTCCGCGTCGGCTGAGCTCGGCGAAGAGTTTGGGGAAGCGGATGTCGTAGCACAGGGCCAGTCCGATGTCCTCACCGTCGATGGTGAGGACCGCGGGTTCCTCTCCGGCTTCGACGGTGTCCGACTCCTTGAAGCCGAAGGCGTCGTAGAGGTGGATCTTCGCGTAGTCGCTGCGTTCGCCGGTCGGCGTGTAGACGGCGAGTAAGTTGATGACCTTGTCCGCGGTGGTGGCGAATTCGCCGACGATGACGGTGATGCCGAGCTCGGCGGCCAGCTCGGTGACTGCACTCCGCCAGGTCTCGGCATTGTCCTCGGCGATCGCCCGCAGCCCGGAACCGAAGGCGGACATCGTCGCCTCGGGGAAGACGATGAAAGCCGCCCCCGCCTCGGCGGCCGAGCGTGCATAGCTGCGGACCTTCTCGAGGTTGTCGGTCACCGAGGTGGTCGAGTTGATCTGGGCGAGCGCGAACTTCATCCTCATCCTCCGGTCAGCGGCAATACCACCTCAAGGCTATCGCCATCCCACTCCCCACAAAACCTCCATTTGCTACCTGACGGCGGCCCAGCAACCCCGCGCGGGGTTGCTGGGCCGCCGTCAGGTAGCAAATGGAGGTTCAGGCGACGATCTCTCGTCCGGGACGGCCGCCTCGGCGATGTCCGTGCACCCAGATGTAGACGCCGATGGCGACGACGACGAGCCCCGCGCAGACGAGGAACATGCCGTTTCCTCCGGTCATCGGGTAGAGGAAGCCGAGGACGACGGGGCCGATGCCCGAGCCGGCGTCGAGGAGGAGGAAGAACGAGGCGGTGGCGACGGGGACGCGGTTCATCGGCACCGATTTGACCGTGATCGCCTGCATGCAGGGCATGAGGGAGCCGAAGCCGAGGCCGATGAGCACTCCGGCCAGGATGATTCCGCTCATCGTCGGCCACATGGCCAGCAGGATGTTCCCGGCGATGTCGCAGACGAAGACGGGGAAGATCACCGCATTGTCTCCGAAGACGTCCTGCAGCCGACCGACGAAGAGACGCGCCACCAGTGAGGCGGCGGCGAAGGCGACGAAGAACAAGGAGGCCGCGGGTGCGGCCCCGTGTTCGGCGGCGTAGCCGGCGAGGAAGACCAACGCTGCGGCGTAGGCCGTGCCGGCCAGCAGCATGACCGAGCCGATCCGCAGCCCGTCGCGATCGACCAGCGTGCCGAGCTTGAGGTGCCATTTGGTGCGCCGCTGATAGTCGCTGAGCTCCTGGACGGGCAGCCGGATGAGCAGGCAGCACGCGAGTGCGATGACGGACATGATCGCCGAGGCGACGAAGAGCATCGCGAAGTCGAACTGGCGGGGGATGATGACACCGAGGTAGGGGCCCAGCGCCGTCGACAGGGTCGTCGCCGTGCCGAAGTATCCGGTCCCCTCGCCGCGACGGGAGGAGGGGATGATGCTCTGGATCGCGGTCATGATCGCCGTGTTCCCGGCTCCGAAGGCGATGCCGTGGACGATGCGCAGTCCGAGCAGAACAGGCAGGTCATCGGCGACCAGATACGCCAGCGAGGCGAGGACGGAGGCCGCCATGGTGATGACGAGGAGTCGGCGACGTCCGATGAAGTCGAGATATTTTCCGGTCAGCACGCGGGCGACGACGGCACCGAGGACGAACGACGAGGACGCGAATCCTGCGGCGGCCTCCCCTGCGGCGAAACGCGCAGCCGCATACCCGGCCATGGACGTCATCAGGAGGTAGAACACCATCGACATCGACAGGTTGAGCCCGATCCCGACGATGAAGTCCTTCGTCCACAGCTTCGCTCGTGCCACGGTAGATCGGTCTCTCTTTCTGTCGTCAGTCGTCGAACACTGACACATTAGCGGGTTCGGTGAGAAGAAGATGCAGGTGTCCGGGCCGAACGTGACGCAGCTCGCGATAGGGTGGGATCCATGACCCAGAAGAGAACCCCCTCACCTGTCGACGCCGTCGCCGAAGACTACGTCGACCGCTCACTCGCTCTCTCTCCCTCCCTCGCCCTCTACCTCGGACTCGACGGTGCGAAGGGATTCGACGACTTCTCCCCCGCCGGACTGGCCGCAGCCAATGACCTCACCGTCGAGACGCTGGCGAAGCTCGATGAGGTGGAGGCGACGAACGAACTCGACGAGGTCGACCGTGTCACGGTCGATGCGATGCGCGACCGCCTCGGCGTCGACCGGGATCACTTCGAGACCGGGAACCGGCACGCGAGCCTCAACGTCATCGCCTCGCCGGTCCAAGACATCCGCGATGCCTTCGACCTCATGCCCACAGCGACGACCGAGGACTGGGAGCAGATCGCGACGACTCTGTCCGCCGTGCCCGCCTCCATCGCCGGGTACCAGGAGTCTCTCGGTCTCGCGGCCGAACAGGGCCGGGTCTCCGCGCGGATCCAGGTCGAGAAGGTCATCGAACAGGCGCGTGCCCTCGCCCGGCCGGGCAGCAATTTCGACGCCCTCATCGCCGGGGCGGCCGCAGTCCCGGAGACCCTGCAGTCCACCCTGAATGACGGCGCCGAGGCGGCTCGGGCCTCCTTCGGTGAGCTCGCTGACTTCCTCGGCGAGACGCTGCTGCCGCAGGCACCGGAGAACGAAGCGTGCGGACGCGACGCCTACGCGCTGCACTCCCGCGACTTCCTCGGCGCCGAGGTCGACTTCGACGAGACCTACTCCTGGGGACTCGAGGAACTCGCCCGCATCGACGCCGAACAGCGCACCGTGGCCGAGAAGATCGCTCCGGGCGCCGATCTCTTCGAGGTCATGGACATGCTCAATAGGGATCCCGAGCGGACCCTGCACGGTGCGGAGGCGCTGCGCGAATGGATGCAGCAGGTCGCCGACGAGGCGATCACCGAACTCGGGAAGTCCCACTTCGACATTCCCGAGCCGGTGCGCACCATCGAGTGCATGATCGCCCCCTCGGCGACCGGCGGTATCTACTACACCGGCCCTACCGACGATTTCTCCCGTCCGGGCCGGATGTGGTGGTCGGTGCCTGAGGGCGTCACGGAGTTCGCCACCTGGCAGGAGAAGACGACCGTCTACCACGAGGGCGTGCCGGGCCACCACCTGCAGGTCGGTCAGGCCACCTATGTCTCCGACACTCTCAACCGCTGGCGACGACTGATGTGCTGGGTCTCCGGTCACGGTGAGGGCTGGGCTCTCTACGCGGAGAAGCTCATGGCCGACCTCGGCTTCCTAGACGAACCGGGCGACTACCTCGGCATGCTGGACTCACAGAGGCTGCGCGCCGCCCGCGTCGTCCTCGACATCGGTTTCCACCTCGGACTCGAGGCTCCGACCAGCCTCGGCGGCGGAATCTGGAACCGTGAGAAGGCCTGGCAGTTCCTCACCGACAACGTCGCGATGGACCGCTCATTCCTCGCCTTCGAACTCGACCGCTACCTCGGTTGGCCCGGCCAGGCGCCGAGTTACAAGATCGGGCAGCGCCTGTGGGAGCAGTTCCGTGACGAGGCTGCCGCCGAGGCGGGTGCCGACTTCGATCTCAAGGCCTTCCACACGAAGGCGCTGGGACTCGGCTCCGTCGGCCTCGACGTGCTCGGCCGCGCGATGCGCCGCTGAGGAGGTGCCCCGATGAACAGCGCAACGCCGCGCTCCGAGACGGTGCGAGTCACCGATATCCTGCGCAACCAGATCATCGACGGCATCCGCCTGCCGGGAGAGCGACTCGTCGAACGCAACCTCGCCGACGAGCTCGGCGTCTCCCGCGTACCGATCCGTGAGGCCCTCAAACAGCTGGCCTCGGAGGGCCTGGTGACGACGCGACCGAACACCTGGTCGACCGTGCGCGAGTTCTCCCCCAGCGACATCGCCGACCTCAACGAAGTGCGCGCAGTCTTCGACGTGCTCATCTTCGAACTCGCCGCACAGCGCCACACGCGGGAAGGCCTCGCCCGTCTCGAATCAGCGATGCGCAGGGGCCGGGAGCTGTCGCAGAACGGTGATGTCGTCGGCGCTCATCGCAGTGCCGCGGAGTTCCACGCCATCGTCACCGAGCTCACCGGCAATGAGCTGCTCGGGGAGATCGGTGCCCTCCTCGACTCCCGGATGCGCTGGCAGCTGAGCCAGCATGACGACCTCGACGTCGTCGCGACCGAGCATGCCGAACTCTTCGACGCCATCGCCCGGCGCGACCAGACGAAGGCCGGGGAACTCGCCGGCCGACACCTGGGCACCAGCCAGGACCAGCATGACAAACACACCGAGCGCCTGGCTCGGGCCATCGAGGAGAAACGGTCAGAGCCGGAGGACTCCCCCGAACAGGACTCACCCGAGGGGGAGTGAGCCTCAGTCCCCGACGACGACGTCCGAGGCGTCCCCCACGTCGCCTCCCGCACTGCCTGCCAGGCCGCCGACGCCGGGGAATGGCCATCCGCTCACCTGCTTCGGCCGGGCGGGGGCATAGGTCCTCACCTTCGATGTCCGAAGATCCAGTCCGACGAGGGATTCGGCGAGCCTGACCGCAGCCGTGACGCCGTCGACGACGGGGACCTCGCACCGCTCGGTGATCGTCCGGCCGAGATCGGCCATTCCGCCGCACCCGAGAACGATGACCTCGGCACGGTCACGGTCGACCGCCTCGGCGGCCTGGTCGGCGATCGCGGCGACGGCACGATCCGGGCTCTCTTCGAGCTCGAGGACCGCCATACCCGACGCTCGCACGGAAGCGCAGTGAGCGTCGAGTCCGGACAGGCGCAGGCGGTCCTCGATGAGCGGGACGGTGCGATCGAGCGTGGTGACCACCGAGTACCGGCGGCCGAGGAACATCGCCAGCGCGGCACCCGCCTCGGTGATGTCGACGACGGGGACGTCGAGGAGCTCCTGCAGAGCCTCCCGCCCGTGCTCGCCGTAGCCGGCCTGGATCACGGCGTCGTAGTCGCCCTCGTAGTTGAGCACGGCATCCATGACGCCGATGGCTGCGAGGTGGCTCTCGACGTTGCCTTCACAGGACTCGGCACCGAACCTCGGGGTGAGTCCGATGATCTCGGTGTCCGGCGAGGCGGCCGTGCGCGCGGCTCGGGCGATGCCCTCGGTCATCGACTCCGTCGTGTTCACGTTGACGACGAGTATTCTCACTGGTGGCTCCATCAAGGTCGGCGGGTGGTGTGGCGGGATTGCGGAGGGATCGGTCAGTGGCGCGGTGGGATCAGTGGGTGGTCGGGACAGCGATCTCCTCACCGTCGACCTCACGGAAGGTGAAGTCCCGGCGGGCGATGACGAAGTAGATGATCGCAGACAGGGCTGCTCCGGAGAACCACGAGAACTCGGAGAGTCCGGCGAAGGTCGGGACCAGTGCGAACACGAGGGAGATCGCGGAGGCGGGGATGAACGCTCCGATCGCCCTCCAGTTCACACCGTGGTGGTAGAAGTATTCGCCGTCGCCGGCCTCGGTGTAGAGCTGGGGAACGTTGACCTTGGTCTTCCGCACCACCCAGTAGTCGACCATGATGATGCCGAACAGGGGTCCGAGCAGAGCGCCGAGCCCGCCGAGGAAGTAGACGATGACGACGGGTGAGTCGTAGAGGTTCCACGGCAGGATGACGAAGCCGATGATCGCCGAGACGATCGCCGCCGAACGGAAGTTGAGGTGGCGGGGGAAGAGGTTGGTCAGGGCGTAGGTCGGAGCGACGAAATTCGCCATGAGGTTGACCGCGATCGTGAGGATGAGCAGGGACAGGGAGGCCAGGGCCAGCAGGATCGGACTGCCGATGGTCTGCACGATGTCGGCAGGCGAGGTGATGACGGTGCCGTCGAGTTCGTACTGGGCTCCGGCCAGGGAGATGACGACGAGGCCGAAGACGAGCATGTTGATGGGGATCCCCCAGAAGTTGCCGACGACGATCGACCCCTTCTTCTTCGCCGCCCGGGTGAAGTCGGAGAAGTTGAGGACGAAGGTGCCGTAGATCGAGACCCACAGAGCACCGCCGCCGAGGATGTGCATCCACATGGGCCATCCGGACAGGGCGCCGTCCCTGGACCAGGAGATCGAGAAGTCCACCCGGGACAGCATCCACACGGCGAGGGCGAGGAAGGTGACGAGGATGATGGGGCCGGCGATCGCCTCGTACCTGCGGATCATCTCCATGCCGTAGCTGACGATGATGACCTGGACGATCCAGAGCAGAGTGAAGGAGAACCAGCCGAGTCCGGACAGGCCGAGGAATTCCGTGTCTGCCCAAGTCTGAAGGCCGGGGATGAGAGTGAGGAGGAGGACATTGAGAACGCTCGAGGCCAGGTACGTCTGAATGCCGAACCAGGCGATCGCGACGATCCCCCGCACCGAGGCGGCCAGCTGGGCACCGTGGATGCCGAAGGCGATGCGGCTCATCACCGGGTAGGGAACCCCGGTCTTGTGTCCCATGAATCCCGAGAGGGTGAGGAGGAAGAAGAGCAGGGCGGCGCCGACGAGGAGGGCGACGAGGATCTGCCAGGCGCCGAGGCCGAGCGCGAAGAGGCCGAGGGCGAAGCCGTAGTTGCCCAGGGAGTGCACGTCATTGGCCCACAGGGTGAACACGCTGTACGCGGTCCAGCTGCGTCCTTCCTTCTTGCTCGGAGCGAGGTCGGCATTGTAGAAGCGCGGACTGATCCGGTGTGCGGCCAACTGGTCCGGGCTCGGGCCCAGCCGCGACGGCACGGACTCCTCCGCGGTCTCGTTCTCGGTCTTCCTCATGCGGCTCACAGCTCCTGCGTGACGAGCACATCGCCGGGATACCAAATAAGGGATCCGGGCGCTGCGACGGCGAAATCCTGTCGCCTCAGAGTAACGCGGGTCACACTTGCGCCGCAAGACCAATGCACCGGAAGAGCACACGTCATTCGCGGTCTCACACGGTCAGGCCCACGAGATACGGCACCTCGGGACCGCCTCGGCGATCATCGACCTGCACTCGGCAGTAATGGTATTCCATCTCTACCGAGCGCCCACGGAGTCATTCTTCGCGTTCGACGTCCTTGGCCGTCGGATCCCACGCCACGATGCCTACCGCGATGGCTCCGGCCAGCGGCGCACAAGCGACGATCCAGAACACGCCGGTGCCGAGTGAGGCCGCGAGGATCGGGAACATGATGAGCGAGACGATCGAGAAGGCTCGGAGCACCGATTGGTTGAAGCCGATGCCGATGCCGCGCAGCCTCGTCGGATAGGACAGGGTCGCGTAGTTCATGAGGTTGGCACCCGGTCCGCCTGCCTGAGCGAAGACGAAGGCGGCGAGCATCGCCACCGAGACGAGGACGAGTGCCCCGTTCGGGATGCCGACGATGGCGAGGAGGCCAAGGGCGAGCGCCTGGATGACGAAGCCGATGAAAGTGATCTTGCGGGTGCCGAAGCGGTTGACGATCGACATGCCGAGGAGACCTCCGAGAGCACCGAAGCCCAGATTGATGATGAGCGAGGAGACGATCGTGATCAGCGGAGTCTGGTGGAAGAGGGTGGTGATGATGAGCGGCGTTCCATAGGCCACGGCGTTGTAGCCGAAGGTCGAGAAGACGGAGACGCAGAGCGCGACGATGGTGCGCACGCGGTATTTCGGGGAGAAGAGCTCGGCGAACCCTCGCCACCGTCCGGCCGCGGGCTTGCCGGTCTCCCCGGCCGGTTCCTCTGACTCACCGCTCGCCGCTTCGGGGGCGAGTGTGACGTCGAGGTTGTGGTGGGAGCGCATGACGTCGACGGCCGCACGCAGGTCGCCCTGGTTGGCCAGCCATTCCGGGGACTCGGCGAGGTAGCGGCGGCGCACGAGGAGCACGACGAGGGCGGGCACGGCGCCGAAGCCGACGACGATGCGCCAGAGGATCGCGTGCTGGTCATACGGCAGAGTCACGAAGATGATGAGGACGATGAGGTAGCCGACGCCGGTGGCGATGTACCAGGCAGGCGACCACGAGTTCACGCGCTGTGAGCGGTTGCCCTTGCCCTTGAGCTTCGAGAATTCGGCGAGGAAGGCCATCGCCACGGGCAGATCGAGGCCGACGCCGATGCCCATGACGAAGCGGAAGGCGATGAGCACCCATTCGTTGGGAGCCAGGGCGCAGCCGATGGCCGCGATGACGAAGAAGACCATATCGGCCATGAACAGCCGGTAGCGGCCGAAACGGTCGACGAGGTAGCCGCCGAAGAGGGCACCGATGACCGCACCGATCATGATCGATGCGTTGACAAGGCCGGTCATGAACCCCGAAAGCCCGAACTGCTCCTGGATTGCGGTGATGCCGAAGGCCAGCGAGGAGAAGTCGTAGGCGTCCATGAAGATTCCGCCGAGGGCGAGGATGATCACCGCCTTCGTCTTCGTTCCCTGTGAGCCGAATTCGGCGAGGACCGAGTGGATGTCGGATGCGGTGGAGATGATGCGTGTGGTCGCCTGGTTCGCGGCGGTGTCTGAATTGCTCACAAGCGTCGATTATGACGGCGTGTGTCATGCTCTCCCGGCTCTGCTGTCACAGAGCGTCACGCATGTGCGCGGCCTCACAGAGACTGCAGGAGG
The DNA here is from genome assembly GCF_011617245.1 of Brevibacterium atlanticum. Classification (NCBI taxonomy): domain Bacteria; kingdom Bacillati; phylum Actinomycetota; class Actinomycetes; order Micrococcales; family Brevibacteriaceae; genus Brevibacterium; species Brevibacterium atlanticum. The sequence continues at coordinate 1,602,251 of NZ_CP050152.1, read as the reverse complement.
GTCGGTTCAGGTGAGTTCGGCCCCACGTTTCTCCGGCAGCAGGAACATCGCGAGGAACTGGATGACGTAGATGGCGGGCAGCAGTGCCAGGGCGAAGCCGAAGCCCAGGGATCCGGCCAGCAGGGCGATGACGACGGGGGCCAGGCCGCCGATGGCGCGGCCGACATTGAAGATGACGTTCTGTGCGGTGGCTCTGACCTCGGTCGGGTACATTTCGGCGAGTAGGGCTCCGTGTCCGCCGATCATGCCGTTGGCGAAGGCGCCCATGAAGAAGCCGCCTGCCAGCAGCGCGCTCGGATCACTCATCTGGGAGTAGACGAGGATGGAGACGATGGCTCCCACCTGGAAGATCCAGAAGGCCGGACGTCGGCCGAGGCGGTCGGCGAGCTGTCCGAAGACGAGGATTCCGGTGAGCATGCCCAAGACCGTCACTGCCGTCCACAGGGATCCCTTCGTCACGCCGAGCCCCATCTGCCCGGAGAGGTAGTTCGGCAGCCAGGTGATGATGCCGAAGTAGCCGAAGTTCTGCACGCTGGTGAGGATGGTCAGCGCCACCGTGGTTCGCACCGTGGTCCGGTCCTTGATCAGCGCCCCGAGCTTCGCGCCGAAGTGCCCAGTCGCCGCACCGGACTCATCGTCTCTGCCGGTCTGAGCGCGGACGAAGGTCTCGGGTTCGGAGACTCCGCGGCGGACGACGAAGGCGAAGACAGCGGGGAACAGACCGATGAGGAACAGCGCCCGCCAACCCCAGAGGGCGATGACCGGGGCCGAGACCATGGCCGCGGCGAAGACGCCGAGTTGGAAACCCACCCCCACCCACGAGGTGGCCCGCGCCCGCTGGTCGGCACGGACCGCCTCGGCGGCCAGCGCCATGCCGATGCCGAATTCTCCGCCGATGCCGATGCCGGCGATGAACCGATAGGCCGCGAGGTCCCAATATCCCTGGGCGAGTGCGGAGAGTCCGGTGAACACAGCGAAGAGGAGCACCGTCCACGTCAGCACGCGGACTCGGCCGAAGCGGTCGGCCAGTGCGCCGAAGACGATGCCGCCGAGCACGGCACCGAACAGGGTGATCGTCGACAGCGAACCGGCCCGGACGTCGCTGAGACCGAAGGTGGCGATGATGCCCGAGAGGGCGAAGCTGAGGACGAGGAGGTCGAAGCCGTCGAGTCCGTAGCCGATGGCGGCGGCGAAGAGCGCCTTGCGCCGGTAGCCGCGCTCTGCGTCGGACTCGGTGGTGGTCAGCGGCGTCGAAGCACTCATACACGGTCTCTGTTCGGTCGACGGATCGGGAAACGGCCGCAGACCATTATGCCCGAGGCGGGGCAGGCGGGGTCAGCTCCCCCGCCGCCGGACGGCCGCCTCGGCGACATGGACTGCGTCGGTGGCCGGGGCGGTGGTGGGACTCAGATGCGGGCGGCGTCGAGGCGGAAGCCCGCGCCCTTGTGGTCGTCGGCCAGTCGCGGGCCGCCTCCGGTGAGTGCTTCGCGCACCGTGGCTCCGGGAACCGCCTCGGGCAGCAGTCTGCGCCGGCGCAGCTCGGGTGAGACATACTTCGTGAAGCGTTCGGCATCGGCCGGTCGGACGGCTGCGGCGATGTTGAACCCGTCGATGTCGGCCTCGGCCATCCAGCGTTGGAATTCGTCGACAACGGTCGCGGGCGACCCGGTGATGACCGGTCCGCGACCGCCGAGGGCGACGAACTCTGCCAGATCCCGAATCGTCCACGCTTTGTCCCCTGCCATGGTCGTGAACGAGGCGAGCGCGGACTGGTTGGCATCGGTGGACACGTATTCGAGTGTGTCCTCCGGGTTCGCTCCCGACAGGTCGACTCCGGTCCACCCGCCGAAGAGCGAGAGCGCGGACTCCGTGTCGACGTAACTGCGGTAGTCGGCCAGGCGCGCCTCGGCAGCTTCGTCGGTGTCGTCGACGATGACGGTGGCCAGAGCGAAGATCTTCACAGAATCACGGTCACGTCCGCGCGCCTCGAGGCCGTCGCGGACCTTGTCGACCCAGGTCCGCAGGATCTCAGGCGTCGGACCGGAGAAGAAGATCGCCTCGGCGTGGTCGAGGGCGAACTCCTGACCGCGCTTGGAAGCACCGGCCTGGAACAGCAGCGGAGTGCCCTGAGGGCCGGGAACGGCGAGCGCCTGGCCGGGCACGGTGAAGAACTTTCCCTCGTGACCGATGTCGTGGACCTGTTCGGGGTCGACGAAGACGTTCGCTTCGGCGTCGGCCCTGAGCGCGTCGGGGGTGATTGATCCTTCGAAGAGTTTGTACATGACGTCCATGAACTCATCGGCCCGGTCGTAGCGCTCGTCGTGCGGGATCTGGCCGGACAGACCGAGGTTGCGGGCGGCGGAATCGACGTAGCTGGTGACGATGTTCCAGGCCACCCGACCGTTCGTGAAGTGGTCGAGGGTCGTCAGTGTGCGGGCGAGGAGGTAGGGCTTCTCATACGTCACCGAGGCGGTGACGCCGAAGCCGAGGGTCTGGGTGGCCGCGGCCATGGCCGGGATCGCGACGAGCGGGTCGAGCAGCGGGAACTGGACTCCCCCACGGTTCGTGACATCGGCGTTGCCGCCGTAGACGTCGTAGACGCCGAGGATGTCGGCGAGGAAGAGGGATGAGAATCCGCCCTCTTCGAGCGTCTTCGCCAGATTCGTCCAGAACGAGAGCTGGGTGAACTCTCCGATGCGTGATTCGGGGTGGCGCCAGAGGCCTGGCGACTGATGGACCGGGGTCATCATGTCGAAGGCGTTGAGCACGATCGGTTTCGTCATCAATTGTCTCCAGTTTCAGTGGTGCGTGTTGTTGTGTCGGCGTGTCGCACCGGCCCCGCAGGGGGCTTACGTACGAATGCACTGTCGGCTCAGGCGGCGGCTCAGGCTGCGCTGCGGGCGAGGTCGCGTGCCGGGTCCTTGGCCGCCACGGCAGCGATGAGCGAGATCGCGCACAGCAGGGTGAGGTAGCCGCAGATCAGCCACGGCGAGTGCCCGCCGGCGACGTAGAGCAGCGCGGCGACCATCGGCATGATTCCGCCGCCGATGACGGTGCCCAGTTGGTAGCCCATGTTCACTCCCGAGTAGCGGACCTCGATAGGGAACTGCTCGGCGAACCAAGCGGCCTGGGGCCCGTAGACGGCATCGTGGGCAAGGTTCATGCCAAGAATGACGATGATAGGCAGGAAGGCCAGCGGACCCGCGTCGAGGTAGGCGAAGAAGATCCACCCGAACACGGCGATGCCGATGAAGCCGCCGATGGTCACGGGCTTGCGGCCGACGCGGTCGGAGACCCAGCCCCACGCCGGGCCGGTGACCAGACCGATGGCCGAGGCGATCATCACAGCAGTGACGCCGGAGGTCGAATCGTCGCGGTTCTCCGACAGATAGCTGAGCATGTAGACGGTGATGAGGTAGAAGACGCTGTTCTGGGCCAGGCGCAGACCGATCGTGATGAGCAGGACCCGAGGGTGGTCGATGATG